>JAZUFY010000094.1:0-15764 GCA_045640925.1 Bacteroidales bacterium
CCGGGATATTTCACCGCTGACTTAATGCTCCGCCTACGCACCCTTTAAACCCAATAAATCCGGATAACGCTTGCATCCTCCGTATTACCGCGGCTGCTGGCACGGAGTTAGCCGATGCTTATTCGCCGCATACTCTCATCACGGGACGCATCCCGCTTATTACTCTGCGGCAAAAGAAGTTTACAACCCATAGGGCCGCCTTCCTTCACGCGGCATGGCTGGTTCAGACTTCCGTCCATTGACCAATATTCCTCACTGCTGCCTCCCGTAGGAGTCTGGTCCGTGTCTCAGTACCAGTGTGGGGGATAAGCCTCTCAGCTCCCCTAGACATCGTCGCCTTGGTGGGCCGTCACCTCACCAACTAGCTAATGTCACGCATGCCCATCTGTGACCGTCGGAACTTTCGTCGCCGGATCATGCGGTCCGGCGACCATACGGGGCATTAGTCCGAATTTCTCCGGGTTATTCCCCTGTCACAGGCAGGTTGCATACGCGTTACGCACCCGTGCGCCGGTCGCCAGCGGGGTGTTGCCACCCCCTGCTGCCCCTCGACTTGCATGTGTTAGGCCTGCCGCTAGCGTTCATCCTGAGCCAGGATCAAACTCTTCATTGTAAGAATTGTTCTTTATTTTTTAACCTTTGACTCGTCTGTGTCTCCGTCCTGCCTCAGCAGGACCTCCGACACACGCTATCTCATGATCTCAGAAATTCAATGTCCTCTCGCTTCCGCCCCCCTCTCTCAGCCCCTCTCTCAGAGGCCCTTCTTCCGTCGAAAGCGAGTGCAAAGATACGACCTTTTTTCAAACTACCAAAATTTTTTTTCATTTTTTCATTTTTCAAATAGCTAATGCCATTTTAAATCAGTATTTTCCAAAATGAATTTTTTTTTTGAAAAATGCCAATTCTTGCTTGCAAATTACTTCCAATATTCTTTTTTTACACCATTTTGGACAAAAAATATTGAAACAATTGTTGATAACTCCACAATAAATTGAGCTATTGAAACTTACATAAAAATGCAGCCATTCCAAATGAAACGACTGCATAAAAAATCAGATGTAAATCAATTATTTAACAATAACCTTAGACGTACTTATTCCTTTTTGAGAAGTCAAACAAAACAGATAATTTCCTGCTGACAATTTCGAAATATCAACAGTACTGTTGTTATTGCTGACGATAGCCGACATTACTTTACGGCCCATTGCATCATAAACACTCAAACTTGCACGTGTGTCCCCCACCCCTTCAATAGTAACAAAATCGTTTGCAGGATTTAGAGAGACCTCCATGCGTATCTCGTTCTTCCGAACATCAGCAATACCGGCTGTGTTTTCATCATATAAATATATATAGTCACATACATATTGAAGGACATGGTCGATATCAACAGCATACCATGATTCTGTAGTATAAGCATGAACATTCTGATATGTATAGGGACGTTCTATTTCAGGAGTCCAAGGCATCAGCACCTGATTAAGGGGCATCGAATAATCATATTGATACTCTCTACGCTCCGATGGTGAGCCTGTATTGTCGACATATTCATATATGACGCAGTTGCCATATTCATCATAAACATACGTGCGGTAACCATAATACGCCCAATGGTAACCATCATACGAAGTACTATCATCTTCTCGGATTAGATGGCGGTCACTATCGTATGTGTAATTAATCTTATCGCTGGGTGTGAGGCCAGCCCCGTCATACGAATACCACAATTCCTGCATCAGCAATCCGGCATCATAGGTATATTCCACCTTCTGATAACGAATGCCGGCCATATCCAATGTAGAAAGGACAATCTGGTTGTCGGCATTATAAGTATAATTGTAGACGCCTCCCAAACACCACTCTCCTTCCCACATATTATAATTGGTACGAGAAGCAATATTGCCAGCAGCATCGTATGTGTACTCGACATAATAGACATTTTTCAACGCACCATCCAAACGTTGCCATCCCGAAAGACGCACCATTTGGCCTCGATCATTGTAAAACAACGAATCTATCACGAAATATTCGTCAACCACCGAATCGCTCACCGCAATAAGCCTACTACGGTTGTTGTAGTCATACGTCTCGAATTCATAATAGTCGTCCGTATAGTAGCCCGACATTTTCCACGGATTGCCGTTCTTGGCAGCCAACTTTTCAACACGATTAATGTGATGGCCGTCTTTGCGTACATGCCCTGCAGGTTGAGCCGCTGCTGCCAAAGTCAACATACAAACCGTCAATAAAAGTACTGTTTTTTTCATATAGATCAAGTATTTAATTGATTGCAAACTTGAAATACTCCTTTCTGATACGCCACTCGTAAACAAGCCATAACAAGAAATAGCCATTCGTAAAAATCTCATATATCCACGTCCACGGGGCGGCAAGATGCAAAAAACGCTTTACAATCCACAATACGATGTCCACCACGAACAGCGCGTCCCACCATTGCTCTCGGTCGCAAAACGTCAAAGTGGTCTCACTCCCATCCCTCACCTGTACATGCTCTGATGCTGATATATATGGGAACAAGCTTTGAATAGTCACCTCGTACCTCCCCTCGGGCAACTCTATCACCACCTGCTTATCCTTCATGACACCCAACAATTGTCCGTTCACCAAAACCTTGTGCGGAATGGTAAGCGAAAACTTGCCTCGTTTTTGAACAATTGTAAGACGTGCCAAAATTAAGATTTTGAAACTATATTTTAAATTTTATCCTAATAAAAATAACGCAAAAAAAATCAAAAAAGTATTTGATTTCACAAAAAAGTGTATCTTTGCAGCCATGAAAAAGACACAACTGTTCATACTGACAATTCTTCTTCTGTCGCCTATTTTATTGTCTGCTCAGACACTTAGAGCTTATCGAGGCCAAGTTGCCGACGGCTATAATTTTTGGGTTTCCACCCCAAAAGATTACGATTCTGTCCAATCTGACAAACCCATCATCCTCTTTCTTCACGGAGCCAGCCTTTGCGGACGCAACCTCGAACGGGTACGCCGCTACGGACCCCTCGACGCCCTCGCCATGGGCCGTCAAATCGACGCCATCATCATCGCACCTCAGAACCCTGGAGGAGCATGGAAACCCGACAAAATCAACAACGTCGTCGACTGGGTTTTCGAGCACTATAAAGGCGACACCAACCGATTCTACGTCCTCGGCATGAGCCTCGGCGGTTACGGCACCATCGACTACTCTGCCGCCTACCCCCACCGCATCGCAGCCGCCATGGCCCTATGCGGAGGTGGCAACCCCAAATCATACTGCGGCCTCAACGACCTGCCCCTGTGGATTCTCCACGGAACTGCCGACCGTGCCGTCCGCATCAGCCAATCTGAGAAAGTAATCAACGCCATGTCGAAATGCGGCGAGAGCCCCCGACTGCGCTTCACCCGACTCCCAGGAGTTGACCACGGCGGGCTCGCCCGAGCCTTCTACATCACCGAAACCTACGACTGGCTATTCGAACACCGACTCGACACCCCCGACCGCCCCGTCAACACCAACTATGAGATCACCGTCAACCGTCTCCGCAACGCATACAAAGATATCAATCGCCACGCAAACCACCTCATCGTCCACAACACTTCAAACAACGCCACTGAAATCTCCGTCACAGACTCCAACACAACGTTCAAACAAAACGACGATGCCTCGCCAAAATACCACACCATCCGTCGTGGCGACACCCTTGGGGCTCTTGCCAAACGCCATCACACCACAGTCAACCGCCTTTGCAAACTCAACGGCATCTCACCCAACACCACCCTCCGAATAGGCCGACGGCTGAGAGTGAAATGACAAACTTTGTATGATTGGAAAAAGATGTATCAACTAATGACAAAAAGCACCGCTTAAAAGGCGGTGTTTTTTGTCATTGGACATTTAGTTTTCGTGCCGTGCGTTTTAACAAATATATTAAACCACGTTAAACCAAGGCATAGATATGGCAAACAGATTGTCCCAATATCCTCCCAATATTCTCCCAATATCCTCCCAATATCCTCCCACCAATAGTTGAAATATAATGAAAGAGCAAAGAACGCAATAATGGAACAAAATGTTAAAATAGGTAACGATAAAAAACTGTAGTAATGTTGTCGTCTTAGATGAAACAAAACTGCCTCATTTGTACTACAGGATTGTATCATGATATTTTTGATCGTTACTTAATTGAACTTTCTTTTCATCTTTTCACGACCCGCACGATACCAACTTCTGCATCGGACACAACCCGCACAAAATATAAACCAGCGGGGAGCGAAGCAATATCTATTCGTCCGCCATGGTCGACATTGAGCAATGTGCGACCTGACACATCAATGATTAACACACGGTGTATGCCCGAACCAATAATGTCAAGATGGTCTTTGGCAGGGTTGGGACGGACGATTATAGCGTCATTGTCAGCATCATCAATTCCAACAGCACTATGGCTGTCAACCACAATGTCGTCGAGCAAAAGGTAGTACATATCGCTTACATCGTGGTGACGGAAAGCCACCCAAATGGTTTGGCTTGCATAGGGCGACAGGTCGGCCTGAGAGTTATGCCAATCGGCTTCAGCAGTCTTGGAGCATAGCAAGGTGGTAAAATCAGCAGGACTTCCGCCCGTAGTGGAAACATAAACGCTGTAATTTTCAGCATAATAATCTGGATCAGCACCCTTGGCATACCATGACAAGCGTGCTGAACCCGCTGGCAGTTGTATTGCGGGACTGACGAGCCAGTTGTCGGGATGCAGTGCCCCACGACCATATAGATAGGAAGCCGAACTACAAAAACCAAGACTATTAGCATGACCCGTAATTCCCTCGAAATCGGAAGATTGAGCCTGCCAAATATTGCCGTCTCCGTCACCATCGACATTGTTCCAGCATCCAAGGCTGCCATCCTCAAAATCGGTTGCAAAAGGTAGTTCGGTGATGGTGCCACAATCAAATACCTCGATAAAGAAAGTACGACTATCGGAGCCTGAAGCATTAGTGGCAGTGCATTCAACTTGATAGGTGCCTGGGGTGTTCCACACCACATCCACCTCTGGTGTGTCTGCGGTGGCAGGATTGCCATTTTGGAAAGTCCAGTGTACCTCAGCAGCACCTGCATTGGCCACAAAATGTGCCGTTTGTCCAAAACGCACACGTTGCGGGCCATTGATTTCGATTTCGGGTACCTGCAAAGGTCGCAACATCACGCCTGTCAAAACAAGCGCCATGTTGTCGGTGCAGTTGTGGTGGCGAAAGAGGATAGTGACAGTATCGCCTGCAAAGGGAGTAAGATCAATGCTAAGGAGATCGCCACGAGGGTTCAAAATACCGCTATAGAGAGGCGGCAAACTATCGATATCATGAAAGTCATGGTCAATAACATAAACACTATAATACTCATTTGGATAGGCAGGATTGCCTGGATAGGCCTCCCAATAGAGTTCGTAGTTTTGATCTTCGGGCAGAGGGACATCAGCGAGGTAGAGCCAGTCGTCGGGGGAGATAGGTTGGTCGTTCTCCATATCATACGAGAAGTCAAGCACACCGTAATCCTCAAAGAGTTGCCATGTATGACCATCGTGATTGGCATCAAAATATTCCCAGCATCCCATGTCTGAATTGGAGCCGAAATCAAAGGTGTAGGGAAGTTGAACAAAGCCACAATCATAAATTTCAATAGGTTTCAAAACTGTGTCAGCACCATCGGCATTTGAGGCGATGAGGGAAACAGTATAATTACCGACTGTATACCATGTAGCGGAAGATCCTGTGTCAGAATCGAGGTCTGCACCCTCGAAAGTCCATTGCACGGAAGTGGGAAAGACGTCATTGAGCACCTCGTAGCCAAACGTGACAGACGAACCGACTCTGGCACGGGAAGGACTTGTGATGACCACTGCTGGAGGTTCGGCCTGACCAATGCGAACGTCATCGAGCAAAAGACCATAATTATCGTTGCCACGATGATGGAAAGCCACATATACTGTTTGGCCTGCATAATCTGACAAATCAAGTGAAAAACGATGATAATCACCTGCCCAATCAATAGCCGTAAGAGGCATGAGGACAACATTGAAATCGCTCGCAGAGACGGGAACAGTGGTACCGAGAAGCACTTCGAGGCTATCAGGATTGTCTGGATTGAAACCCGAGCAGAAGAAGGATAGCTGCATGGTGTCGGCAGGAAGCTGGAGTGCTGGCGAGACAAGGTAATTGTCGGCTTGAACGGCATGTCCATATACCACTTCGAATACACCCCACCGGATCTCCATCGAATCAGGGTAATAGCTCATACTTACTGCCACATCTGCACCACTATGGGAAACACTTGCACCCGTACCCGTTTCATCATAGATAGTATCCATCAACGCACTGTAAGTAATCCAATTATGGCCCTCGTTATCTCCTCCGAGTGTCCACCATTTATCCAAATCGACATCAAAGCCGAAGGTGTAAGGGAAGGTGCTTACATGGTCAGAAGCTGATTTTGAAACACAGAGGCATGGAATAAGAGCGTGATGTTTAAGCTGCATCTGTTTAAAGGATGGTTCTTTTGGGGCGTTGGCATGATTGTCAAGACAGAGGCTTCGTTGGGCAGAGGCACCTGAAGCGAGCAGTATCACTGCAAACAGAATGGAGATTACTTTTCTCATATTAATATTATAATTATTCTTGAAAATACACACGTTTGACTCGAGGCGACACGGAGGTAAGTATTTCGTATGCGATGGTGCCGGCGGCATCTGAAATCTGCTGCAGCAAATCAGCATCGCCGAAAATAACCACCTCGTCGCCTTCTTGACAGGGCACGTCGGTGACATCCAAAAAACACATATCCATGCAGATGCTACCAATAATGGGCACTTGATGACCATTGACTACCACTTTGCCGTTTCCTTGTCCGAGATGACGATTGAGTCCGTCAGCATAGCCGATAGAAATGATAGCAATGCGTGAGGGCCGACCTGCCACCCAACGACGATTGTAACCCACTGAGTCACCTTGCGGGATTACTTTTATTTGCGAGATACGGGTTTTTAGCCGGCTGACAGGTTTGAGCCGACGTTGAACCTCGGGCTCGGGCGAGATACCGTAAAGGCCTATGCCAAGACGCACCATGTCCATCTGCGCCTCGGGAAAACGGGTGATGCCCGATGAGTTGAGGATATGGCAGCACAGATTTGGATTGCCAAGGAGTTTTTTAAGTTGATTGCTCCATTCGCGGAAACGGGTGATTTGCAAACGGGTGAAATCATCCATGGCAGCATCCTCACTACAAGCCAAATGAGAGAAAACGGAACAAATGCTGAGAGGGCAGTCCTTCTGTTGGAAACGGCGTACAATCTCGTCGATATCGGAGCCACTGAACCCCAAGCGGTGCATACCTGTGTCGAGTTCGATGTGAACTGGCACGGGGCTTTCTTTATCGGCCAACACACGGGCGGCCTCAGAAAAAGCCTCAAAGATGCGGAAACTATATATGTCTGGTTCAAGATGGTAGCGTATGATATCATAAAAACTTTCTTCCTCGGGGTTCATCACCATAATGGGCAGAGTAATGCCATTGCGGCGCAGGTCGACACCTTCATCGGTGTAGGCCACAGTAAGATAGTCGACATGGTTGTACTGCAATGTGCTGGCAATTTCCACTTTGCCTGCACCATAAGATGCCGCTTTGACCATGGCCATGAGTTTCGTGGTGGGGTGGATACGGGATCGGTAGTAGTTAAGGTTGTCAACGAGGTTGTTGAGGTTGACCTCCATGATGGTTTGGTGCGTCTTGCGCTGAAGGGCTTTAGCAATATCCTCAAAATGAAATAGTCGGGCACCTTTAAGCAAGATTGTCTCGTTGATGAATTTGTCCAAGTCGAATGTGCGGAGGAAATCCTCGGTAGAGGAATAAAAGTCAGCATTAAACTCGTTGAAGAGTTCTTTGTGTGCTCCCAGCACAGGGCCTATGCCAACGAAACGGCTGATGCCATGATGAGCAAGCAGGGCAGAGACCTGAGCATAAAGTTCGCCATCGGGGATGCCCGCTTGAAGTATATCACTCATGATAAGCGTCTTTTTAACATGCTGACGCTCATGCTGCACATAATCGAGGGCGATGGTGAGGGAGTTGAGGTCAAGACTATAACTGTCGTTAACGAGAAGGCAGTTGTTGCAGGCCTCGTCCATTTCGAGCCGCATAGCTACGGGGGTGAGCCGCAGACAACGGCGGGCAATATCGTCTCCTTTGTAGCCGAGATAGCACAATAGGGTGATGCACTGCATGGCGTTCTCGATGGAAGCCCGATCAACAAAAGGAATGTTGACAGGGAATTGGGCTCCTTGATAGCCTACAAGAAGATGAGTAGTGTGGCTTGTCTGCTCAATCTGAAGGAGCCGCACAACATTGTCCTCTCCTGTACCCCATGTGTAGCGACAGATGTCTCTGAATGTGTCAATCTGCGATAGGACTGACTGTATTTCTTTGTGTTCGGAGCAATAAATAAGTACTTGGCAATGAGTAAATAGCTGAAGTTTCTCAGCCGTTTTTTGCTCTCGGGTCAGAAAATTCTCATCGTGCGCCTGTCCGATATTAGTAAAAATGCCTATAGTGGGATTGATAACTTGCCGAAGAGGTTCCATTTCGCCTGGCTCGGAGATACCCGCCTCAAAAACAGCAAAGTTATGATTATCATTCATCTGCCAAACCGACAAAGGTACCCCGATCTGCGAATTATAGCTGCGAGGACTAGCCGCAATGTTGCGTGTGTCGCCGAGTAATTGGACTATCCAGTCCTTAACTATGGTTTTGCCGTTACTGCCCGTAATGCCGACGACGGGGATATTAAAACTGAGGCGATGGGCCCCTGCCAAGAGTTGCAAGGCCCTCACCACGTCCTTGACCTGCCAAAAATTGGCCTCGGGTAACGATTTGAACTGGCGGACATAATCGTCGGTGAGAGACGAGGGGATGACGAAGTTACGCACACCACGCTGATAGAGGTCGGCGACATAGCGGCAGCCTGTATTGCGTTTGGTGGGAATAGCAAAGAATAGGCAATGAGCCACATCTCCCACTCGGCGACTATCGGTGAGGAGTTGGTCGAACTGACTGTCTGGCTGCGGAACAGATTCGGCAGTAGCTTTAATTATCGAGGATAGTGTGCTTGCTTTCAATGTGTGATGATTTTATAGCCTATTGGACAATGAAGGCAGTCGTGACGGCTGCAATGTTCGTTATACAGTTGAATGAGAGCCTGACTGCGGGCGGCATTGTCGGACTTGATACCGACAGTAGCCCACTGACGGACGATGTGGTTGTATTCGGATTTGAGTTGTTGCAATATGTCAATTGCCTGATCTTTATAGCGTTGTTCGTTATGGTAATTGCCGTATTCGAAGAGCAACGGCACCCAGGCGTTAATGATGAGCAAATCTACACAGGCACGACCGAGATGTTTTGGCTTACCTGGCGAGGGATGATCGAAACGGAAATGGTTGTCCCAATAAGGGGCAGCTTGGACATCAAAGAATTGTTGCAATTCAGCAGCATCGGGCGTTTCAAGCAGACGACTGAAAAGATTGCGGGATTGGCAAACCAATTGGGCGAACTGACTGATACGCAAGGTAGGAAAACTATATGGACGTAAGCGGAAGAATTTCCATAGATAGCCAGCAATGGGGGTGAGTCGGGCTCCCTGGCGCAAAGCTTCATAGTCGGCTTGCAATTGTCGGGGATAATCGTCCTCAAAATAGCCTTCGAGCAGGCCGGCTTGTCCCATAAGCAATGCCTCGACACGGCGAGGATTGTCACGCCAGCGCGCTAAAAGATTCATCTCTGTGGATTTGGTCATCAGTTCGAATGGGAAACTATTGAGACTACCTCCAAAATAATGTGCCATCAGCCAATAGCAGCATTTTTCCCAATCGTTGTGACTCTCTTCGAGCAGATGTCGCACAGGTTGGCACTTGCGCTCAAGGCGTTCCAAGACGAGGCGTTCCAATGCACTATCTATATAAAACGTAGGAATGTCGGCCAGATGCTCCATACACGGAATGGGCATAGGCCGAGGAGGGTCAATGAGCGCCTCATAGTTGTTCCAAAGCACCTCTGGAATATTGTTCTTGAGCTCGATGGTGGCGACAGGATGACAATTCTGCAAAGTGACTGCCATATCATTCTCAAAAACAACATGCATGACAACGTTGTCGTAGGCACGATCGCTGGTGTGGTGATGAAGATTCCAATCGGAGGACTTGATGTGTATTTCAACATTGCCGACCCAGAGGGTATCACCTATCTTCACACGGGCATCAAAAAAATCAGGACCCGCATCGGTATTGAGTGCCCCTGCCCGCTCGACAGAAACAGGCAATCCTTCGACGGTGACCAAATCGCCTTCAAGCAGTTGATGCTGCCAAATATACTGGAGGAAAGATTCGGTCATCTTGGTCATCTTATCGTTTGTTTAGACTATATTCAATAACGGCAAGCCATCATCCTGCCTGCCGTGAATATAGTTTTATTGATTAAAAAGGTCTTTCATCTTGTCGAAAAAGCCACGCTCCTGTTTGGTCGGATTGGGTTGGAAATTTGGGGACTGATCCAGTTTGTTGAGCAGTTCCTTCTCTTCACGAGAGAGACTCTTCGGTATCCACACATTAATACAAACCAACATATCACCCCGTCCATAGCCATTCACATCAGGCAATCCTTTGCCTTTCAAACGGAACACTTTGCCCGAGGGAGTTCCCGCATCAATTTTCACTTTGACTTTGCCCGACAGGGTTGGAATTTCCACACTGGCACCCATTGCCGCTTGGGCAAAAGTGATGAAGGCATTGTAGTAAAGGTTGGACTCTTGACGTTCGAAAATATCGTGAGGTATTTCTTCGATGAGAATAATCAAATCGCCAGGAACACCGCCACGAGGACCAGCATTGCCTTTGCCCGACATGGACAGCTGCATACCGTCAGCCACACCTGCGGGAATGTTGATGGTTATAATTTCCTCGGAACGGACGATGCCTTCGCCATTGCAGTCACGACATTTGTCTTTGATGATGCGGCCTTCGCCTCCACAATGAGGACACACACTTTGCGTCTGCATCTGTCCCAAAATAGTACGGCGAACCTCTGTCACCACACCGCTGCCATGGCAATGAGGACAAGTCTCATAGTTGTTATTGCGAGCACCCGATCCGCCACAAGTCTTGCAAGGGACATATTTTGCCACCTTGATTTTCTTTTCGCAGCCTTTCTCGATTTCCTCGAGGGTGAGTTTCACCTTAATGCGGAGATTGCTTCCTCGGGGAGTGGCACGGCGACGGTTCTGCGAACCTCCACCGAAGCCTCCAAAGCCACTAAAGCCACCTCCAAAACCGCCTCCGCCGAACAAGTCGCCAAAAATGTCACCGAAATGGGAGAAGATGTCGTTCATATCCATTCCACCCGCACCGTAGCCACCTGCACCGCCTTCAAAAGCCGCATGACCGAACTGGTCGTAACGGGCCTTCTTGTCGGGATTGCTCAGCACATCGTATGCCTCGGCGGCCTCCTTGAACTTTTCCTCCGCCTCCTTGTCACCAGGATTGCGGTCAGGATGGTACTGGAGGGCCAATTTGCGGTAAGCCTTCTTCAATTCTTCCGGAGTGGCGTTTTTACTCACACCAAGCACCTCGTAATAATCTCTCTTTGCCATCGTTGTTGTATTAGATTGCCACTACCACCTTTGCGTAGCGCAGCACTTTGTCATTCAAATAATAACCTTTCTCAACCACATCTACCACCATGCCTTTCTGACTTTCATCGGCGGCTGGAAACTGGGTGACTGCTTCATGCAGGTTTTCGTCAAATTTCTGTCCCTTGGCCTCAATGGGTTTCACACCTTTCTGTGACAGGATGTTCATAAGTTTGTTATAAATGAGTTGTACGCCCTCTTTGGCACTTTCGCCTTCAGGCATGGCCTGCAATGCACGCTCCATATCGTCGACCACAGGAAGGATGGCTTTAACCGTATCTTTACAACCGTTGATGATAAGGTCAGCCTTCTCGGTATTGGTGCGTTTGCGATAGTTCTCGTATTCGGAATAGAGTCGGACATACTTGTCGTTCATCTCGGCAAGTTTCTCGCCCATTTCTTGCAGCTTTTCCTGATTGGAGTCGTGCTTGTCGTGCTTTTTCTTTTTATCTTTTTTCGACGAGACTTCCTCCTCCGCTTTCACATCTTCCTGGGATTCGGGAGCAACATTCTGCTGTGTTTCTTCCTGCTCTATTTTTTCTTCGTTCTTATTCATTATGTTTGTTTTAGTTTAGCATAAATTTGTTTGTTCTTCGAGGCACTTTGAGCCTGCTTATTCGTCTTCAAAAATCTTGCCACTTACACATTGTCTGCCATTTTGTCACCATACAAAAACATCTGTCGGACACTTCGGTCTTCGATTGTCCAACCAACGAAAATCGGGCAACTGACGTTTCTCGACTTCGAGTTTGTCCAAAGGATAGGCATTCATGTCGGGTTTGCCATAGGTGGACACCTTGTCGGGTGCACGGTCTTTGAAATAAATGCGCATGTCCGACCCTTTGCCCACGTTAACACCTATCAGGCTGACATGACCTTGTTCATCCTCCTCGGTGATATAGTACACCATTTCGGCATTGCCCAAGATGTCGGCATAGTCGGGTTCGCCTTCCTTAAAATAAACCACCATATTACGGCCTTTTACCTGGTTGAATTTGTCGGGGTCGAGTTGTTCGATGCAAAATCCGTTATTATTCAGATATACATTACGAACCCCATTGCTGTCGTGAAGCAGAACTATTGTGTCAGAGGTACACTGGTAATGGTCGTACCAGACAACTGGGTCGTAGAACATTCGAAGGGTTGAATCGGGCACAGAATAAAAAGCCGAATCGCACATCGCCTGACTATCGTTGCGAAAGGTCTTGACATGGTGATGAGCCATCACCGAGACAAATTGTTTGGCCGAATCATTCTGCACCAACACCGAATCGGCATGAAGGTAAAGTGTATCCAACCGAGCACTATCCTCCTGATTTTCGCTCACGAAAATGACCAAGGCACTATCGGTAATAAACGAGGTATGTCGTTCCTGACTCGTCTCACCATATCGGCCAGTGCAAGTGATATTGTTCACCGTATCGAGCAAACGCACATGTCCGTTGGCGATACCGAACTCTGTCAACTCGTCATATCGCAAAGTGTCACTGAAAATCTGCTTCTCATTATTCACCACCTGCGACGCTTTAGTTGAGAAAGCATACCGTTTGTCGGTGTCGTAGGTACCCTCCTCGCTATACATAGTGGCCGAATCGGTATAAATATAGGTCGGACTCCAAAACTCAGCAATATGGGTGTTCATATTGTAAATCAACGTATCGGTATAGAGCTGCATATTGGAGTCGCTGAGGTCTACTTTGACGTAGATATAGAAAATCTTAGTATCGGAATTATAATTACCTATGCGACTCACCAAACGTTTGTCCTCGTTGGTTGTCCACCCCCAATTGTTATACGAGGCGGTAGACGTATTGCGGTCGTATGACAAATGGTTTGTCTTCAGCAACGTCTTTCCATCGATAAGGCGCACGGTATCGTCCCAAATATCAATCACCCTGCTGTTGGCATCGTAGAAAAGCCTGTCACCAAAAATTGTAGTGGTATCCGTGAGTTCAATCTTGACATTCCCGTACGCGGTAAAATCATTCTGCTTAGTATTATACAAAGCCGAGTCGGCATACAGCACCATACCCTCATGCACGGCCCTCACTCGCTGATAAAGAATCCACACATCGGGGTCTTCAAAACTGCGTGTACCCATGCCAGCTTCGTATGTTATCAGCTTTTGAGCCCATACAAAACTCAATGCCGCACCCATTACGAAGATGCAGATTATTCGTTTTAAAGCAGTTGACATCATAATACTAAAATCAGTCAATATGCAAAGTTACGAAAAAAAAGGCAATTATTCACACTTTTACAATAAATATATTAAAAAACACATAATATTCAACAAAGAAAGAGAGACCCCTATAAAAGGGTCTCTCTCATCTTATTATAGAAAAGATTAGTTCTGAGTACGGGAACCCATGCGATCCATAGCGCAACGGAATCCGATCCAAGAGGTGGAACGATCCTGGTCGTAGTAGCGACGGGTGCCGCATTGCATCCAGTAGGCGCGGTCTTTCCAAGAACCACCCTTGACAACACGAACGCGGTTGTTAATCATCGAGGTGATGTTGTTGCGGTCAACGCTGTCGGAACGGTGGTACATCTGGTTTGTCTGCTGTTCTTCAGACTTTCCGACCACTTCGTCCATATCCTCCTCTTCATCGTTGGTGTCGAGACGCCACTCACCAGCGGTAGCGGTGTGGGTTTCGAAATCGTAGATGCTGGAATTCCAGTCACCATCGAGGTAGTTGATATTGTCGGCCTGACGGTAGTTACGACGGTTCATGTCGTCGGGGATATTGTCGTAGTAGAGGTTACCAGTGGTGTCGTTGATAGCGACCTCTTCGCCGTCTTCACCCATGCGGATGACCTTATAGACGTTACCACGATAGGGGTTCATATCATCGCCTCCGATGGGGTTGGCATCTTTACGATAGACATCGCCGCACCATTCGCTCACGTTGCCAGCCATGTGGTACAGGCCGTAGTCGTTGGGGAAGTACCATTTGACAGGAGCTGTGTACTCCCAGCCATCGTTGAGGTTGCCGGCAACACCCATGGCATCACCACGCGAACGCTTGAAGTTGGCAAGGAACTGACCATAGTACTTCTTGTTGGCGGAACGGACGCTCTGACCAGCCCAAGGATAGGTCTTATGTTCGACAACACGCTCGTCGTAAGTATTGCCAATCATACCCAGTGCTGCAAATTCCCACTCAGCCTCGGTCGGGAGACGGTAGTTAGGCAGCAGGATACCATCGGAACGACGGACGTTACGGTTCTCACCACCGGCGGCGGGGTCGAGGTTAGGCACACCAGCACCTTCGCCCTTGTAGAGACCGGCGAGATAGACATCGGTCTGGAAGGCATCGGCACCCGAGAGTTCGGATTGGGCCAACTCGATGATACCGGCATCAACCAGGATTTTCTCATTGACACGGTCGGTACGCCATTTGCAGAAATCGCGAGCCTGCTCCCAGGTAACACCGACAACGGGATAATCGTTGAACATGGCACACTGGAAATAGTTCTCGACGAAATTCTCACGCCAGGAGAGGCGCTCACGCCACACATTGGTGTCGGGATAGATGTTTCTGACCAGTTCGGGATATTCCTCACCGTAAGCGCGGTTCATCCAATAGACAAACTCACGATACATAATGTTGGACACTTCGGTCTCATCCATGTAGAAAGAGGAAACGGAAACTGTGTGAACAAGGTTGTTCCACTGGAAACGGGAATCGTCGGTAACGCGGCCCATCTGGAAAGAACCGCCTTCGATGAACACCAAACCAGGACCAGTGATTTGCTCGGAATAGCTCGAACGGTCGAAACCGCCCCATTCGGGGTCATTCAGAGCCCAACCTGTACCAGCAGATTGTTCCTTGCTGCCGCAAGCCGCAAGAAGCAGCACGGAAGCCATCATAAGGAACGAAAGTTTGAAAATCTTCATAGCAGATTAAGTTTTTTATCTCTTTATAATACGTTATTTTCAGAAAAAAGTTTCGTTATTAACAAAATTTTAGAAGGAAGGACAACGAATTGTCTTGATTTTCTTCTTCTGTTCGGGCACGGGGAGGAGGA
>JAZUFY010000095.1:0-5136 GCA_045640925.1 Bacteroidales bacterium
GTGAAACCACTGATATCCTTGATTTCCTTAGCGCGGACCCATTTGCCTTCTTCCGGAATCGGAGCGCAAGGATGGTTGGCGCCTTTCTTCACGCAACATTGATGTTGCACTTCTTGTGTGTAAATCATTATTGTTGGATTGTTTATTTGTTGTTTTTGTTTGCTTTGTTTAATGGGGCGCAAAAATACGAAAATTACCATTGGTAAGCAATCTTTTCTTTTTTTGATCAATGTTATTTTTGCATTTAATCAATAAAATTACGGAAACCATTTGTTAATGCCAAACAAAGCCGTACCTTTGCACTCGGTTTTGGATGATATGAACTAAATAGAATTTACCATAAATGAATGCATAAATCTCTAACTTCATATAAACGTGGATTAGCAGCAACTTTATTGTTGCTCTTTGCCGCGTATTATATTGATGTGAACTGCTTTGTGCATTCACATGTAGTGAATGGAGTAACGATTGTTCACTCCCATGTCCATAGAAATTCGCACCATGCTTCCAACGACGGTGGGCACAGCACCTGGCAGATAAATCTCATCGCGACAATCAATAGCCAATTCCTCTTTACCGACACCAATGGGAACACCAATATTAGCCCTATTGATTATGTAATTGAGACCATCCATCATGTACAGGAATGTCTGGCTCCACAGGTTCATAGCATACATTTTGGTCGGAGAGCCCCTCCGTCGGCATAAACGATTGCCTGATCTTCAATTATTTTTTACGTATTATTTTAATTCGACTTCTATTCTCGGATAGAGGTCTTAAACTGGTATTTAGATATGTCAACTATACAAAAACAATTTTGTATGGCCATGCTGTGTTTGTGTGCCATACATCTACATGCCGCAACACACTCTCACATTGCTGGTCATGTATTAGATGCTGCAACCAAAGAGCCTTTGAGCTACATCAATGTACATCTCAAAGGCACATCTATTGGTTCGACAACCGACGAGAGTGGTCATTATTTCCTGAAAAATGTTCCTATTGGACAGCAAGTCCTTGCCTTTTCTTTCGTAGGGTATAAAACGAAAGAAGTGCCTGTTCTGATTGAAGCGGATTCCACCTATATTTGTAATGTGGAAATCGAAGAAACAAGTTATTTACTTGAAAATGTCGTGGTCTCTGCCAATAAATATGAGACCAAACAAAAAGAAGTGGCATCTATCGTGAATGTCATTTCTCCCCATACCATAGAAAACACATGCTCTAACTCGATGGCCGACGTGCTGAATTTCCAGCCGGGGTTGCGGGTTGAGATGTCGTGTAGCAATTGTGGGGTTCCCCAACTGCATATCAATGGTTTAGATGGCCAATACAGCCAAATTCTATTGGATTCACGCCCCATATTTTCTTCTTTAGCCAGCGTTTATGGGTTAGAACAGATACCTACAGGCATGGTGGACAGAATAGAAGTGATACGAGGTGGATGCAGTGCTTTGTTCGGGGCGAATGCCATAGGTGGTGTTGTCAATATCATCACCAAAGAACCGAGCCGAAACTATATAAGCCTCAACAATCAAAGTCTTTTTACCGAAACAGGCTCCTATGACATCAATACCAACATCAATGCATCGGTACTATCGCCTAATGAAAAGGTGGGAACATATATCTTTGGCGTTCAACGCGACCGGAAACAATACGATCGTGACAACGATGGATACAGCGACATCCCTAAATTGCAGACAACCACATTGGGCTTCCGCAGTTTCTTCAGAACGACTTCTTATTCCAAGATTACATTGGAGTACCACCATACATCAGAATTCCGTCGTGGTGGTTATGGTATTGATTCCTTACAACCCCATGAGTCGCCCTTGACCGAACAACTAAAGCACCAGATTAATGCAGGCAGTCTTCGTTGGGACTATTTCACAGCCGACAATCGACATTGTGTGACACCATACGCTTCGTTCCAGCATACGGCTCGCGAAAGTTATTTTGGCACGAACTATAACCCCAACGCCTATGGACAATCCAAAGATATTACAGCCGTTGTGGGAGGCCAGTATCGTTTCTCCTATCCTTGCGGTCAAATGCCGGCTGACTTGAGTGCAGGTGTGGAATATTCGTCCAATCAATTGCACGACAGGATATTGGGATATCATCGCGACCTAAGGCAAACTGTTCACCTCTATGGCGGATACGTCCAAAATGAGTGGAAAAACACCAAATGGTCAGTGCTGATTGGCGGAAGGTTGGAGAGACATAATCTATTAACCAAACTCATCTTTACCCCACGAGCCAATGTGCGATATACGCCTATCAATGACTTGATTTTTCGGGTAGGATATGCAGGCGGCTACCGTGCTCCACAGACCTACGATGAAGACTTGCATGTAGGAGCCGTTGGAGGAGAGGTGCATTTGATATCCATCGACCCGAATCTCAAAGAGGAACGCAGTCACTCGGTCACGTCAAGTGTCGATTGGTACAAGTCGATTGGCAAATGGGATATAAACCTCACGGCAGAAGGGTTCTTCACCCAACTCAATGATGTCTTTGCTTTGCGTGAAGAAGGATATGACGAGCAGGGAAATCTCTTGCTCATGCGTGTCAATACTACCGGCGCACGGGTGGCAGGGATAAATGTAGAGGGAAAAGTTGGATACGGCAGATTATTTACCATGCAGATGGGCTATACATACGAGAAAAGCCGTTATATAGAGCCGTTTCAATGGAGTCCGACCATTGCACCGCAAAAACGCATGTTTCGTGCCCCCGACCATTATGGATTCTTCATGGTGAATCTACGTCCTGTCAAAGGTTTTACCATCACTACAAATGGAAAAATTACCGGAAGTATGCTGGTGGAGCATTACGCAGGTTTTATTCCACAAGATGAAGAAGTGGAAACGCCTGTGTTTATTGAGTGGGACATTCGCATTGCTTATGAAATACCGCTTTACAAAAATTACACCTTAGAAATTAATGCCGGTGTCAAGAATCTGTTAGATCAATACCAACGCGATATGGACAAGGGAATGAACAAGGATGCCGGTTACATTTATGGTCCTTTCACCCCTCGCAGTTATTTTGTGGGGCTGAACTTGAAGATATAAGAAGCTGTTTTGATTTTATTCCGTCATTTTACAGGTAATTTGAGATTACCAAGGCATACAAGAAAATGCTTAAAAACGAAAGGAGTCTTGGTTTGTTCAGCCAAGACTCTTTTTTGGTACCGAAGGCCAAACCTATTTCAATATCAATGGATTATGTAAAATACCACATTATTAATTGATTCTCAATCTTTCAAGCAACCGATTGGGACAACGAAGATGCCATCCTTTCGCTGGTAGGCATATTGTCCGACTGCGGTCAAAACCATTTTGAATGAAGGGGCTGGCATTCTGCTTGTGTCAATGGTATTGGCGAGGGCTTGAAGCGAACTTACACCTTCTTCAATAAGTTTCGTTCCACCGAGTTTCACTTCAACAAGGGCGTATGTTCCGTTTCGGCGATGCAGCACCGTGTCACATTCAAGACCTGAACTGTCACGATAATGATACAACCGACCATCGAGAGCTTCGGCAAACACACGCAAATCACGCACAGCAAGGTCTTCAAAGAACAAGCCAAAGGAATTCAAGTCATTAATCAGGTCGCTGGGGCCAAGGCCAAGGGCAGCGGTTCCAATGCTGGGATCAACGAAATGTCTGGTATCACTGGTTCGAATTGCCGACTTGCTCCGAATATTGGGATTCCAAGCCTCTAAGTCTTCAACGACAAACAATCGTTTCAACGCCTTTATATAGTCGGCCACCGTATCTTCATCCAGCGATTTGGCATCATTCGACAACATGTCGGCCTTAATGGTTCCATACGAAACCTGCTGGGCAATGTTTCTGGCGTATGACCGTAGCAAAAGCCTTGCACGGCCGGGATTGCGCTTCACACCGTCAACCCGCTGTATGTCAATCTCTGTCACAGCGTCAACATAATCCAGAGCTTGATCCAGAGCCAATTCGCCATGCAGGAATGTAGCCTGCGGCCACCCGCCTCGGCAAATAAGGAAAGCCAAATCTTCAAGACTAAGTTTGTTTAATTGAGGCTCGATAACGCCACCTTCAAACAAGTTTTTCAAGCTAACGCTTCCCAATGATTCGCCCGACTCGAAAAGGCTCATTGGCCTCATTTTGACACGGGCAATTCGTCCTGTTCCGCTATGCACAGTTTCGTCGGCTTGAGGAAGAACTGATGAACCTGTAAGTATAAACTGAGAAAAATCGCCACGGCTATCCACTTCGCTTCGGATACTATCCCACAACGACGGAATGGTTTGCCACTCATCGATTAGTCGGGGCGTTTCGCCTTGCAGCAAAGTCTTGGGGCTGACATCCATCATTTGCTGGCTTTGTCTCAAGACATCACTGTCGCCAAGGTCGAGCACGCTCTTAGCCTGTTGCCGTGCTGTGGTTGTTTTGCCGCACCATTTCGGCCCTTCAATCAGCACGGCTCCTTTGCCGGCCAATTTGCGTGCAAGCAGTTTGTCTGCTATACGCTGCTTATATTCCCGATTCATAATGCATCGATTTGTGATTTCGCTGCAAAATTACTGATTTTATTTTAATTACAAACTATTTAATTTGATTTTCGGTCATTTATTGTCAATTTGTTCGGTCATTTGTGAATATTTTGTTCGGTCGTTTGTGGAATTTTTGATGTATATGAGATGCCTGAAAACGAAAAGAGCCTTGGTTTGTTCAGCCAAGACTCTTTTTTGGTACCGAAGGCCGGGATCGAACCGGCACGAGTGTAACCTCATCGGTTTTTGAGACCGACGCGTCTACCGATTCCGCCACTTCGGCAACGCTTAAATTGCGGCTGCAAAAGTACAAAAAAATCCGTTTCTGCAAGTTTTTCGCGAGAAATTTTTCTTTCCCCTGTTTTTTTCCAAAGAAAAAACAAATTTATGCGAGACTTACGGCCAAAAAGCCTATTTTTGCAGCCGCAAACACAAAACTACGTCATGTCAGAAAGATTTGTATCAATTTTTGCCGGCAGAGCCACCCACGATTTGGGTGAAAAAATCGCTGCCGCATACGGACAACCACTTGGCAATGCCATCGTAACTGAGTTTTCCGACCATGAATTCCAGCCTTGCTTTGAAGAAAGCATCCG
>JAZUFY010000096.1:0-27305 GCA_045640925.1 Bacteroidales bacterium
ACGATAATTGATACAAACACACTAACACGAAAGCCCATGTGAGAAATCTAATAAGTCCTTTATTCTGCATATCTTACGTATTAAAGTTTTTTTAGTTAGTACACTTTTTGAACATGCAAAGATAAGAAATTTTATCGACACGGCAAGGTTTTTTCTAAAAAAATATGTATTTTTGCAAAAAAATAAATTGCAATGCAGAAAGACAACAAGCCTACTGAACTGAAAAGCTTACCAATAACGCAATGGGCAGACGAAGACAAGCCTCGCGAAAAAATGGTCTTAAAAGGTAAAAAAAATCTTACGAATCGAGAGCTCCTCGCCATACTGCTTCGAACAGGTATTCCAGGAATGAGTGCGATTGATTTGGCCCAATCAATTCTGCAACTCACCCAAGGAAGTTTAACCGAATTGGCAAGACTGGAAGTGAGTGAGTTACAAAGAAATTTCAAAGGCATTGGTCAGGCCAAAGCCGTAGCTATTTTGGCCGCTTTGGAATTGGGGAACCGAATGTTGAGCGAACATACTGACAAGAAAGAAGAAATCATCATTGACAGCAAAGATTCATTCAACTGCATAGCCCCAAGCCTCATTGATTTGCCACACGAGGAATTTTGGGCCATCTACCTCAATCAGCGCAACAAAGTATCATGGAAACAACGCATTAGCGCGGGAGGGTTTACAAACACCGCTGTCGATTTGCGCATCATTTTCGGGGCAGCATTAGAGCATAAGGCGGTGGCAATTGTCGTCGCTCACAATCATCCCTCTGGCTCACTGCGCCCCAGTTCTCAAGACAAAGAACTTACACGGCGTATTGCCGATGCAGGCAAAATACTCAATATCAAATTACTTGAGCACATTATTGTCGGAGTCACCCCTGAAGGAAAATCCGACTACTTTAGTTTCGCCGAGAACGGTCTTTTGTAACAGCAACCGACACCGACTCCAATTGCCCTCCCAAAGGAGGGTTAAGTTTGTACACCTTTGTCGTAACCGTCTCAACATTAGGATATTCTTGCAGAATTGCCTCCCCAATCCTATCCGCCACATGTTCCAAAAGATGCGACGGTTTCATCATTTCACGTTTCACCGTATGGTAAACATCCAAATAACTAACCGTATCATCTATGGAATCAGATTGTTGTGCAATTGAAGTATCCGTTTCAAAAGTTACATCCACTCGGAAATGGGTACCTATTGCCTGTTCCTCGGCAAAACAGCCATGGAACGCATAAAAATCCATTCCATTTAACTCTATACAACCCATGGAATCAAATTATTATACAAAAACAAGAACATCCATCAACAATTAGACTATGGCATCAAATTGTTTCAAGAAACGAAGGTCATTTTCAAAATAGAGACGCAAATCACGAATCTGATATTTCAGCATAGCCATACGTTCGACCCCCATACCCAATGCGAAACCAGTATACTCTTTGGGGTCTATACCACATGCTTGCAGCACATTAGGGTCTACCATGCCACATCCCAATATCTCCAGCCAACCTGTTCCTTTGCAGATATTGCAGCCCTTTCCTCCACAAATGCCGCATGAGATATCCATCTCGGCAGACGGTTCCGTAAAGGGGAAATAAGACGGACGCAGACGAATCTGGGTTTGTTCTCCAAACATCTCCTTGGCAAAATAAAGGAGTGTCTGTTTTAAATCCGAGAACGAGACATTCTTGTCGACATACAATGCTTCCACCTGATGGAAGATGCAATGGGCACGGGCACTGATAGCCTCATTACGAAACACGCGTCCAGGGGCAATGATGCGGATAGGAGGCTTGCTGTTCTCCATAACGCGCACCTGCACCGATGAAGTATGTGTACGCAAAGCCACCTCCTGACGACCTTCCTCCTTCTCCACAAAGAAAGTATCCTGCATATCACGGGCAGGATGGTCGGGCGGGAAATTCAAAGCCGAAAACAGGTGCCAGTCGTCCTCGATTTCCACTGACTCGGCTACCGTGAAACCTATGCGGGAAAAGATATCGGTAATCTCGTTCATCACGACCGAGAGGACATGGCGGCTGCCCAAAGTGGCGAAATCGGTGGGCATAGTGAGGTCTTGCACCTTACCCGAATCCTCCTGTTCCTCGACAAACGATTTAAACTCCTCAATCTTGTCCATTGCGGCAACCTTCAACTGATTGAGAGCCTTGCCCAACTCCTTCTTTTCTTCATTCGGAACAGCTTTGAACTGCTCAAAAAGGTCGCTGATAATGCCTTTTTTGCCCAAATACTTGACGCGGAACATTTCCACTTCCGCAGCTTTGTCTTGGAATTTTTCTATCGAAGTAGCTTGAATGTCTTCGATATAAGCCTGAATTTTATCTATTAACGAGTTCATTTCTCAATAATTGTCATCTTCATTTTAACATCCGACACAGGGCGGTCCATAGGTCCGCAAGCCACATTGGCAATCTTGTCGATCACCTCCAAACCTTCGACAACCTCACCAAACACCGTGTACTCTCCGTCCAAGAACGGAGTACCGCCGATAGTGGCATACACCTCGGCCTGCTCTTTGGTAAAGCTCTTTCCCGTACGCTGTTCCACCATGCGCAACCTGGCAGCATCCCACACATTGCCTTGAACAATATAGAACTGGCACGAGGAAGACTCCTTGCGAGGGTTCACCTGGTCTCCTTGACGTGCGGCAGCCAAAGCACCTTTCTTGTGGATCAATTCGGGATTAAACTCTGCCGGTATGGTATAACCCAGCGTACCGTCGCCCAACATTTGGCCAGGCTTGGCGTTGCGGGAGTTGGGGTCGCCACCCTGAATCATAAAATCTTTAATTACGCGATGAAAAATCAAATCATCATAAAAGCCCTCTTTCACCAATTTTAAAAAATTATCACGGTGTTTTGGGGTTTCATTGTACAATTTGACGACAATATCGCCATAGGTAGTCTCTATCTTGACGTATGAGACCTTCTCAACATTTTCAGACTGATTCATAGTATTTTGTGAAAAACTGTAACCAAAAACTAATAAAAAAAATAATAAAAAAGAAAAATTTTTTGTTTTCATACCGCGAATTTTTACTATCTTTGCATTTGCAAAATTAGGCAAAAAAATTCATATAGACACAAAAAATAAAAAATTTTTTATGAAGAAAAAGAGTTGGTCTTTAATCGGTATTCTGTTAATCAGTATATTATCCACCGTCGTTTTTACCGCCTGCGATAAAGACACATGGTGCTACCTGGATGTCACAGTCGTGGATGCAAGGTATAAGAATGCCCCCGCTGCGGGTGCGTGGGTAAAAGTGCAATACGTCAATCCGCAAAATGCCGAAGACTGCGGCACTATTGCCGACACTGGCCAGTGCGATGCCAATGGCGTCTACCGCACCAAATTCGCCGCCCCCGCCATCTTCACCATCGCTGGTCGTGTTGATGAACCCGACACCATCAACCAAATCCCCCACTACCGCGAGGGCCTGAAGACCACCCGTCTGAAAGAGGGCGAAAACGTCGAAGTCACAGTCAAGGTTTCAGCCGACAGCGTAAAACGTGGCAACGCCAATTTCCAACCACTCTTCTAATTAGAGATTATTATGTCCACAATCTTTTCCGATAGCGACCTGAAACAAATGGCCGCATTGGGATTGACGGAAGACATCGTTGAATCACAAATCAATAATTTCCGTCAAGGATTTCCCAAAACCGAATTATTAGATGCCGCCACTGTTGACAATGGCGGTATCTTGCGTTTGACCGACGAGCAGATTGCCCACTTCGCCTCCTACTACCGTCAGGCTTCCAAGGGCAAAAAGCTCCTCAAATTCGTCCCCGCATCAGGTGCCGCAACGCGCATGTTCAAAGACCTCTACGCTTTCTCGGCCACCTATTTCGGCATTGACTACACCATCGCCAAAGAATACCCCTCCGTCAAAGACTTCATCGAGCATATCCGAACCTTCGCCTTCTTTGACGACCTTATCGCCTGCATGGAGCACTCCAAAGCCGACTTCGGCGACTACATGGATCGAGGCGATTTCGCCACCGTCATAAACTTCCTTCTCAAAGAGCAATACATGGGTTACGGCAACCTGCCCAAAGGCCTGCTCAAATTCCACCGCTATGGGCGCATACAGCGTACCCCACTTGAGGAACACATCGTCGAAGGAGCCGAATACGCCCGCATGGACGACGGCACGGTCAATATCCACTTCACCGTATCACCCGAACACCGCAGCCTCTTCCGCAAAAAAGTCAACGAAGTAAAACGCTATTACGAGGAAGCCCTGGGGGTGAAACTGCACATCACCTTCTCCGAGCAGAAACACTATACCGACATCATCGCCGTAGACGAACAAAACAACCCCGTCCGCGACGAAGAAGGCCGACTCGTGTTCCGCCCAGGAGGACACGGCGCACTCATCGAGAACCTCAACGAGCAGCGTGCCGACATCATCTTTGTAAAAAACATCGACAACGTGGTGCCCGACTGGATGAAGCACACCACAATAATATATAAGAAAGTACTTGCGGGACTCCTGCTCGAACTTCAAAAGCAGACTTTCGACTATCTCCGCATCCTCGACAAAGGCGCCACCTCTGCCCAATTGAAAAAGATAGCGACTTTCGCAACCTCAAAACTCAACATCACCCTGCCCGAAGGCTACGACGACATGGACCAATCCCAACGCAGCCAAGCCCTACACGACTTGCTGAACCGACCCATGCGTATCTGCGGCATGGTCAAAAACCAAGGCGAACCTGGCGGCGGGCCCTTCTTCACACGCGACACCCATGGAATCAAGAGCTTGCAAGTTGTCGAAACCGCACAAATAAATCGGAAAGATCCCTCACAAGAGGCCATCCTCACCTCCGCCACCCATTTCAACCCTGTCGACCTTGTATGTGCCACCAAAGACTACCGTGGCCGCTACTTCGACCTACGCAAGTATGTTGACCCCGCCACAGGATTCATCAGCAAGAAGACCAAAGGCGCCACAACACTCAAATCGCAAGAACTGCCAGGATTGTGGAACGGGGCCATGGCCCATTGGACAACCCTTTTCGTCGAAGTGCCCTTGGCCACCTTCAACCCTGTCAAAACCGTCAACGACCTGCTCCGCAAAGAGCATCTGGAAGGTTAGCACCACGCACAGCCCCACCCTCGGCATAGGAGCAACCACGGGGAAGCGACGTAGCGCCCTCGTTGCTCGGACTATATACAATCGCTAAAGGGTCGCTGTAACGTCGCTGTAGGGTCGCTCTACGGAGTGATGCATGAGCGATGCAGTCATCACCGAGGCGACACCTTTCGCTGACCTACAAACGAGGGCACCTCCTTGCCACATATACCCCACCATAAGGCCTCCCCTATTCTTTCAGAAAGAATGGGGCAAAAGACGTGGGACTGACATCCCCGCTCAAACAAAACAATTAGAAACGCCCATGGGCTCCGCCGCCGCCGAAACTGCCTCCTCCGAAGCCGCCAAAGCCTCCAAAACCGCCTGTGCGGCCTCCACTGAAACCTCCAAAACCGCCATAACCGCCCAAACCACCTCCTGGGAATCCGCCAAAATAGGTATGGTCATCATTGTTGGAGTCATTATTGTCATAATCGTGCGGATGTTTTCGGTTATATCTGTCAGCCAGAATGAATACCACAACCACTATCAACACCAGCACACCCATAGTGCCCAACAGCGATCGGCGTTCAGCCTGTCTATACTGCTCAAAATTGTATTCCCCGCGGCATACAGGCTCTATAACATCCAACGCGTCATTCAAAGCCCTGTAATAGTCGCCTTCACCCAAAGGACCTATCATCTGGTCGTCTATGATATGGCGGCAGAAAGCATCGGGCAAAGCACCCTCCAGGCCGTAGCCAGGCAGAATGGCCACATCGCCATAATCCTCCTCCTCAGTCTTCGACTTAATCAAAATCACCAGACCATTCTTCAAATCCTTCTGCCCCACCCCCCATTGGGTGCCAATACGGGTGCCCACATCCATAATCTCCTCCCCATTCAACGTGGGAGTGATGATGACCAGAATCTGGTTTGAGGTACTGTCGTCGAAAGCCACAAGTCTGCTCTCCAATGCCTCACGGTCGGCATCAGAGAGCATTCCTGAATAATCGTTCACAAGCCTGTTGGTAGGCTCGGGGCACCAACGCTCCTGCGCCGTCAGCGAAAGCAGCGGCCACAGCAGCAACAGCGAAAGCAAAAACCTACGCATCGGCTAATACTGGAAATAATCAAAAATCAAAATTGACCTGCACAGGCTCCTCGCTACCCTCGGGAGCAGTAAAATAGCCCTTCTTGTCAAAACCGCAAATACTGGCAATCAGGCTATTCGGGAATTTGCGGAGCAAAGTATTGTACTTCTGCACGGTCTCATTGAAGCGGCCACGCTCCGTAGCAATACGGTTCTCTGTGCCCTCCAACTGGGTCTGCAAATCGCGGAAACCCTGAGTGGCAGTCAGCTCGGGATAGCGTTCCACGATAACGTTCAAACCACGGGACAGCGCACCCGAAAGATTATCCTGGGCTTTCTGAAAATTGGCCACACTTTCCTCGGTAAGATTGCTCGGATCCACCTGCACAGAAGTAGCCTTGGCGCGAGCCTCTACCACCTCAGTCAACGTGCCCTTCTCATAATTGGCCGCACCCTGCACCGTGGCCACCAACTGCGGAATCAAATCTGCACGACGCTTGTACACATTCTCCACCTGCGACCAAGCCGAGGAAACAGACTCCTCTTCGGCAACAAGTTTGTTATTCACACCGACACCCCACAGGAAGCCGATAACAACAACAGCGACAATAACAACAATCGGAACAAGTTTCTTTTTCATAGTATCAATCATTAATAGTTTCAAAATGCAAAAATATGAAAAAATTGCGACTCCACAAAAAAAAAGTGAAAAGTGAATATCGAAAGGTGAATATCGACGGCTGCAACCCTACCTTTGTCGGTTCACAAAAAGCACAATTCACAAAAAAAATTTGTGTATGTCAGATAAATGTTGTAACTTTGCAAAACGTTTTCGAAACACATATTTTAAATTATATTCAATAAATCAGTAAGTTAAATAATAAAAATCATATCACCATGGGTATTAATGCCAACAAAAAAGTAAAGAGAAGCAAGGTCAGAATCAATGGCAACAAGAACTCCACCAACAACTGGGGTCTCAACGCCGCTGGCTGGAACGCCGTCCACAAAGCAGTCATCAACGCTGAATAATACGACGGTCTTTGCTGCTGCCCTCGGGCAGTGATGAAGCAAACTAAAAACAAGGATTATATTTTGTAATCCTTGTTTTTTCGTCTCCTACCCACTAATGGTCGAGATAATCTTTTTCTTATATTACCCTATACAGCATAGGATAGCAATAGGGAAACATGCCATAACCCTACCCTACCCAACGAGGGATCTGTAACCGCTCGAGGTTGTATTTTTACTCATTCTTTACGACAAAGACACTTTCATCACCACAGATATTGCGCACTTTCAGCCGCAATGGTCGCATATCCGAGCAGATAGTCCCACCCCAAAAGTTGTTCGTCTTCTTTCCGTTTTCTATAACATAACCGTTTCGATCAATCTTGATCTCGCTGTCGCTTTTCCAAGGAGCTTCCTTATCGGCATTGGTACAGTCAAGTGAAATCCATTCAATGGTTTCCAACCCCTCCTCGCTGATAACGATTGGCTTAGACAACTTGCCTTTTACCGAAGCCTGTGTCTGACTTCGGATGTTGTATTCTGTTATTTTCTGGCAAACACGGTCGCTGTGAAACCTGTCTATACTGAGCTCCCAACCAGGAATCAAAGTGTCGTGCGTTTCATTCAGAGAAAATTCGGCTTCATCTTCTACCACCACATTATCCAACACCTGCTTGAGGTCGCGCAATTCTATATCAGCCAACAGCACATCGTTGCTATCCTTGATAAAATTCTCAATATCCTGTTTGTCTGTAATATCAATATAATACACAATCACTCGTTTCGTATCTTCCAGCAAATCGGGCATAGCCTCATGAATGATGCGGTTCATCAGCGGACGGTCGAGCAGCCGTGTGGTGCCGTCCATCAAATTGGGCAGATAGACGGGCATCATGCCATATTGGCTGTCGTGAATGCTGCCTTCCCAAAACTTGTCCAATTTGTCCTCGTTGCGGAGGCCAGGGATGAGACTCTTCAGTTTATCCATGGTCTGAACAGGATTGCGATAGAGCGACACGCCATCCTTCACTTCCATGATGTCGAAACTTGCACCAATAGACAAAAGCCTGTCGCGGGTGGTCTGAATGCTGTTGATGCCAATATCGTTGTGGATAAAGCGACGGCCTAACTTGTGAGCCACGGCAACCGTAACACCGCTACCGCCAAAGAAGTCAGCCACTACCATACCCTCATCGCTACTGGCTTTGATAATGCGTTCGAGAAGGGCTTCGGGTTTTTGAGTGGCGTAACCTACTGGTTCTTCCTTGTCTGCAGGCTGGAGCATAGACATTCTCCAGACATCATCAATTGTTTTTTCTTCAGATTCTTGGTATATTACTTTCCCATTTTCATCTTTTGCATTCACCAGTTTCTGAGTGGCTTTATCCCATACTCTTTTAATCTGTTTTACATTCTCTTCTCTTTTTTCTTTGACAGGACTGAAAACATAACTATCCGATTTTGAATATAGATAAATCGTGTCGTGATTGGACGCAAACCGATTCACATTGCCCTGCATTTTATTATAGTAATGCCACACTATCTCATTCCTAAAATTATCCTCACCAAAAATCTCGTCCATCAGAATCTTCACATAATGACCAATATGGTAATCCAGATGCACATAAATGCTGGCATTGTCGCTCATTACGCTCTTGATAGCCATCAGGTTTTCGTACATCCAGTTGAGGTAGCGTTCCTTGTCCCACACATCGCCATACATCTTCTCCTCAAAGGCTTTCATCTCTTCCACATCCAACTCCAACTCGGCTTGAGAGATGGCCTCGGCCACCTTGGGGTTGCGGCGCACATACACCTTCTTGGCATAGTCAGCTCCCGAAGCAAAAGGCGGATCGATATACACCAAATCCACTGTGACCCCCTTCTCCTTCAGATAGGCACAAGCCGAGAGGCATTCACCCCGCAGCAGGAGGTTTTCATCGCGATTCTCTCCCACACGCTCCACAGTCTCCACCTCGTATAGCGGCATCCCCCTCTGCACATGCTCCACCATCATATTATTATCTCTATAAGACAGCATCCTGCGAGTCCGCACAAAATTGTCCAGTATCGCCTGCCCCTCCAAAGTATTCGGAAAATAAGGTATATATTTTATTGCCATAGTATATGTATTTTCAATAATAAATTAATCTCTGTCATAAACGGTCAGTGAACCTTTCACAGAATCTCCTTCTAAATAATAGATCCCACATGGAACCTTAAAAAAAGTACCTCCATCCGCAATCTTTTCTCCTAAACAAGTCCATATAATAGTAAGCCCATTAGCATGCAAATATGATACGAAATCTTTTTGACGAATCAAGCATTGACGAGAGTCTTTGTTGGTAAAAATCACTTTCCCATCTTTATCTTCCATGTCTCCATCAACAGAAGAATATCTCATGCCCATCCCCGAAAAAATAGGTTTAATGGGCATCAGATAGAATTCGTTGGCTCCCGATTCATCATGGTCGATATGACTTTTACCCGTCTCAATAGGCACTATCACTTTAACAGACGAGCCCTCTACATCTTCCCAAGGTTGTTGTTCGTCACAGTTGTCTTTACTACACGCAGGTGACCAATATTTCTCTTTGTGGAAAATATATGTACAACAATCTCTATGCTCTGGCAACCATCGGCCATACAAGGTTCTGTCCTTTAAGTCGTTTAATAATTGATTTCTGTCCGCTTTTCGAACAATAAATGATTGGATTAAATAATCCACAATCTTCCGTTTATCACTATTAAAATTAAATCGGAATTTTTGGGGTTCAATCCAATTGTTATCAGAGTATAAGCGCAGCCACTGAACTCCTTCATCATCCACCTTTTGTATTATGGATTCTGGCGGAACTAGGTCATCTGTTGACATTACCCATTCTGAATCTAAGACTTCCCAATTATCGTAATTGGCATTAGACCACCAGCCCCTCTTATTAACCGTAAATGCCTCTTCTGACAATGAGTCTTTTTTTAGATAAACAGGATCGAAATTGCGTAAATAGTTTTGCCATGGACCTTGATATTGGGTAGGGGAATCGTCGTCCCACCAACGGTTCGAGTATAGGAAGTTATCAGATACTTTAGCCACCATTTCGTACAACGCAATCCATTGGTACTTTTTACCAATTCTTTCAACTTGATTTGTCGAGCGACTATTAAAGATCCCCCATGAATTACCAATCGTTTTATCAAAATCATTATGCAGTTCTGCGGAATATCCATATTTTTCAAATATCCATTCAACAGCAAGATTGCTTAATAAGTCAACATCGTACTTATCTGGGAGTTTGAAACATTTGAGTGCACTTTGGAAAACATATCTACCGAAGTCGCCATATCCACAAATCCCTCTTCCATATTCTGTAACCATGGAACGCATAATCTCTGATATACCCCAATTTCGTTTATACCAGTCTTCGGAATCTCCTTGAGGCTTATATTTGCTATCCAGTTGCTCGTTAGTTAATGGCGTATAATTGAACACGGTTTTATATGGTGGGCATATTAATGTGACGTCAACAGAAAGACCCTGAGTTATTGCATATTCAACAGTATTCCTTGCATAATCTCTTAATAGAACATGTGCTGGTGGTTGAGCATCTTTAAATATGTAGTCAAACACAGTTTGTCCAATTAATATTGCATCTTCTTTCTTCTTTGTTCTCAATGTACAGCCATAGGCAACAGCATAAAGACGTTCTAATATATAAAAGTCGTCAATGTCTTTAAATGTAGAAAGAATACGCAAAAGAACTGATGTATTATTTTCCAATAAGCGAACCAACGATTTCGACGCTTTATCTCTTAACGAAATGAATGTGCTCGACAAACACCAAACTAAAGTTTGTGAAGCAAGGAAAATGGTTTCATCGTCAACGTCGATTTTGCTGATACCATTATCCGCCCAATCTATCAGCCTTTGAATAGGGAATGCGAATTTATCATCATCGTATCCAGTGTAATAATAGAGGAAATGCTGGAGAAAGCTATCTCTTTCTGCCATAGTGTTCTGTTGAAGGATTCTAGTTAGTTGATTGCTATTGAAAGGGTGGTTCGGAATTGTGGAAACTTCTGTCAGTGTGTATAAATACCGCTCATAATCCAATGCTTTTGGATTAGCGTTGAGCCAAGTAATAATTTTATCAACGTGAATTGATTGAGGATTTCTCCACTTGATGTTAGACATCAAGTTCTCAGCGAACCAGCATTGTAAATAATTAGGGTCATGCTGGCTTGTCTCAAAGAGATGTGCCAATTCAAAAAACTCTACTTCGTATTTCTCTGGAATTAATATCGATAGCGCATCTGCAATACCAGCGTTCTTCCAACTATAGTTTTTGCTAATGTCAATAAGTTTGTTATTTGTAGCGAATCCTTGAACCAATTCTGCGTATGTGTTGTATTGACGTAAAAGGATATCTGCCATGAAAAAGTCACCCAATCTCTGATATGCGAACATTACCATTTCGCCATGTTTATCGTAAAAAGTGTCGATAGTCTTAATAAATACACCTTCTTCAATCAAATCAGCAAGTAGTTCGGGATGATTAGGAAATTTTTTATCAAACTTTTGATATAGTACTGAACATTCGATCTGTTCGAATTCAGCAGCCAACAATTCTTCTGCAAGATAATCTATCGCTTGTGACGCGATATGTCTGTATTTATAGCCATCACGCTTCTTGTCAAACCTTTGATCTAAATCATCTTTGTAAGATTTGTAAATGGATTCAATATTATCAAAACCTTGAGGAAATATTTTTCTATGAGATTGCTTAATGTGGTTGCACAGAAGGTGAAGAAATAAAGGATTAGCGTATTCTGGATTAAGTAATGGAAATGAAGGCAATTCTAAATTATAATACTCGCAAAACAATTTGAGAGCCTCGTACTCGTTTCCTGCAAATCCTTTGTGCGTGATTATGGTGACATCGCGTGAGTCGATAAAGGACTCAGGGATAATATCTTTGAAGTATGTGCTCCGAATAGTTAATGATAAAGCAATTGCTGGGTACTTTGATATCTGCTTAACAAAACCAGCGATTTGATCTCTCCACAATTCTGCACCTAAGCCTTCATTAATGGCATCAATCATAATCAGAACCCTGGAACCGATTCTTAGTCCTATCTGATTTAGATTGCCTAATAGTTCGCTAAATGTGCAAGAGAGTCCTATGTGAGCGACAATATTTTGCTCTATTGTTGAGGGGTCTTTAAATGTCGTTCCGAGTAATAATAATGTAGGTAGGTCGGATTTGATCCGTTTGGATGCAATGTCGCCCATTAAATGTGATTTTCCACATCCAGCCTCTCCTTGGATAATTAAAATAGGATTATTGCATAAATCAATCCTCAATGCATCAACATCGGTTATGAAGTCTGAAACTGATGAATTGATTTTTCGAACCTCATAATATATATTGTCGCACTTCCCCCATCCATATTTTTCAATGATCGCATTTAATGTTTGAGAAGTTTTATTTTGATATTCCTTTAGTCTCTCTTTGTAACTATCAAAATTAATAGGTTCTGTTATTGATAATGTCAAATTTTCAGACCAGCCAGCAATGTCTTTCTGTATCTGTCCATATTCACTCTCAAGATCAGAATATTCAGTTCCCTTAATATGAGTGAAATAAATAGGTTTGTTTATCCAATCGGCAATTACCTTTTTTATTTGTTTTATGTATTCTTCGTTTTTGGATAAAACGTTAAATGTTGAAGCAATTGGAAGTTCAACATTTTTCTCTTGTTGAAATCTTGGACCCAAATTTGCAAGGCTTTTCTTAACCTGATTTTGGAAAAAATCTGGGGATAGCGGGGTATCTTCAAAAAAGAGATTGTATATCCAATGATTCTTCGGCAGAGATAACTGATGTTCAATAATACTCGGCACCCGCCATTCCAATGTGACATCTCTTTTAATGGCCGCATCTTCAATTTCTATCTGATATTTAGGCTTCGTTATCTTAGAATCAGTTTCTGCTTTTACATCATTTTGGGAGTTCGCTGATTTGCCTTTGTTTGTTTTGTAAGCAAGACTTAATTCCTCGTTCACATATAGATAGATGTGCGTCAAATTTGGATAACAGGAAATGGTCTTGTTTATTGAGTCTATGATGTCTTTCTTTTCATTTGAAACAGACTTGACATATTTGGCCTGAAAACCTATAATGCCCAATGTGGTTTCTACAGGTTGTGTTTCTATTCCTGGTTGATTTTTGTATCTAAATAGTCCTAAAGGAACATCGTGTTCCGAGCAAAAAAGAAAATATGCCAGATTTTCAAAAGCCCATTGTTCTTTTGAGTAGTGTTTGCTATCAAATAATGCCCAATTAATCATGTACTACTTAACTACTTGTATTATTCCAATAATCCAAAAATAACTCTTCTACTATGTATTATTTATTCCTTTTCAAATATTTCTCCATCTCCTTGTCGAACTCGGAGACATATTCTTGGTCTTGTCTTACTCTGAAAATTTCGTATTCCTGGGTGGCTTTGGCGACGGCTTGATCGTGGGAGACGGTGCCTTTGTCGGCAAGGACTTCGCGGCGGTTGTTGTTCAGGAACACGTCTGTCTGTTTCAGCCAGTCCTGCATACTCATCAGCACATTGTCCTCAGCCATAAGTTCGGCATAGTCGATGAACATCGTCACCAAGCGGTTGAGCCGGGACAGTTCCTTCTCGTTCAAGTAGTTCTTTGCCACCGTGACATCCCGCTTGAGAATCTTGCCATCAGGTGAAGATCCCCATGTGGTCAGTCCCATGGTGGGTTGGGTAGCATCGGCACGGCTGTAGATGAGTTCGGCGGCAGTCTGCCCCGTCACGGCATAGTGAAGTTTGTTCTGCACAAAAGAGTAGAAAGCCTTGGTGGTCTCGCTGTTTTTGTCGTAGTCGTAGCTGCACTGCTCAAAGACATCGGCAATCTTTTGGTAGGCACGACGTTCGCTGGCACGAATTTCACGGATACGTTCAAGCAATTCGTCAAAATAGTCCTTTCCAAAAGGCCTACCATTTTTAAGCATATCGTCATTAAGCACAAAACCTTTAGTAATATACTCTCTCAACGTCTTGGTAGCCCAAATACGGAAGGCGGTAGCCTGCTTGGAGTTGACACGGTATCCCACAGCTATGATGGCATCGAGGTTATAAAAGTCGACCATCCTTTTCACGGTTCGGGCACCTTCTTGTTGAACTTGTTCCATTTTGGAACAAGTTGCCTCTTTCTCTAATTCATTATCTTCATAAATATTACCCAAATGCTTTGTTATTGCTTGAGGATTCACACCAAACAATTCTGCTATAGCTTTCTGTGTCAACCAAAATGTCTCATTATAATAATAAACATTGACACATACATTGGCCTCAGACGATTGATAAAGAACAATGCTATGCTGTTTATTTGAATTATCCTTGTCTTCCATAATCATCAATCCTTTCTTGTCAAAGTATCTCTATCATCAAAAAAACTTTTTAATTTGTCCATTGTCAGGCGGTCACGTTCCTCAGGTTTCATGGTGTCTTCAATATACAGGAAATCGAAACGGCGATAGCCGAACTTGTCGTTGTTTTGTTTGACGAACTGAGTCTCCATGAAATGGCGACGGTCAGCGAACTTGGCCGCATAGCCTTCACCTTTGGTTTCAACAATGATAACTTTGTGCAATCCTCCCGCAGCGTTGCGGCTCAAGATAAGAAAATCGGGGACATACTTGCCAATATAAACCCAATGGCCCTTATGCTGCTTGTAGCAATCTATTTTGAATTCAGTCAAAGCATCATCTCCGTTGAAATAAATCTCCAACGGCTGCTCACGGATGCACGCCAAAGCCTTTTGAAGGTAGGATTTCTCAAAAGCGCTATCGAAATGATAGGGCAGATAATGATAGGTATGGCGGCGTTCAGGACAATGTTCTTTGCCCTGCATGTAATCGGGAATAGCCATACCTCCCGATTTGAGCGTATTGATGGCCTGCTGCATCTCAGGGGTAATAGTCGAAAGTTGTTTGTCGTCATCAAGGATTTTGTGTACAACATCTTGAGAAGGATAATAACGAGTATCACCCTCGACAATCGGGATGGGGGAAGTCAATTTTTTATCCTGAAGCAGACTTACTTCAGTAGAAATCACATCCTCGCGTGTCTCAAAATCGCGACGAGGAGCAAACGCCTGACGTACCAATGAACGGATACGTGGATGGTCATAATGTTCGTCAGTCAGAATGGCCGAATCGGTTTTTACTGTAATCTTGTCGAAAAGTGAACGCAATTCGCTATCGAACATCAGCAACTGCGAGATTGTCAATGTTCCAAAACTCTCTTTGGCTATGGAATATAACCAGTCACGATAGGTGATGAGAGATCCGGGGCGGTCTTGAACATAATAGACACCTGTTTCTCTACCCGAAATATCCTGTTCATGAATTAGTACTTGTTCCTGCAAGGCCACACAATCCTTCTGCAAGCGCTGACGAGTGTGGGGATTATCCTCTACAATGAGGGTATTGTATTCAACTTTAAGCTGGTAATAATCAATTGGCGGTACTTTTTGGTCATCCATACGAGAATGCCGCTCAATATAGACTGGTTCGACAATGCGTTTAGCATTGATTTCTTTAACCGAAGTGTTTTGAGTTTTACTTAGCTGTTTATTGAGCGTATCGGCATTAAACTTGTTTAGCCAGATGACAGCATCCTCACGTTTACCACGTTCCACCTGCCTCAAGCAACGGCAACTGGTCTGCAGCACCATATTTGTTGGGCAATCGCCTTTCTGTGAAAGAATGACCCCTGTTAGACTGCGGCAATCCCAACCCTCCTTACCTATTTGCACCAACAACACCACCCGCACTTTTGACATCGGTTTGTCAAGTACAGCAAAAGCGGCTTCTGCCCCTTCGGGAGCATGGTATTGTTTATTGCCATCATGATATTTCAACACAGCCTCTGTCGGGTTTATGCCATATTGTTCCAAAACCTCAGCAACAATTGGGTACACCACTTCTTCCAACGTCTCAATCTTACCACAATAGACGGCAAGTTTGGAGCATATTCCACTCGCATATACTTTATCTTTATAACCCTCCATGAAATCTATCACTCCTTGCCGAATGATTGAAGCAGGGTCATTGTCTACGAAACGAATAATCGGGTACTTGAGGAAATTGCCTATACCATCAATCAATGGATAGTGATAGACAACATTGGCAAGATCACTATTTTTTATAGCAATCGTATCTGAAATAATAACATTCTCAGCCGAATCCAAATAAGGGGTACCAGAAAAGCCGAGCATACAGTTAAAGTTGCTCTGTTGAGCCCATTGAGTGACAACTTGACGCAACTTTATCTCACTATCTGCCGCATGATGTACCTCATCAATGAATACTGCCAATTGCGGAATACTGCCAATTATACTGCGGAGTTCATTGGCCAAAGTCTGTTTGTCCAATTCGTCTTGCGAAAGCCAATTTGCATCAATATCCGTATTGATATGATTCAAGATAACCTTCTCTGCATTTGTTACAGCCACTAAACCCAATAAATCTTCCCCTTCTTGTGCTAAATGCATATTGATTTTTTGAGCATTTGGATTCTTAAGTTTATTGCTTTTTTTCGCACTCTTTTGTTCGTCCAAAATCTCAAACTTGATAAGTTTCCTTATTTGGCTGGCTGCAGGTTCGGGCAACACCCAGGATGGATCAAAGTTCTGTATTTTCTTTAAAGATGGAATAATAGATGATTTCAAACCCGAAGGAGCCATTACCATAAAATTATGGGCAAAGATTGGATTGGCAGGCTCTTGTTGGGCAAAATATAAGTCAAGATAGATAAACGCAGCCATCAAATAGGTTTTCCCCGCACCCATAGGCAGACTAAACAGATAATCAGGATAGTCCACATTGTAGAATATCTCATGAAACGCCTTATTATAGTCAATGTCATTGGGGTGGGATTTGACGTATGCAGCCAAATCGGGAGCAAGAGGTTTCTTGTTTTTTGTCTCCAATAGGGCATACTCCATCAATGAGAGGGCGGGAATATTACTCCCCATGATATCTCGTTCTGCCAATGTAAGCGCTATGTTTTGTGGCGAAGTAATTATTCCACTATAAAACAATCTCCACAACGGCAGATTCTTACACCCGATTTTCAAAAACAGATAAGTTTTGACCGCTTCAATTTGAGCATCACGCAACATCCCCCGACTTTCGATGTACTCGATGAGAGAACGCACAGGACAGGCATCCGATTTTATCCACTCATCTCGTTTCCTATCTATCAACTTATAAAACATATATCTATACGTTTTCTTTTCGGACTAATTCATCCAAGGTCACCTCTAAGAGAGCAGCTATTTGAACCAATGTCTCCAAATTGGGCTGAGTGGTATTGGTACACCACTTGGATATAGTGGCGGGATCTTTGCCTATTTGTTCTGCCAACCATTTGCTCGTACGTTTTTTCTCAACAAGAACTACTTTTAATCGATTAAGGTCTCTTGTACACATACTATCAAATTTTACTTCCTTAAACTAACGTAGGAAGTTCTTTTTTATTGTTAATCATCTATATTAATTTGCGATTTTCTCAATTTTTTGACAAATTGAGAAAATCACTTAAATAGTTGTCTGAATTGGTTTGCCGTTCAATTTGGCGGCATAGAGGTCGTCACCATGGTATTCGAGTTTGAGCGAGAAAAAGGGCTGTTCGGGATCGAGCAACAGGCGCAGAAAGATACGGTCACCCTCCCAGAGATTCAAGTCGAAAAGGTGGGATTTTTCAATCCACGCCAAATCGCCCTCATCACAAACACCTTCTTCACCACTCCATTGCGAAGCGGTGAAGAGGTGCATGTACTCGCACGGCCACACATCACTGATGAAGGTCACAATGCCACGATAGCGCCATTCAAGAACATCAAGGCCCGTTTCCTCCTTCACCTCGCGGAGCATACACTCGTCGGGGCTTTCGTCGGCCTCGCATTTGCCTCCGACACCAATCCACTTATCGTGACTGGCATCGTTTTGTTTCTTCACACGGTGGAGCATGAGGTACTGGTCGCCGCGATCGAGGTAGCATAGTGTGGTTTGTTTCATAATGTATTACGAATTAAGGGTTGTTGATTCATTATTCTTTCGCAAAGCGTAACGCTGGTAAACGATGGGGACAACAAAGATGTTGAGCAGCGTGGAGGTGATGAGTCCCCCGAGGACTACCACGGCCATTGGTGCCTGAATTTCGTTGCCTGGGTGGTCAGCCGCCAATACCATGGGAATGAGCGACAAAGCCGTTGTGAGAGCAGTCATGATGATGGGGTTGAAACGGTCGACGGAGCCTGCGATGATTGTTTCACGAAGTGAAAGATTATTACTCAGGTTCTGATACTTGGCCACCAAGAGAATGCCGTTGCGGGTAGCTATTCCGAAGAGGGTGATGAAGCCAATAATGGCGGGAATGCTCAGCAGATTGGAGGAGAACTTGACCGCCAAAACGCCCCCGATGAGGGCCAAGGGGAGGTTGAGCAGCACGATGAGCGAGAGGGAGAGGTTTTTGAACTCGGTGTAGAGCAGGAGATAGATGATGGCCAAAGCCAGGAGGAAAACAAGCACGAGGGTGCGTGTGGCAGCCTTGGCACTTTCAAACTGTCCCCCATACTCGATACGGTAGCCTTCGGGAAGTTGTATCTGACTATCAACTGTTTTCTGTATCTCTTCCACCACACCCACGGCATCACGGCCACTCACATTGGCCGAAACAACGAGTTTGCGCTGCACATTCTCACGCGAGATGGTGTTGGGGCCTCCCACCGAGGCAATCTCAGCCACAACTCCCAGCGGGACTTTGCCTCCATCGTAGGTGTCTATTAAGGCATCTCGGACATCATCAATAGTGAGTGTATCATCTGCAAAACGCTGTTTTAGAACCAAATCAAAACTACGCTGACCCTCATAAATATCGCCGATTTTCTCACCATTGAAGGCACTCTCGACAAAATGGTTGAACTGATCCATCGTGATACCGTATCGTGCCAACATATCGCGGTCGGCCCGCACCTGTAACTGAGGCATCTCCACCTGCTGTTCCACACTTACATCAACAAGGCCGTCGATGTGGCTTGTGGCCGATTTAATCTTGTTGCCTATCATATACAGTTGGCTCAAATCGGGGCCAAAGACTTTGATGGCGATAGCGGCCTGAGTACCACTGACCATGTGGTCGATGCGGTGTCCCAGAGGCTGTCCCACGCTGAAAGAGATGCCTGGAATGGCACCCAAACGCTTACGCACATCGGCCATAAATTCCTCTTTTGAGCGATTGTCGAGGTTGAAATTGACATCAATTTCTGCCCCATTGGTGGCTTGCGAATGTTCGTCCAATTCACCTCGTCCCGTGCGGCGAGAAGTGGAGGTCACTTCGGGAATTGCAAGCAGTTCCCGCTCCATCAGATTACCCAACTTGTTGCTTTCCTCAAGCGAGATGCCAGGCTTGGCCACCGCAGCTATGGTCAGCGAACCCTCGTTGAAATCGGGCAAGAAGCCGCGTCCCATCGTGAAGAGGAGTCCCACAGCCACCAAAAGTGCCACCATGGTGACGGCTATCACAGGACGCCCATGATCGAGTGCCCACCCGAGGATTTTTCGATAGCCTTTGACAAGCCACGAGGCCAACCAGCTGTCTTTTTGTCGGCGATTGAGATAAGCCTCATCGGAGAGCAACAATTTGCAAAGAAGCGGTGTAAGTGTCATAGCTACAATCAATGACATAAATAGGGAGATGAGATAGGCTATACCCAGCGGCTTGAGCATACGACCTTCGAGGCCACTGAGGAAGAACAGGGGCACGAAAGTTATCATAATGATAAACGTGGCATGAATAATAGAGCTGCGAATTTCGGAGGACCCTCTAAAAACCACATTGTAAGCCGTATCGCGCTGATCTGGAGGAAGCTGATGATTTTGTCGCAAACGTTTGTATACATTTTCCACATCAATAATGGCATCATCAACCAAAGAGCCTATGGCAATACACATACCGCCAAGTGTCATGGTGTTGATTTCAAGCCCCATAAGATAGAGGCACAGGACTGTTCCCAGCAACGACAAAGGTATGGAGATAATAGAGATAAGCGTGGTTCGGAAACTGCCTAAGAAGAGGAAAAGGATGATGATGACAAACAAGGCACCTTCGAGCAAAGCCTCACCCACATTGCCCACCGACGACTCAATGAAATCGGCCTGGCGGAAGATATGGGTGTTCATCTTCACATCGGGTGGCAAGGTTTTCTGAATGTTCTCAAGATTGGCCTCGATATTTTCAGTAACTCGGAGGGTATTGATATTCGGCTGTTTCGAGATAGAAAGAATGACCGAGGACTGGGCATTACAGGAAGCATAACCTTGTTTCGGAGCATTACCAATACGCACCTCAGCCACATCGGAAAGGCGCACAGGGTGACCGTTAAACATCGCCACAAACGTGTTGCCGAGTTCGTCAACATCACTTGTGCGGCCCATACCTCGGAGGGCATACTCGTTGCCAAAGTCCCGAACAACCCCACCCGTAGAGTTGTTGCTGATGTTGGCACCCACAGCCTCAAGGTCGGCCATGGTGATGCCGTAAGCCTGCATCCTTACTGGGTCGGCAAGAATTTGATACTGTTTATAATCGCCGCCGATGATAGTGACCTGCGAAACTCCTCCCGTGCCAAGAATGGCAGGTTTCACCACCCACTCGGCAAGTGTACGAAGGTCTTGCTGCGAGGTGCAGTGCTGCCCCATCGTGTCGACCGTTTGAAGGCTTACAAAGAGTATTTCACCCATAACGCTGCTTTGGGGAGCCAGCACAGGGGTGATACCTTCGGGCAATTGTTCGGCAAGGGTGGTCATCTTCTCGCTGACGATTTGGCGGGCTCGGAAAAGGTCCATACCCCAGTCAAATTCTACAAATACAAAGCTGCATCCTTGCAACGAGGTGGAACGCACACGGCGCACATTGGTGGCCCCATTGACAGCCGTTTCTATGGGAAAGCTGACAAGCCTCTCCACCTCCTCTGAGGCCATACCATGGGCGTCAGTCATCACTACCACCTGTGGGGCAGTGAGGTCGGGAAAGACATCGATGTCCGTCCTATTTGCCGACCACAAGCCTGCAACCATCAACAATATGGCGGCAAGAATAATGAAAAGTTTGTGGTCCAAACTGAATTTTATTATCTTGTTTAGCATTGTTTATCCATTTTTAAAGCGTTATGCTGTTAAGTTGGAGATAAGCCTGCTCCAATTGGCGGGCCAACTGCCATATCTGCAACTGAATATCCACATAGTAATCGGCCTGCATCAGATACTGTTCCAAATTGATTTCACCAGCCTCAAGAGCCTTGTCGAGCAGCGCGAGACTGTTGCATTTGTCGTATACGGAACGGAGATTGTCCAAATTGCTTTGCAGGGTGCGCATGTGTTGCAGCAGACACAGCAGGTCGCGAGCGAGTTTATCCCGTTGGGCTACAAGTTCCTGCTGGGCTGCCTGCTGTTCAAGGTCGGCCTGTCGTGCGGCACGTTGCTGACTCCATATCGGCAACGAAAGTCCTACCTTTACACCCCGAAATGTTTCTCCAACTATATTCTCCGAAGCATACCCCACCGAAACGCTGGGCAGCCATTGGGCACGGCTGAGTTTCGAACGCAGTTCCCCTTCCGACACCTGATTATTGAGCAGAAGCAAAGAGGGATTGTTCATCTCAAACTGCTGATACCAAGTATCAAAGTCAAGAGGAAGCACAATGTTGTCATACTCTTTTTGTCCAAAAGCAAAGGCCGCATCACCCGCAAGGGTGAACAACGAGGAACGAGTTTGCTGCACATTGAAACGGGCTTCCGACACCTCCCTTTGCGCCTGTGCCAGATACATCTGTGCACGGTTATATTCCAATATGGAACAATCGCCCGCATCAAAACGTTTCTGATACAGTTGTGCCAAACGTGCCGCCGTGGTAGCACGGTTGTCCAATATCTCCGCCACTGCGGAATAGTAAATATAGTCGGCACATGTCTGCTGTGCCTCATAGAATATCTTGTTGCGCGCCACCTGATAATCAAGGTTGGCAGCCTGCTGCTCAAGGTCGCGCAGACGGGCACGACGCACCAGCACCGAAGGCATTTCAAAGGTCTGCGACACACTGAGGTCCCAGCGGATACCTATCTCGGCGGGGGCGCCCCAAAAGTAAGCCGCCTCCACCTCGGGGTCCTGCAACAACACCCCCACTTTGGCCGCAGCTTGGCGTGCCTCGGCATGTTTCTGTGCCGCCAGAAGCATCGGATTGTTGGCCTCAACAGCCTTGAGAATCTCGGCATAATGCGGTTGTTGGGCACACACATCGAAGGCAACCGCAAGCATTATGATGACAAATACTTTTTTCATAATCAGAGCATATAATAATTAATGGACATGCCCCGCATGAGGGTCGAGGGCTCCGCTATTCTGTGCCAACTTGACCATGGCGGCTCCATGACCCACTACAATGTCGCCAGCCTGAACACCCGCCACAACCTCTGTGCGGCGTCCATCGGTGGCACCCAAGGTCACAAGTCGCTTCTCATACTCACCATCACAAACTTTGACAAAGACAAAATAGTTCCCCATCTCCTCAACCACCGATTCGTTGGGCACCGTGATTACCTCCTGCTCCGCCTGGGTGGAGATATACAGCGTGACAAAACTGCCGCTGAGCAGATTGCCATTGTTGCGCACTCTGAACGTTACCGGCACCAGCGGACAATCGGCATCGGTGGCACGACCATACGAAACCAAGCTGCCGCCCAATTCTTCAAGCGTATAGATATGTTCATCAGAGGGGATGCGGATATTCACGCCGGCAATATTCTTCAAGCAGGCATAATATCTCGGCTGCACCTCGGCACGGATAAGCAAGTCGCGGTTCTGAGACACCGTGACCACCGAGCGACCCGCCTCCACGAAACCGCCATTGCTGACGTTGATGCGCTGGATATAACCGCTGATAGGGGCACGCACCACTGCTCCGCGCTGCGAAAAGTTGCCCTTGAGATTATCATAAGCCGCCTTGGCCGAAGCATACTCGGCTCGGGCCGTCTCCAAGTCCGACTGCGACACAATCTTATCCTCCGCCAACTGTTGTTTGCGCTCAAACGCAGCCTTGGCGGCATTGTAACGTGCCGATGCTTCTTGAAATTTGACATTCATATTGTTATCGGCCATACCGCTGCTCTCGATCTCAAAAAGTTGCTGACCCGCTTTCACGGCGGCACCCTCCACCAAATTGGCATTCGTGAAGACCACCACGCCCGAAGCCGAGGCCGTAGCCTCACGCTCGTCGCCCTGCGAAGGCAACACCTGCGCCGAAGTCTTAATCACCTGCCCGAAAGGCCGTGGAGCCACCTTTTCGAGTGTCAGACCCACCTTGAGACCTTGTGCATTAGAGAATTGGACAACATTCGGACCATGGTCGTGGTGATGTTCGTGCTCATGTTCGTGGGCCTCATTGTGCCCATGCTCGTGAGCCTCGTCATGGTCGTGGCCGCTTTGGCACGAAGGCAAAGTGCCGAAAATAAGTGTAACGGCTATAATAAAAGCTATTTTTTTCATATCAAACGTATTGGTGTTTCAAAAAACAAATATATGCAAGGAAACTCTTGTCCTGAAAAGACAATCCCGCACCCTACCGGTTCACGCCGAGCCGCCAAGGCCCAGCCATGCCTACACCAATACTGGAGGGGCCCGCAACGAAGTGGCACCCGACACAGGCGCCGAAGGAATTGCCGCCGTAAATGGCAGCCCCAAAGCACTTATCGCCGCCCTTTCTGGAGCGGTCATCACAAACAACTGTGCCGGCATAGCCAACACAAACAACTCGTGCGCCTCGGCCTTAACCAGTGCCGCGAAGTAAGTCTCATCGTCCTTCGAAGTGAGCACCAAGTGCGAGAGCATATCCTGCAACTTGCAAAGGTCGAAAGGCCCACCGTGTCCGTGACCATCGTCATGCCCATGGTGATGATGTTCGCAAAAAAAGCACTCCACCTCGCCACAACCATCATGATGATGATGCGGCACCACGGCGTGCAACATAATAATGGCACACGCGAGAGTGATAAATATTTTTGCCAACGATTTCATAGTATGACTCTTACACATTATTAAGGAGAAAAACACATTCCCCTTTTCATCCGCAAAGTTACGAAGAATTTTTGAATTCTACTGCATAAAAATCAATAAATCGTATCGCCAATATTACGAAAACATTGGGGAAAAACGACTCCCGCCCAATTTTCAATTCTCAATTAAAGAAGAGAGGGGTGTAAGATGGGTTGAAGGTTGTACCTCGTGACCAAGGTATGACCAAGGTATGACCAAGGACTGACCTAGGTATGACCTAGGTATAATACCAAGGTTAGTCCTAGGTCATACCTTGGTCAATCCTTGGTTAAACTTTGGTCATTAGGAGGTATCCCTTACGCAGAGGGGGGCTGATATTATTGTGTTATGGGGGCACATGAGATTTGAAACTAAATTTTTTCACCCTCAATGTAATTTTTCGTGTTTTTGAACGTTATTATATGGTGCGTTTTTGAAAATGTCTCGGGCGGTTCTATGGAGTCCTATGCCGCGTGAGACACTAAAAAATATAGAACTCCAACAAACACCCATGCGTATGCTCACTAAGTTGCACCCCTCGAAAAAGATTTTCCGCTACGGAATAGCCGTAATGTTTCTCCTCTGTGCCTTCCCCGCCTCTGCCCAGCAGTTGGTCACAGGCAAATTGCAGAGCGACAAGGACAAACAGCCCATCCCCTTTGCCAACATCGCCATGATGCGGGCCGACGATACAACCTTCCTCCGTGGTGTCACAACCAACGACCAAGGACTTTTTTCTATCGAAAACGACACCATCGCCACCCTCTTGCGACTCTCCGCTATGGGTTACGAGACACAGTTCATAGCCGTGCCCAACACCCGCCACGGCGGCCCTACCGGCTTGGGCAAGATTGACATGGGCACCATAGTGATGCACGAAGGGGCCATGCTCCTCGACATGGTCACCATTACCGAAAAACGTCCGCTCTATACCGTGGACGGCGAGAAAGACCTCTACAACGTGGCCGAGGATGCCAGCATACAAACCGGCAACGCCAGCGATGCCCTCCAAAACGCCCCGGGCGTGGAGGTGGACGTGGAGGGCAACGTCACCCTCAACGGCAGCAGCGTCACCGTGTGGATCAACGACCGCCCCTCGCACCTTGAAGGCGAGGCCCTCAAACAATACATCAAGATGCTCCCCGCCAACAGCATCGACCGCATCGAGGTGATGAAGAACCCCTCGGCCAAATACGGAGGCGGCAGCCCTGTGGTGAACATCATCACCAGCCAGCGTATGCTCAAAAACTCTTTCTTCAGCTTCGGCGCCAACGGATCCTCCCAACCCTCTATCTCCCCGTGGATATCTTACGTCTACAGCAACGAGAAGTTCCACATCAGCGCCTACGTCAACTACAGCGGTTCCAAATACAACAGCACCTCCACAGGCGAAAGCCGGATGCTGGATTCACAGGGAAACCTTTCGCGCGACCAAAACGACACCTCCTCTTCCGACAGTCGCAGCCATCACATCTGGGCCAGCATCAACGCCAGCTACCAGTTCGACTCCATGAACTCCATCTCGGGCTGGTTCGGCACCTACCCCTCTTGGTCTCGCTCCAACAGCATCGGCAACACCCGCCGCATCGAATATATCTACGCCCCTGGCGACTACAGTTACCATTCCGAGAGCGATTCCAAGCACAGCAACTACGGCGGCTATGGCGGCATCGACTTCACCCACAAGTTCAACAACGACGGCCACGAACTCTCCGTCAACCTCAACGGCAGCTTCTACGGCAACGGCAACAACAGCAACGAGTCGCGCACCTACCTCTACCAGCCATTGATGAGCTACAGCCACCGCTCCTCCAGCGGCATGCTCTCCGGCGATGGCGAACTCGGCATCGACTATTCCCTCCCCTACAGCAAACAGGGCGAATTTGAAGCAGGTTTGACGGTCGAGCTGGGCAGCGGGCACGACTACTCGCTGCGCGACACCCTCGACAACCTCACAGGGCTCTACCATTGCGACTACCTCCGCTCCGACACCAATTACTACCCCAGCCGAGGCATCAGCAGCTACCTCACCTGGCGTCGCAAATGGGGCAACTTCACCCTCAAACTCGGTGGCCGTGCGAACTACGTATACAGCAAGGACTATCACCTCAACGAGCCTCAGTACGACGTTACCGTCCACAATTGGACCTTCTCCCCCTCCATCCACGCCAGCTACCGCACCGAGGACATGCACAACTTCAGCCTCAGCTACCGCTACAGCACCGGCAAACCCTTGGCCGGCAGCCTCTCCACCTATGAAAGCTACGGCATCGAATCCTTCTCCACGGGCAACCCGCTGCTCGAACCCGAATACTCCCACAATGCCGACCTTTCATGGAACAAATATTTTTCCAACTTTGGCTCCGTGGGTGCCAGCGCCTCCTTCAAAGCCGACCTCAACGAGTACACCACCATCAATGACGCCCGCTATGTGCCCTATTTCGACCGCGTGGTCAGCTACAGTATGCCCTACAACTGTAGCGACAGCCGCCGTTTCTCGCTCAACGCCAACTGCATGTATCGTCCCACAGCCTTCCTCAACGTCCGTCTCAATGTGGGCCTCACCGACGACTGGTACAGCGTCCTCGTCCGCACCAACGAGCCCCCTGTGGTCGACGAGATGCTCTCCTTCAGCATCCGAGGCAAAGTGTGGACAAAACTGTGGGACAAACTGGAGGTCTTCGTCAGCGGCTACTACAACACCCCCTCGCACGGCTGGACAAAACTCTCCATCAGCCATGAGCGCAAAGGCATCGACCTCGGCATGAGTGCCGACTTCTTCGACCGCAAACTCTCCCTCTACCTCAACGCCAGCGACATCTTCGACTGGAACAGCTGGGGCTCCACCAACATCAACCCCTACAGCACCAGCGTCTCCGACAGCAAATACACCAGCCGCTACATCACCTTCGGCCTCACCCTCCG
>JAZUFY010000097.1:0-5858 GCA_045640925.1 Bacteroidales bacterium
GGTGGACTTGGAGGTCTTGACCTTGACCGTGTAGGAGCCCTTCTTCATCTTGGCGATGGTGAGGTGGCTGCCATTGCGGTATTTGGGCACGGTGCGCACCTTCTCGCCACGGGCGTTGTAGAAAGACACCTCGGCCTCGGCAGCACCCATGTTGATGGTGATATAGCCGTCCTCGAGGAATGGGGTGAGGCGCACACGGTCATCGGGGTCGGATGAGGTTTCGGAGGTCTCAGAATCCTTGCGTTTGGTCTTTTCGTCCGAATCGGTAGTGGCCACTTCTGGAGAGCTCTCCTCGGTTTCGGCCTCTGCCTTTTCGTCGCGCATCTTATAGCCCGAGAGGCAGAGGAGCCCCTTCTCATCGGTGCCGAACCAGCGGTTGCCCTTTTTGTCGATAGCCACCTTTTGGTACATACATTTGGGCAGATCGCCCTGACCGCCCACGAAAGCGTCCCACCGATTCACACGGTCGAACACCGCCACACCGCCATCCGTAGCCATCCACAGGAGACCCTCAGCATCAATGGCGAGGCTATTGATTTGGTTGCCCGGCAGGGGACAGTTGTCGGTGTTGTAGATGGTCCACTGGTTGCCGTCGTAGCGGCAGAGGCCCTCAAGAGTGCCTATCCACTTCACATTGTCGCGGTCGATAGCTATAGAGAGACAGATATTGTGGGGCAATTTGGAGTTTTTGACGGTGTAGGAAGTCCAACGATTACCATCGAAAACACAGAGGCCGTCGTTGGTGCCTATCCATTTGCGGTCGCGGTTATCGATAGCGGTGCAAAGGATGAAATCGGACAAAAGGCCCGACTCGGCAGCGGTGTACTTGTTCCAGTTCACACCATCGTATTGCACATAGCCGCTCAAAGTTACCCCGATCCATTTCACACCCGCGTGGTCGATGGCGATGTCTCTGATATACTTCATATTGAGGCGGTGGGTCTCTTCGGAATGTTCTGTCCAGCGGGTGCCGTTGAACTCGATAACGCCGTAGTCGTCGGTACCTATCCAAAGCAGGTTGCCCTCCACAACGATGCAGTTGACAAACTGGTCTTTCAATTTTTCATTGAACATGGCATAATCGGTCCACGTGCTGCCCTTCAAACGGCAGAGTCCCAAGGTAGTGCCCACCCAGAGGTCGTCGTGGCGATCCACAGCCAGGGCGAGGATATTGTCGCCCGTGATTTCGGAATTCTTCAGATTGTAGCTCTTCCACGTCTGTGCAAAAGCGGCAGCCGAAGCAAGCATCAACACGACGAGGGCGAAAGCATATATGATTTTTTTCTTCATAGCAATCAGGTTTTGTGTTTCTCCTTTTTAGCAGCAGGGAATAGTATATTGTTGAGAATAAGACGATAGCCAGGCGAATTAGGGTACAGCGACAAATCGGTTGGGGGATCGCCAACATAGTGGCGGTAATCCTCGGGGTCGTGGCCGCCAAGGAAAGTCCAAGTGCCCTTGCCGTATTCGCCGTGGAGGTAGCGCACCTCGCCCAAAGCCTTGTTCTCGGCCAGAATCACGCACGACGATTTTACGCACTCGCGGCGAAAAGCCGTGGTCTGTCCCATAAAGCCGTGGATGATGCGCGAATGATTCTGCGTCAGCATCGTAGGCACCCAGTCCCATTTTGCGGAAAAGTCGAAAAGAGTGAAAAAGTCGTTCTTTTCGTTTACCAAACGCTGCCGCGAGCGGTCATCCACGTCGATAGTCGAAATCTCATATTCGTTAGGACTGGTGCTGATGCGGAAATCCTTGAAGGCAAATGTCTTGGAAAAATCTAGCTGATTCTGGGCATCGGGCTGCATAGGATCGCCATCAAACATCACGTCGCAAATGTCCACATTTTCGGCAGCCAAAGCCACATCGTAGCTGTCGGGGGCCGAACACATGGCAAAGAGGAAGCCTCCACCCATGACGAAATCGCGAATCTTGTGAACCACAGCCAGTTTCAGCTGGCTCACTTTCGAGAAACCCAGCTTATTGGCCATAGCCTCCTGCCCCCTCACATCCTCGATATACCATTGCTGATTGCGGTAGTTGCCCCAAAACTTGCCATACTGGCCCGTAAAGTCCTCATGATGAAGGTGCAGCCAATCATACATCGGCAGCACGCCCGACATCACCTCCTCGTCGTACACCACATCGTAGGGTATCTCGGCGTAAGTGAGCACCAGGGTGACCGCATCGTCCCACGGCAGCTTGTTCTTGGGCGAATAAACCGCAATCTTGGGGGCCTTTTGCAGTTTCACCGCGTCCATATTCACCGCGGGGTCGGCAATCTCGGAAAGTATGGCGCTACTCTGCCCATCGGCAATAACCTCGGCAGAAACGCCACGCAGGCGGCACTCGCGCTCCAAAGCATCGGCAAACTTCATCATAAAGCTGCCCCCACGATAGTTGAGGAGCCACTGCACCTCCACATCGCGCTGCAACGCCCAGTAAGCCACACCGTAAGCCTTCAAATGATTCTTCTGTACCTCGTCCATAGGGATGAGCAGATAGCTCGCCCGAGCCGGCAGAAGCAGCAAAACAAACAGCAATATGAACAGTGTCTTTTTCATGTAACAAATAATAACGGAAAGTTATTTTTAATATTGTGTACTTTAAAAATAAAAATATTTATTTTGGAAAAAAGTCTTGGATTTGAAAAAAAAATCGTACTTTTGCACCGTCAAATCGAAAGAACCGATTTGGTAAAGGAAGCGCATTTTCGCTTTATTCCGCTACTGTGAACTTCGACAACTCACAACTTGAAAATGGAATAATAAGTAGAAGATGAGTGCTCTAAATGGCATGATATCGTATACTCACACGATTCATCCAAAGTGGAGCAGTTCACTTAATCTTATTAATTTTCATGGGGAGTCGAAGCCCGACAGTAGCAATAGGGTTTAAATGGATGGCTCCACTTTCTTTATTTTGTGTAAAACGCTGCTTGGGCCAAGCAAAAAAAGTTATCCCGACACAAAGCAGGGAACAAATTATGAAAAGGTATTTCATACTACAAATTTTCATTTTTATGACCTTGTCCACATTGGCACAAGACATTATCACAAAAAAAGATGGCACAAAGCTCATCACCAAAATTCTTGAAGTCTCGCCCACCGAGGTCAAATACAAGAAATATTCAAACCAAGATGGGCCTACCTTTATTCTCCCCACAAAAGATATTTTCCTCGTAACTTATCAAAACGGGGAGACGGAAACATTCACAACTCAAACCGAAACTCAGCAACGACCTAAAGCCGTGCCCCAAGCAAAACAAACTTCACTGACTTCTTTTTCAATACCCAAATACAGAGATATTAGAAACTTATACAGCCTCAGAGATTATACTCAACATTACAATGACAAATATTCTCCAGGATGGTGTGGATTTACTTCTTTTGTAATACCTGGACTTGGTCAAGCAATAGAAAATGAATGGGGAAGAGCCGTAGGGTTCTTCTTGGGAAATGTGGCATGCAATTCTTTAATTTACTACAATGCTCAAAAAATGAACTACACTGATGATTATTATCAAGCCGCATTGGTAGCATTCCTTGTTACTGGTATAGCATTAAATATCAGTTCAATAGTAGACGCCGTAAGAATCGCAAAAGTCAAAAATCTATGGTGCAATCAAATGCTTTCTCACATTGAGAGCATCAACATCTCCCCGACTTTTTCCTACCTCCCTACCAGCGACCACTCACCCGTCTTCGGTGTAAATATGTGCATCTCGTTCTGAGGCAACCCTCAAGAAAAAAGCAAAGGGACGTGCAAAAAGTCACGTCCCTTTGCTTTTTACTAATTATCAAAAAAACTTTTTTTTGCAAGAGATTTGCCCATATCGAGAAAAAGTAGTATTTTTGCACAAAAATATTTGCAACACTCACTGCAAACAAATTGTCTAACTAACGCAAACTGAAAGAAATGGAAAGTGTCATCAAGATCGCTTCGTACATCGCTGACCGTTACAGGATGGCTTTCGGTGAGCGTATAGGAGAAATGAAACTTCACAAGTTGCTGTACTTTGTTCAAAGAGAGTCGATTATTCAACTTGGAGAACCAATATTCTGCGAAGAGATCAGAGCTTGGAAATATGGGCCCGTGGTGCCCTGTGTGCGCTCTGCATACAAATATGACCAACTACACGATTTGCCTTCGGGCACCTCTATAGCGAAATATCAACCTATACTGGACTTCGTGATGCAGGAATATGCACCCTCGGGTGTATGGACTTTGGTAAGCATAACACACGGGCAAAAATCGTGGAAGAGGGCTCGGGTGGGCTACTCCGAACACGAATCTTCGGACGTGCCTATGAAACTGGAGGACATTTGCGAAGATGCGGAAGACACAAAGAAGCGTCGAACAGAAGTGCAAACTCTGAAAATGTTTTACAAATGGCTCGAAGACAAGGAGAGCCCTTTGCTTGAAAAATTGCCTTATGCGGATTTCGACTAAGTAACGATAAAAAATAAACATGATACAATCCTATCGTATAAATGAGGCAATGATAGAAAAGTGCCGGAGGCACTATCCCACCGACCCTGTCGGTGCTATAACCCCACACTCGCAGTGTGGGGTAGGAGATGCATAAATGTATCTGCGTGCAGACAGCACGCTCTAAAATATGGCAGACAATATAGAGCGTCCCATCGGGACGCATCCCTCGTTCCACCACATACCCCACACATCGGACTTTCGTCCTGATGTGTGGGGTTAAAGCACCTGTCGGTGAGGATGTCCCGCTGGGACATGCCGCATCACCATGATAGACCTCCAAAAAATAACATGAAACAATCTTGGAGTACAAATGAGGCAGTTTTGTTTCATCGAAAACGACAACATCATTACAACTTATTTTTTCATCATCACTAAACAGGAGCTATTGCTGAACAAATGAAAACTCCCGAGTTTTTTCTCGGGAGTTTCTTTTTGTGCGGATAGGGGGACTCGAACCCCCACGGCTTGCACCATTAGATCCTAAGTCTAACGCGGCTACCAATTACGCCATATCCGCCCAATCAATCAGTTACAATACATTATAAAACAAACATTTAAAACAAGTTTCTTACTTTTTTGCTCTCTCAAAAGAGATTGCAAAGATACAAAAAAAATTTCAAGTAGCACGTTTTCTCTCGATTTTGCTGCAAAATTTATTCAAAACTCGGTTCCGAACAATGAAAAGTGCAACTATAGTTATTCCGTTGTGCTTGCGGAATGCTTCCGAAATATGATATCACATTCATGTCACAAGCATATTGGAAACAAGAATGGGACAATAGTGGGACAAGAATGGAACAATAGTGGGACAAGAATGGGACAAGAGTGGGGCAAGCGGGGGGGCGAAAGGCGAAAAAAGTTTTCAACAATCAAATTGGGGAAAACTTGCAGAAAAAAGTAATATTATATGCGGTTTAATGTGTATCTTTGCAGTTTAAAACAGACCCTATGGAAGACATTTTCGACATACCTCAAAACACGGCCATCTATAACGATAACAGCATTGTACACTTAGAGGACATGGAGCATATCCGCCTACGTCCGGGCATGTATATCGGCAAACTGGGCGATGGTTCGTCGCACGATGACGGCATTTATGTGCTCATCAAGGAGGTTATCGACAACGCTATCGACGAGTTCACCTCGGGATACGGCAAGCGGATTGAGATGAGCATCAATTTTGCCGAGCGAAAGGTGGTCATCCGCGACTTTGGCCGAGGCATCCCCTTGGGCAAGATGGTGGAGGCCGTGAGCAAGCTGAACACGGGCGCGAAATACGACAGCGAGGTTTTCCAGAAGAGCGTGGGTTTGAACGGCGTGGGTACCAAGGCGGTGAACGCTTTGTCGAGCTATTTCAAGGTGCAGGC
>JAZUFY010000098.1:0-16182 GCA_045640925.1 Bacteroidales bacterium
AGCCTTTGGGAGAAGAGTTGGCGATACAAAGACGATACGGCTCATTATGCTTACCCTATGAGTGTGGCTGAGTTTGATTCGCTCGCAAGGCTTCTTGCTTCGCAAACTTGCGGCAACAAAAGTTTGTGCGACACGGTGTTGCTGTGCGTGAAAAGAGATTTTGCCTCGGTGGAGGAGATGGCCGAGGCTTCCCCTTTCCGCCTTGCGGAAGGCGCGTTGAAGTCTTCCATCTCGCTCTCCAAGCGTTTCAAGTGGTTCTATACCGACTATCTGTATAGCGAGACGTATCCCAGCCAGGAGGCGTTGTTTCGGGTGCCCTTGAGCGATTATGTGGATAGCACCTTGGCGGCATATTGGTTCGTGGGACAGGAGGAGAAACTGCCCACCTACAGCCCTTACGAGAAGAAAATCCTTTACGACGATATTGAAAAGAAGGTGGACAAATGGCTGCTGGCATGTTGGATAAATACGGCGTGCGATGTGGTGGCGGACAATTACAACGCCCTCCCTCACCCCCCTGTGAGTCGCGAACATTTCGATTCGCTCCGCGATAGTATCACGGAGTATGCGGCTTCGAACAATATGGAGATGATGGAGGATGTGACCAAGATTTTTTCGGGTTATTTTCATAGTGATGCCTACAACGAATTGTTTGCCGAAGGTTTTGCGGGAGAAGAGGCGATGGGGGGCTTGGTGGAGCAGATGCTGGAGAATATGACCCTGCAGGTGGATGCCCAACTCGTGCTTCCAGGGCGTATCACATACGCCAATATCGGCGTCGTTGGGCCCCAAGGGTTGAGCTACCGTGTTTCGGGTGTGCGGATGATTCCAGGCGATTACACCGTGACGGCCCAATCGAGAGCCACAAACGTGTGGGCCTTCCTCCTCTCAGGACTGATAATAGGCTTAGCCATAGTTAGTTTCCTGCTCCCGATAAGGCGAAGGAAATAGGTCGAAACAGCCCTTATAGTATTTTTAATTGTATATTTCTAAAAAAAATCGTATCTTTGCAATCCGTATTGTTTAAATTTAATACCTATGAAGTACGGTTTTGACAACGAGAAATATCTGAGAATCCAGTCCGAACACATCAAGGAGCGTATCGCTCAGTTCGGCGACAAACTGTATCTTGAATTCGGAGGCAAACTGTTTGACGATTTCCATGCCAGCCGTGTGCTGCCAGGTTTCGAGCCCGACAGTAAGTTGAAGATGCTGATGCAGTTGCGCGACGATGCGGAGATTGTGATTGTCATCAGCGCCTTGGATATTGAGAAGAACAAGGTGCGTGGCGACCTGGGTATAACGTATAACGAGGATGTGCTGCGTTTGCGCGACGAGTTTATGAACCGAGGTCTGCAGGTGACGTCGGTGGTGATTACCCATTTCAACGGACAGGGTAGCGCCATGGCTTACCGCGAAAGGCTGGAAAGACTGGGGGTGAACGTGTATTACCATTACATCATCGAGGGCTATCCCACAAATGTGGACTTGATTTGCTCGGATGAGGGGTTTGGCAAGAACGAATATGTCAAGACCTCGCGGCCTTTGGTGGTCATCACGGCACCGGGCCCCGGAAGCGGAAAGATGGCGGTGTGCCTCAGCCAGCTGTATCAGGAGAACAAGCGCGGTGTGAAGGCGGGTTATGCCAAGTTTGGGACTTTCCCCATCTGGTGCATAGCGTTGAAGCACCCCGTGAATGTGGCTTACGAGGCCGCCACGGCTGATTTGAACGATGTGAACATGATCGACCCGTTCCACCTGGAGGCTTACGGCAAAACGACGGTGAACTATAACCGCGACATTGAGATTTTCCCGGTGCTGAACGCTATCTTCGAGGGCATTTATGGCGAGAATCCTTACAAGTCGCCCACCGACATGGGGGTGAATATGGCGGGTTTCTGCATCTCGGACGACGAGGTGTGCTGCCAGGCGTCGAAGGATGAGATCATCAGACGCTATTATACCGCTTTGTGCGACTTTGCTCAAGGCAAGAGCAGCGAGAACGAGGTGAACAAGATAGCCCTGCTGATGAAGCAGATGAAGATAAAGACCGCTGACCGCCGTACCACGGTGGCGGCCCTGGAGCGTAAGCAGTTGGAGGGTGCCCACGCTTCGGCCATAGAACTGGCCGACGGCACCATTATCACGGCTCATACCAGTGCCTTGCTGGGTCCCAGTGCTGCGCTGCTGCTCAACGCGTTGAAACATTTGGCGGGGATAGATCACAGCATACGTCTCATACCACAGGAGATGATTGAACCCATCCAGCAGACAAAGGTGCACATGCTGCACGGCCACAACCCGAGGCTGCACACCGACGAGGTGCTCGTGGCATTGTCGATGCTGAGTCTTCACGACGAGAACTGCCGTCGTGCGCTGGAATGTCTGCCACAGCTGGACGGCTGTCAGGTACACGCCACGGTGATGCTCAGCGAGGTGGATCGCAAGATATTCAAGAAACTGGGTATCGGCCTGACCACCGACCCGGTGAAGAAGGGAAACTGATTTATGATTTATGAATTATGATTTATGAGTGGGGCGGGAGCCTGACTTTAGTTAAGAGTTAAGAATTAAGAGTCGGCTGCCGCCCTCCTGGTCACAGATCACTATTAATCGATAAAAACCATGAAAAGAACGCTATTGCTTGTTTTGATTTTGCTCGTGGCGGCAGGTGTTGCTATGGCGCAGAAAATGGATACGGTGCATTTTCGTGGTGGCAACGTGTATGTGGGTTATGTTGACGCGCACCGTCAGCCTCACGGCGAGGGGGTATTTTTCTACCGTGACCGCAAGTCGCGTACAGAACGTTATGAGGGTAACTTTGTGCATGGTCAGAGAGAGGGTCACGGCGTGTGCTATCTCTTCAATGGTGACAGATTGGAGGGCGAGTTTGAGAAGGACGTACTGGTGTCCGCCACCTGGATCAAGAAGTCGGGCGATGTGTATACTGGTGAGTTGGTGGATGGCAAACCCGAGGGCCATGGCCGCTATCAATACACCACAGGCAGCATATACGAGGGCGAGTTCAGGGATGGTCAGCCCGAAGGTGAGGGGGTATGCACTTATGCCAACGGCGACATCTTCGACGGACATTGGGTGCACGGCCGAGCCACCCATGGAGTGCTCAAAGATGCGCAGGGAAATAGTTTTGAGGGCAGTTTCGCCAACGGTGTCCCCGACGGCCTGTGCAATGTGCGTTACAGCAATGGTGACCGCTACGAGGGTTCGATGAAGAATGGCCAGCATCAGGGACGTGGCACCTACCGCTACGCCTCAGGCGACGTGTATGAGGGCACTTGGGCCAACAATGTGCCCCATGGTCAAGGGGTGCTCACTCGCGCCAACGGCAACAGATATGAGGGCAACTTTGTGAACGGCGAGCTGTGTGGCAAAGTGATGATATCTTATGCCAATGGCGATACCTACGAGGGCGAGGAACTCAATGGCCACCACGAGGGTGAGGGGACGTTTACATTCCAGAAAGGCGACGTGTACAAGGGTAACTGGCACCTGGGTCGCAAACATGGTCTCGGCACCTACACCTGGAATAGTGGTGTCAACAAGGGCAAACGCTACGAGGGTCAGTGGGTGAACGACCGCCAGAACGGCCATGGCAAACTCTATAAGGACGACAAGTTGGTGTACGATGGCATGTGGGAGAATGGGAAAATGGTGGATTGAGGAGAGTTGTGGGTTGATTTTAGAATTATTGAGGGTTCTTTTATAAATATAGAATATGGAAAAAAAATTATTGCAGAATAGGCTTGAGGGTTGTTTTGGTGCCGGTAAAGGGACCGTATTTGTTGCCCCAGGTCGTATAAATCTCATTGGTGAACATACCGACTACAATGGCGGTTTTGTGTTTCCCGGTGCTGTGTGTCAGGGAATCATGGCGGCTATCAGACCCAACAACACCCGCAAGGTGAACTTATGTGCCCTGGATCTGGACAAGCGTTGTACCTTTTCGCTCGACGACCCTCAAGGACCAGCGGAGAATCATTTTCGCTACGTCTATGGTGTAGTGAGGGAGATGATGGCGGCAGGGGTATGCGTGGAAGGCTTCGATGCGGTGTATGCTGGCGATGTGCCCCTCGGGGCAGGTATGAGCTCGTCGGCAGCGCTGGAGTGTTGTTTTGCGAACGCTCTGAACATGTTGTTCGAAGGTGGATTGGATAAGATGACCTTGGCCAAAATAGGACAGGCCACGGAGCACAAATATGTGGGGGTGAACTGCGGCATCATGGACCAGTTTATCTCGATGCATGGCAAGGAGGGTTGTCTGGTGCGCTTGGATTGCCGTAGTGGCGAGTATGAATATTTCCCCTGGCACCCCGAGGGCTACCGCCTGGTGTTGGTGAACAGTTGTGTGAAACACGAGTTGGTAGGATCGCCCTATAACGACCGACGTCGCAGCTGTGAGCATGTGGCCCAGTTGGTGGGAGTGGAGACTTTGAGAGACTGTACGTGGGCGATGCTCGAGGAGGTGAAGACGAAGATAAGCGATGAGGACTATCGTCGCGCCCGTTATGTGTTGGGCGAGTACGACCGTGTGATGGCGGTGAGTGTGGCTTTGCAGCATGATGATTATGAGACTGTTGGACAGCAGATGTATCTCACCCATGAGGGACTCAGCAAGGACTATGAGGTGAGCTGCGAGGAATTAGATTATCTGGTGGATGAGGCACGGCGCTGCGGTGTTACGGGATCCCGCATCATGGGCGGTGGTTTCGGAGGCTGTACTATCAACCTGCTCCGCGAAGAGGTGTATGAGAAGTTCGTCAACGAAATTCCCGTGAGATACAAAGAAAAGTTCGGTGTGGAGTGCAAGATTATTCCTGTGGTGATAGGCGACGGAGCGAGAAGAATTGAAAATTGATAATTGTCAAGATGAAAAGATATAAGCTTATAGGGGTTTTGGTTGCGATGGTTGCGTTTTGCGGCTCATTGCAGGCTAAGCCGAAGACTTATACGTTGGCTTCACCAGACGGCCGGTTGGTGAGTCATATCGTCGTAGGAGACAACTGTACCTACGACCTCACCTACGACGGGCGGGTGCTGATGCGGCCCTCGGAGTTTTGGTTGAACACTTACGAGAGGAAGAACGGTGGCATACACGACATGGAGGGAGACCTCTTCGCTTATTTTACTGCGGTTGAAGGTATGACGCCCAAAGTGGACAAGGCCAAAACAAGCAAGGTGGACGTGACAATCTCGTCGCCTTTCACCCGCACGGCCACAATGCGTGACAATTATAACGCATTATATTTGGACTTTGTGGGGGCGTGGGATATGGAATTCAGAGCATATAACAACGGACTGGCTTATCGGCTGGTGTGTTCGGGGAAAGACACAGTTGAGGTGAATAGTGAGGGCGTTGTGCTGAATTTCCCGACCGACTGCGAGGCGTGGGTGCCCTACGTGTCGCAGTACGACGAAAAGAACCCCGACGTGCAGTTTTCTACCTCGTTTGAGAATTTGTACACGCACACACGTCTGTCGGAGATGCAGGAGGGTCGCTTGGCCTTCTTGCCCATGTTGGTGGACTGTGGTGAGGGAATGAAAGTGTGTGTTACGGAGACGCATCTAGAGAATTACCCCGGTTTGTATCTGAAAAAGGGTTCGGGCAACACTTTGGACGGCGTTCATGCTTCATATCCAAAAGAGGTGAAGCAGGGGGGACATAACAATTTGCAGATGCAGGTGCAGAGTCGTTATCCATATATGGCAAAAATCGCGGGTCCGAGGACGTTGCCGTGGCGTATCATGATGGTGAGCAGCAACGACATCCAATTGGCCGAGAACAATATGAGCTATCTGTTGGCCGCCCCCTCACGGGTGAGCGATATTAGCTGGATAAAGCCTGGCAAGGTGGCTTGGGACTGGTGGAACAACTGGAACATCTCGGGCGTGGACTTCAAGTCGGGCATCAACAACGACACCTACAAATACTACATTGACTTTGCCTCGAAGAACGGCATTGAATATGTCATTCTTGATGAGGGCTGGGCGGTGAACATGAAGGCCGACCTGTTTCAGGTGGTGCCGGAGATAGATTTAGAGATGCTGGTGAAGTATGCCCAAGAACGAGGTGTGGGGCTCATACTATGGGCGGGGTACTACGCCTTTGATCGTGATATGGAACAAGTGTGCAAGCATTATAGCGATATGGGCATCAGCGGTTTCAAGATAGATTTCATGGATCGTGATGACCAGCCTATGACCGACTTCTACTACAAGGCTGCGAGGATGTGTGCGAAATATCAGATGGTGGTTGACTTCCATGGTGCGTTTAAACCTGCGGGACTGAACAGGACGTATCCCAACGTGCTCAACTTTGAAGGTGTGGCAGGACTGGAGCAACTGAAGTGGGCTCCCGAGTCGTGGAACCAGGTGCAGTACGACACAGAACTGCCCTTCATACGTCAGACAGCAGGTCCGATGGACTATACTCAGGGCGCTATGCGCAACGCTGCCAAAGGGTGCTATTCACCCAGCTGGTCAGAGCCTATGAGTCAGGGAACACGCTGCCATCAGCTGGCCCTTTACCTGGTGCTGGAGTCGCCGCTGAATATGATGTGTGACGCTCCTACCAACTACATGAGGGAACGTGAGTGTACCCGACTGATAGCTTCGCTGCCCACGGTGTGGGATGAGACCCGTGTGTTGGAGGGCAAGGTGGGTGAATATATCGTCACCGCTCGTAGAAAGGGTGACAGATGGTATATCGGTGGCATCACCAACTGGACGGCTCGTGACGTGGAGATAGACCTGAGCCAGTTCGGCAACATTGAGGGCTACATGGTGTATCAGGACGGTGTGAATGCCGACAGAAAGGGTTCAGATTACCAGAAGATGGAAACCCAGATCATCAACCAGTACAACTCGTCGAATCATTACGCTGAGACGGTGCACATGGCCCCAGGAGGAGGCTTTGTGATAGTGCTGGGGAAGTGAGAAAGAGGTCTGAGGATGACGTGGGGCTTCTCTTTATTGGGTGATACTTGGTGAGGGACGGCGAAAAGCAGATGACAATTTTTGATTAGGAAACTATATTTTATTTATCAGTAGTTTAGACTAAAATCGATTATATGAAGATAAAGACATTATTACTTTTGGCGGCATTGACGGTGATACCTATGGTGGCTTGCACGAAACCTGAGGAGCCTATTGTGCCGATCCAGGATACGGTGGTGAAACCCGAGATTGAGTTGAGCGACAGTGTGTTTTTCTTTGAGAAACGGCTCTATGCTCCAGGGTGGTTTGGGTCGAAGAATTATCGCATTCCGGCAATTTGCACCCTGCCCGACGGAACCCTCTTGGCGGTGAACGACAAGCGGAAATACAATGAGGGAGACCTGCCCGAAGATATTGACATTGTGTGTCGTCGCAGTAGCGATAATGGTCGCACTTGGAGCAATCCGCAGACTATTATTGCCGGCACAGGCTACAAGCACGGCTATGGCGACCCCGCCTTGGTGGTGTGCCCCAACGGTGATGTGCTCTGCCTCTTCTGTGGCTTAAACGGCTTTTGGCAATCCACCGAGGCCGACCCGCAGGGCATCTTTGTCTGCCGCAGCACTGATGGCGGCGTGAGCTGGTCACAGGCCGAGGACATCCACACCCACGTATGGGGTTCGCAGGCCATCAACTCCGTCTGCCGCAACTACAAAGGCGGCTTCATTGCCTCGGGCAACGGTCTTGTGCTGAAACGTGGCGAGCACAAAGGTCGCATCCTCTTCGTGGCTGCTTTGTGCCGTAAAAATGAGAATGTGCCAGACAATTTTGTGGTCTATAGCGACGATAACGGGTACACTTGGCAGGTATCGAATTGTGCCTTCTATGCTGGCGATGAGGCCAAGGTTGTGGAACTTGTGGATGGCAGGGTGCTGATGAGTGTCCGCCAAAGCGGTCCCAGAGGCTATACCATTTCGGAGGATGCGGGAGTCAATTGGGGTGCTTCATACACATGGCCTGAAATGACCACCAACGCCTGTAACGGCGAACTTCTGCGCCTCAGCGCAGTCGATGAAGGTGGTGAGAAGAATATTCTGCTGCATTCGATTCCTAATTCGATGAACCGCGAGAATGTGAGCATCTTTATCAGCTATGATGAGGGAAAGACTTGGCAGACACCTGTGACGCTGTGTGAGGGCCCGTCGGTATATTCGTCGCTGACGTTGCAGAAGGACGGCACCATCGGGGCTTATATTGAGAAAAATCCGAATGGTGCATGTGAGTTGTGGTATCAGAATTTCACATACGCATGGCTGTTGGAACAGATAAATTAACTTTAAGAATTTAGAGTTGTTAAAGAAGAAAGACGGAGAAATATATGAAACGTATTATACTTTTATTGGTTGCATGGGTCGTTGTGAGTAATGCTCAGGGACAGACGGTGAACAAGTATTGGGTGACGCTGCGTGACAAAGCGGGCAGCGAGTACACTTTGGACAATCCTTCGGCCTATCTTGGGCCTCGTGCTTTGGAGCGCAGAGCGCAGTTCGGCATAGTGGTAGACAGCCTTGATTTGCCCGTGAGCGAGGCATATATAGCGGCATTGCAGCAGGCAGGCTTTATGGTGCAGAACCGATCGAAGTGGCTCAATGGTGTGGCCGTGTTTGCGGATAGTAGCAGCTGGGCTGCACGGTTGGACACGATGCCGTTTGTGGCAGGGTATCGGTTGTGTGATTCAGGGACGCTCTATGCCCCCGAGACGGAGGGTATGGAAGGGTATTACCCTGCGGACATGGTGGAATATGAAAATGCATACGACTCAAACTATTACCATTGGGGCTACTGGCAGATAAGACAGTTGCACGGCGATAGTCTACATAGTGCTGGCTATCAAGGCCAAGGGGTGCTGATAGGAGTGTGCGACGGAGGTTTTCCAGGAGTGGACAGCATAGCGTTTTTCGACACTTTGCGAGAGGATGGCAGACTGGTAGCCACGCGCGATTTTGTGTGGCTGGGTGACAATATTTTTAATGTGCATGGGCATGGCACCATGGTGCTTTCCACGATGGCGTCATATCTGCCAGGGTTCTATGTGGGTACGGCCCCCAAGGCATCCTATATCCTTTGCAGAACGGAGAACACAACGACTGAGTCGGTCATGGAGGAATACAACTGGGTGGCCGCAGCGGAATATCTGGACAGTATGGGGGCCGATGTGGTGACTTCGTCGTTGGGCTATTATACTTTTGACGACAGCACACAGAACCATACTTTGCGCGATTTAGACGGGCAAACGGCACCGATGACCATCGGTGCTGAAGTGGCCGTGAGCCGTGGTATGGTGGTGCTCAATTCGGCTGGTAACGAGGGACGGAGCGATCCTCAGCACATGGGTGTGCCTGCCGATGCGGAGCATGTGCTTACCGTGGGTGCGGTGGATAGTGCGGGAGTCTGGGCGGCATTTAGTTCGCACGGCCCGACATGGGATGGCCGCATCAAGCCTGATGTAGTGGCGTTGGGTCGTAAAGTGCCTTGTGCCTCCTCCAATGGAATGATTACCAAAGCCAGTGGCACCTCGCTTTCGGGCCCGATTATGGCGGGAATGATGGCCTGTGTGCGGCAGCGGTACCCGATGCTGAGTCCAAAACAACTGTGCGACAGTGCGAGAATGTGGAGCGACTCGGCAGATACCCCAGGAATGGAGCGCGGCTATGGCATACCCGACTTCAGCAAGGCTGTGGGAGATACCACGGGGACTTGTGAGGCAATAGAGTCTGTGGCTGTTGATGATTTTGCCATTTACCCCAATCCTGCGAGTGATTACTTTGTAATGGACGCCAATGTTGAAGGATTCTCGGAGTTGATGGTAGTAAACATTCTGGGCATGGAGATGATGCGTCAGCCTTTAAAAAAAGGTATTACTCGAGTCAACATTTCTTCTTTGCCTAAAGGCGTATATTTTATTCGAATGACGAATACTACTTCTTGTCAGAAGTTGGTGAAAAAATGATGGCGCAGCCGCCTCCTGGGGCAAGACGGAGTTTGAGACGTGTGCGAGAGGTGACCTGCTGGGTAGTGATTTGGTAGCAGGTGGGATTGGTGTCGTAGTGGGCGTCGGGGCCGTCGGCGTAGATGGTGGCAGTGTAGGGTCCTTTGCTTAGAAAGGAGAGGGGTACACGGATGGTGCGGGCCTTCTCGTTGGTAGCGGCAGCAAGGTAGTAGGTGTCGTTGGAACGGCGAGCAATAACGGCGTATTGTCCAGGTTCGCCCTGTAGGGCTTCAGACCAGTCATAGTCGGGGTTGAGGTCGCGGAAGAACTGGAACATGGGGTGAATGTTGCCTTGTACGTCTTGATAATTCTCAATCAAATCAGCAGCCATCACGAGGGGCGAATATATCAGCACCCATAGAGCCACTTGTTTGGCTATTGTGGTGTGAACGCGACATTCTCGGGCATCCTTTTGGTTCCATTTTTGACAACGGGGGTCGCCCTTGATGCGATTGTAAGTGATGTCGAAGATGCCGGGGGTGTAGTCCATGGGCCCAGCGAGGAGGCGTGTGAAAGGGAGGGTGACTTGGTGACGAGGGTCGTTGCCATCGCTCCAGGCATTCCACTCCATGCCTCGGGCTCCTTCGCCACTCATCAGGTTGGGATAGGTTCGACGGAGGCCTGTGGGCTTGATGGGCTCGTGCACGTCGAGGGCGAGGCCGTTTTGGGCTGCGGTGCGCATGGCGTGGGCGTAGTGCTGCACACCGTAGCGCGAGTGGTGAATCTCGCGGTTGGGAAAGCCTCCGGCATAGCCCGTCTTCACGGCGTGGATGCCGTGGTCGCGGCACCAGGCGTAGGCTTCATCCATCTGGGCCTCGTAGTTGGGGATATTGCCGCCTGTCTCGTGGTGCGCTATCACCTCGACACCCTTGCTGCGGGCGTAGGAAAGGACGCTGTCGACATCGAAGTCGGGAGCTGCGTGGGTGAAGTCGAACACCTGTGTGCCGCCCCATTGCTCCCAGCCTTGGTTCCAGCCCTCAAAGAGTACCGCATCGATGTTGTTGGCAGCTGCGAAATCAATATATTTTATAGCGTTCTCCGTCGTGGCACCGTGACGGGAGTCGTGCACCCAGCTGTTGATGCCGAGGTGCATACCCCACCACACGCCCACATATTTCATGGGGCGATACTGTTCGGGGTGGGGGAGGGCGCAGGGCTCGTTGAGACAGAGAATCATGTCGTTGTTAATCAAATCCACCGCCTTGCGACCAATAGAGATGGTGCGCCACGAAGTGACGAGATTTTCTCCTTCAATGTGATAGGCATAATTGATGGTACTGTCGGCACTGGGTGCGAGCCAAGTGCGGAACTCGGGGTAGTCTTCCTCGCTGTTGGTGTCGCGTACCAAAGTCATCTCGGGCATATCGCGGAGGTTGGCCTCATGAATGGCTCCGTAGCGTCCGTTCTTCAGGCGGAAGGTGAAAGGGGTGTTGGCGTCGGTAGTTTGCGAAAGGGGTTGCTCGCGATAGGCAAACTCGTAACTCTCAAAGTTGGCGGGGATGCTCCAGCACACTCCGTCGGAGGGGAATCGGTAATAGGTCTTGTCACCGAGAAGTCTGCCGTATGTGCTGTCGTTCAATTGAGCCAATTGATACTCGTAGCGGAAAGCCACGCCGTTGTCGAATACACGAATACGCACCGAGAGGGAGTTGCTCTCTCGCTTCATTCTCACCACCATTTCGTTATAACATTCGTGCACCACCTTGTTTTCGCCCCAGGGAAGATTCCACACCGTGTCCACTTGTGGCAGATACTCCACTGTGTCGGGGTGGAAAAGACAGCTGTCGGGTGCTATATCCAATCCCATGCCGCCTACCAATATCAAAGGCTTTTTGTCGACCGAAATAGTGATGAAGGGCAGATAATAGTCCTCGCGGTCGTAGTACTGCACCACGCGGATTCTTCCATCGGGCGAACTGATGCGGTTGCCTTTTTGTTGGCAGCCGAGGAACAGTATAGCGGTAAGGATGAGGATAAGTGACCGTTTCATAAAGAGGTTGTTTTATCGTACCATTTCGGCGCAGAGGATGGCACATGCCACAGAGGCGTTGAGCGATTCGGCAGTGCCGCCGAGGTTGGGGATGGCGATACGATGGGTGACAAGGGCTTGAACCTCGGGGCTGATACCTTTCGACTCGTTGCCTATAACGAGGATTTTTGGTTCGTGTGAAAATTTGTAGTCGGGCTTCCAAATATTCTCCCCATCCAGCAGGGCGCCATAGACGGGTATGCGGCAAGAGGAAAGGTACTGTGGGAGGTCAGTATAGGTGATTTCGGTGCGGAAGATGCCGCCCATGGTGGCTTGCACCACTTTGGGGTTGTAGCAAGAAACCGTGTCGGGGCTGCAGACGATTTTGCGGATGCCGAACCAGTCGCAGGTGCGGATGATGGTGCCGAGGTTGCCTGGGTCCTGTAGGTGGTCTAAAAGCAGGGTGAGGGGAGGCTGCGGGAGCGAAGCTGCAGCGAAGCTACAGCGAGGGAGAAGCATCCACACCTCGTTGGGGGTGCGGAGACTGCTCAGGCGTTCGAGCGAGGGGGTGTCGACTTCAAAAATTTGTGCCTCTTGTGGCAGGTTTGGGTGGTGCAAAAACCACGAATTTGTAGCGCAAATATATTTTATTGGCATGTTTGCGGCCAGTGCTTCATGGCACATTTTGCCCCCTTCAACGACAAAAACAGAGTCTTCATCGCAGCGCTTTTGTTGCTTATATACAGCAAGTTCCTTTAATTTTACTTTAGATATCATACCGCAAAGTTACAAATATTTTTGAAATAAATTTTGTTATGTCAGAAAAAGTTAGTACTTTTGCACTCGATTTCGTGATAGTATTACGGGTCAAAATGGTGGGCGTAGCTCAGCTGGTTAGAGTGCCGGATTGTGGATCCGAAGGTCGTGGGTTCGAACCCCACCTCCCACCCCAAGAAATCGCAAAGCAGGATGAAAGTCCTGCTTTTTTATTGAGGGGGATACGGCTGTCGAAAACTTTTTCGTAAAGCCGTGCCCCCTCAATAAAAAAAGGAGCCCTATCAGGGCTTTGCGATTTTTTGGGGGTATCCTCCCCAGGGGTCACGGCGCAGCCGTAACCCCACCTCCCTGCACTTGTATGCGAAAACAAGTTTTCGTAAAGCCGTAACCCCGCCAAAACTTTGACAAGCGATTTCAGAAGCTGTTTAAATTTTATTTAATAAATTTCTTATGCCATATAAACGGTGCTTTTTTCACAGTCCTTCGGTCACAATGGAACCCCATTGTGCCCTCAGTACTGCAAAAAATCCCTCGTCTCTCTGGCCAATAAACATTATCAAGGGGAGTTCTATAAATTAAAAAATTGTTAATCATTTTGTTCTATCAATAATTTTTCGTATTTTTGCAAAATAATTGAAGAATTTTGATATGGCATACAAAAACACATCTGAAGCAGGCATGTTCGACCAGGAATTTACGCTTGAAACACTTACCGGAATGGGAAACCCATTAACAGCCCTCAAGGAGGTACTGGATTTTGAGCAGTTTCGCCCAATACTTGAATCCGTGTTCACCAAGGAAAATCGCAAAAGTAATGCTGGCCGACGTGGACTGGATCCTGTATTCATGATGAAGGTAATGTTTCTTCAAAGGTTGTATGGTCTTGGAGACAAACAAATTGAGTACCAGATATTGGATCGAATGAGTTTCAGAGAGTTTCTAGACATCAAGAGCATGGACGATGTGCCTGATGAGAAAACAGTATGGAAATACAGGGACATTTTGTCAAAGGATGGCACATGGGACAAATTGTTCGACCAGTTCAACAAATACTTGGATTCTCTCGGCCTTATTGTCAGCGAGGGAAAGATTGTAGATGCCAGCTTTGTCATCGCTCCCCGTCAAAGAAACACCCGAGAAGAGAACAAGAAAATCAAGAAGGGAGAGGGTGAAGAACTATGGGGACCTGCAGTTGCTGCCGGTTTGATATTATATGGAGCGTTTGATGCCTCATTTGGAGACAGAGTATTTGATTTCTAATGATTGGTAAAATGAATTTATTCCAAAGATTCTGGTACACTATTTTTGAATTGATTTCAAACAAATCAAATTTCAGAGACATGCCTTATGCTGGTACAGCACTGGTATTGTATATTTTGACTGAGATTCTTATCGCTACCGTTATAGGCTATTGGAAATGCTTTTCTACAATGTATGGGGAGCTTTCTATAGATATGAGTTATTCTAGAATCGTATGGACTGTGCTTTTGTGCGTTCCATTCCCAGTCTTTTATTTTTATAACAAAAAAATAGGATTGCAGATAGTTGAAAGATTCAAAAAAGAGAAGGAGGATATGAAAAAGAAAAGAAGACAGGAGACGGGGGTGATAATTACTTTAAGTCTATTATTTTTGATTGGACTTCTTATATGGAGACTTTGTCAGACAGCATCGCATTAAAAGAGGGAAAAAGTTGTTGTAGTGTAAGTATAGATGAAGACAGAGAGTCGATACTTGTCAGGGAAACAATAGATGGTCCACATAGTACATAAAACCGAAGGGGTAAATCGCACGAAAAAGGTGCGGTTTTACCCCTTTGTTTTCACTGGTGAAGTACCCTGTAAGGAAGTACGAACTCCGTTCTTGGGGATGTTCTCGTTGCCTCGGATTTGCAATCCGAGGCAACTTATTATAAGGTTTTGCAATCCGCTGACAATTATTCCATATAAATAATGGGTGGTATGTGTGGATTGCAAATCCTAATATTAGGAGGCATCGGATGCAAATCCGATGCAACGGAGATTGCAAATCCGATGCAACGGGGGTGGCCGCAGAACTGCTGATGGTGGCTGGCCCTGTAGGGAAGAAAGGCTCTAAGAAGTAAAGCAAACCAATGGCCGAGTTACAGGTTACAGATAAAAAAATGGATATACAACCCCCCATCCTCTTGTAAAGATATGTAAAAAATGATGGCTATATAAAGAAAATGTGTAATTTTGCAGTCTGAAACTGTAACGGCTGACTGATGGGGTAATGGGTTCTACCCATTTAGGAGGCCAAAAACGAATTTATAGAACCCGCCACAAAACAATGAGATAGGTGCTATGCAAAAAAAACTATTGACATTATTGTTATTATCGTTCATATTTGGAAAGGCAGAATCATGCCTTGGACAAGTAGTTAATGATGGCGGCATGGGGCTCACGCTCTGTGAATACTATGATACCATGTTTTACTACTGTGACACAATCCGTTCGGGATGGTATAGTTCATGTTCTCCCATGTCCAACGGGGAGCATTTACTCATTTACCTCGGTCCAATCGATGATGAAGAATTCGAGGGACGATATATTGAGAAAAACATGTGGGGCACTTTTTCTGGCACATGGAGTTGTGTTATGTATGGGAAAGGAGATTGCAAAACTCATATTTTTCTAGATGGGAAATATGAGGGGAATAGGCAAATGTATTATGATGGGAAAGAAAAAGACCCCTGTTGGTGGACAACAATGTATTTCTATTCCAATTGTGACACATCAACAAGCCATTATGTTGAAATACGGGGCAGGACTGGTGAACTGATTCCAATTTTCTATGCAAAAATAGAAGATGCGAATCATAACCAACTACTATATCACAACCAATATGCCCCTCCGATAGAACGTTGCACAATTCCTCTTGGTGCAAAGTATATTTATGTTTCCGGAGAAGAACCCGGTACGGCAAGAGGATTTTGTGAGTATTTGCCCGATAGTGGAGATGTTACTTTCGTCGTTTTGCCCACAGCAAATGATTATAGTTTTACATTACACAAGGATTTTCTGGAATATTATCCACTCAATGAAAAATGTAAATTGGATAATTTAAACGTATTGAAACTAATATATTTAGGAAGAATCAATCCATTGGAATAATATCTGGTGTAGTTGATATTACTAAGCTCTAATATGCCTGTATGAAAGGGATTGTATCTACCCCCGACTCATTAACCAGCACGAAAACCAGGCGGGTTTACCCCTTCGTTTTCATCGCCAACGATGTAGAACCCCGTTGTGTTGGATTTGCAATCCAACACGATATACTATCAGGATTTGCAATCCGCCAACATTTTCGTTGCGAACAATTTCCATCTGATGTGGAATGAAAGGCTGGTGAAGACGGATTCGAAATCCTAAAAATAACAAGGTGCGGATTGCAAATCCGCACCAACGAGG
>JAZUFY010000099.1:0-11937 GCA_045640925.1 Bacteroidales bacterium
CTTTTCTGCGATTTCGGGCGCTTTTCGGCATCTTGCTGTTTATCACTCGGTCACGTAGCCCGCTACGCTCCCTCGTTCTGCACAGCAACCTGCTCGAAAATCACTCCGAAATCCCAAGAAATCAATTTATAGAACCCACCATAAATCAACACACTCCCGTCAAATACATCTAAACTATGAGTATCGAAACATTAGCAAAACAAGGCAGAGATCGCGTGTATGGTGGTCTTGCTGCCATCGACTCCTCCAAACTCCGTCAGATGCGCAACACGGCGTTGCGATCCTGCTTCACACGCTTTGACGAGACGTCGTACCGCATGGAGTATGTGGCCCGCATCCATGGCAAGGATTTTGTCAACGATGCCGCAGCCCGCAGTGTGAATGCCACATGGTTCGCCTTAGAGAATACCGAAGGGGGCATCATCTGGATTGCCACAGGGGGCGACAATACGGCCAATTACTCCATGCTGCGGTCTGTGGCTTTGCGCAAAGTGCGCATGTTGCTCTGCGTGGGAACCGACACGCGAAATCTGCACGACACGTTCAAAGACGTCGTTCCCGTTATTGAGGATGCAGACAGCATAGGTGCTGCTGTCCATCGTGCTTGCTACAGCACGTTGGAGAATGTGAAGGTGGTGTATTCGCCCGCGACCCACGACATACTGACTCCAGAAATGGCAGGGGAGGTGTTCCGCCACGAAGTGAATGAATTATGAGATAAGTGAATAGTGACTGGTGACTGGTGACTAGTGATTGGTGACTAGTGACTGGTGACCGGGAGGGCGGGAGCCGCCTAATCACAAATCACAAGTCACAAATCACATAAAACGAAAAACGAAAACGAAAAACGAAAACGAAAAACGAAAACGAAGGCGGGAGCCACCTAATCACAATTAAACAGTTAAGAGTTAAGAATTAAGAGTTAAGAATTTGGGCAACCCACCAAGTCACAAGTCACTAATCACAAGTCACTAATCACAAGTCACAAGTCACAAATCACACAAAAAAGAAAAATATGAAACGAAAACTCAATATATTTGCAGGTGATAAGGCACTTTGGGTGATTTTTTTCCTCCTAAGCGGCATATCGTTGATTGCGGTGTATAGTACCATCGGCCTTTCTGCTATCAGCGAGCAGGATGCTACCCCGATGCATGTATTTTTCAAACATTTGGGTTTAGTTTTGCTGACTTATGTGGCTATTGTCATTCAGTCACATATTAACTATCGTTTTTTCTCAAAAGTTTCGTGTTGTGCGTTTTATATCTCGTTGATATTACTGTTAGTGGTGATGTTTACGGGAGGTGCCCGGTGGTTGGAGATACCTCATCTGCCCAGGTTCCAGCCTTCGGAGATTGCCAAGGTGGCGTTGATGGTGTTCTTGGCCCGCAGCATCGCCGTCAACCATGACCAGATTGAAGAGAAACGGACGTTTTATTGGCTGTTGGTGCCAGTGGCCGTTACCTGTGGGTTGATTGTTAAAGAAAATCTTTCGACAGCTATACTGATTTGGGTGTCGTGCTATTTGTTGATCTTCTTTGGTGGGGTGAATAAGTCGATGTGGTGGAAAGGGGTTGCGGTGATGGCGATAGCAGCAGTGGTGATGTTCGTCGTGTTGTATTTTGTAGGCGACAAGATGGATGTGGCGCGAAGTGGTACATGGGGTCATCGTTTGCAGAACTGGCTCCATCCTAATCCCGACGAGTTGTCGCAGGAGAATATGGCCCGTATGGCTGTCGCACGTGGCGAGTTTTTCGGTTGCGGTATAGGCAGCACAATTCATGGCCGACTGATGACGCAGGCCCACAACGATTTTATCTATGCCATCATTATCGAGGAAGCGGGTATGCTCGCGGCCATTGCCATTTTTGCCCTCTACGTATTGTTCTATTTCCGCTGCATCCATATCGCGCGGCACTGCAAGGGAACCTTTGGAAGTTTGAGTGTGGCGGGTTTGTCGACGATGATTTTCTTGCAGGCGTTGGTGAATATGAGTGTTGCTGTGGGAGTGCTGCCTGTTACGGGACAGACGTTGCCGTTTATCAGTTTTGGAGGTACGGCATACCTCTTTATGGGCTTCGGTGTGGGGGTGATACAGTCGGTGGCAGCCGATAATAAGAAGAAAATGAAATTAATGAATAGTGAATAGTGAATTGAGGTAAAGGTTATTGGTTATCGATTAATACAGGTTATTGGTTTTTGAATAATACGAGGTACTTATTGATTCGGGAACCGTTCTTAACTCTTAATTCTTAACTCTTAACTAATCAAGGGTGGAACCACCAAATCACAAGTCTCTAATCACAAGTCACAAAAAAAAGAATATTATGAAAGCAATTATCAGTGGAGGAGGTAGCGGGGGACACATTTTTCCAGCGGTGGCAATAGCTAATGCCATCAAGGCTCGGTATGCAGATGCCGAAATACTTTTTGTTGGTGCCGAGGGTCGGATGGAGATGGAAAAGGTTCCTGCGGCAGGATACAGGATTGTGGGCCTCCCCATTGCGGGCCTTCAGCGGCAATTGACGTTTGCCAACATTGTCAAGAATCTGCAGCTGCCTTTCAAGGTGGTGCGCAGCCAGTGCAAGGTGCGAGGTGTGATCAAACAGTTCCAACCCGACATTGTAGTGGGTGTTGGTGGCTTTGCCAGTGAACCTACGCTCAAGGTGGCTTCGCGATTGGGCTATACCACATTGCTGCAAGAGCAGAACTCCTACGCGGGCCTCACCAACAAGACTTTGGCCAAATCGGCGGCTAAGATCTGTGTGGCTTACGACGGTATGGAGCGTTTCTTTTCGAAAGAGAAGATAGTCTTTACTGGCAACCCTGTGCGTGCCGACATTGAGCAACTTTATGACAAATATACAGATATGCAGAGTGGCGGGATTTCAGACGCTGTACTTCAGACATTCGAGGTCGACGTTTCGAAACCAGTGATTCTTTCGGTTGGAGGCAGCCTTGGCGCTCGGAGCATCAACCAGATGATTTTGGACAACCTCGGCTTTTTCAAGGATAACGACATGCAGATTATTTGGCAGACGGGGCGTTGGATGTACGACCAGGCTGTCGAGGCGGTGAAGGCTGCCGAGGTGGGACAGTGGGTCAAGGTGCACCAATTTATCAGTCGTATGGATTTGGCTTATTCGGCAGCGGATGTTGTGATATCGAGAGCGGGTGCCATAGCCATTTCGGAACTCTGCTTGGTGGGCAAGCCTGTGATACTCATACCTTCGCCAAATGTGGCAGAAGACCATCAGACCAAGAACGCTATGGCTTTGGTTAACAAAGGTGCGGCATTGATGGTGCGGGACAATGAGTGTGGCACCAAAGGACTGCCGACGGCATTGGGCTTGTTGCGCGATAAAGACCGTTGTGAACAGATGAGCAAAGCTATCAGATCTTTGGCTGCACCTCATGCAGCAGACCGAATTGTGGATGAAATAGAATTGTTGATTTCTAAAAAATGATTTTTGATAAAGGCAAACGCGGTTGAAACGATAATACTCATAAATCAGAACTCATAAATATTAAAAATATGAACTATTATTTTCTTGGCATAGGTGGAATTGGGATGAGCGCGATAGCACGCTTCTTCCATCAGCGGGGCGATATGGTGAGCGGTTACGACAAAACCGAGTCACCGCTTACGCAGCAGTTGGTTGCCGAGGGTATCTCGGTGCATTACGATGATGACCCGTCGCTAATTCCCGAAGCTGTCGATATGGTAGTTTACACCCCTGCCGTGCCTGCCGACACTGCCGAGTTCGGATATTTGCAGCAGAAGGGTGTGCCGATGAAAAAACGTTCGCAGGTGCTAGGCGAACTAACTCGAGGCAAACGTTGCATCGCCGTGGCGGGCACTCATGGCAAGACCTCCACGTCGAGCCTCATCGCCCACATCTTGAGCCATACTGAGTTGGGATGTAGTGCTTTTTTGGGAGGCATTTCCAAGAATTTCAATTCCAATATGGTGGTCGACAACAAAAGTCAGTATGTTGTTGTCGAGGCTGACGAATACGACCGATCCTTCCTTCAACTTAATCCATATTGCTCGGTCATCACAGCCACCGATGCCGACCACCTTGACATCTATGGCACTCACGAGAACATGTTGGAGGCTTTTCGTCAGTTCGCCTCGCAGACCAGTGCCGAGGGTGCTCTTATTCTCAAGCAGGGACTTCCGCTTTTTGACCACGAGGAGGAACACGATGAAATCCACGAGCATCACCACCATCATCACGAGGAGACCGAACATGTCTCTGTCAATGCCAAGATATACGACTATACAGCCCGAGGCATCGAGGCTGACTATTACCCTTGGAATGTGCGCAACTATAACGGCAACATCTTCTTCGACCTCCGTACCCCCAAGGGCGTGATATACGATTTGGAACTACCCAACAGCAGCCTCTACAATGTCGAGAATGCCGTAGCTGCAGCCGCAGTGGTGATGACATTGGGAGTTGACGAACACCAGTTGCGTTACGGCATGAAAACCTACGAAGGGGTGCGTCGCCGTTTCGATTATCGTATCAAGACCAAAGACTTGGTGATGATTGACGACTATGCTCATCACCCACAGGAGATTGCCGCCTGTCTCGAAAGTATTCGTTACCTTTATCCAGGTAAACGTGTGGTGGGCATATTCCAGCCCCACCTCTACAGCCGTACTCGTGATTTTGCTGACCAGTTTGCCGAGGTGCTTTCCACGCTCGACGAGCTCATTATGATGCCCATCTATCCCGCTCGAGAGAAACCCATCTTAGGGGTTACCTCCTCGATGGTGTTGCGCAAAATCAACACTATGTCCAAGTATCTTTGCACTCCTGACCAGGTGATCGAACTGGTGCCAGCGCTGTGCCCCGATGTCGTTGTTACTATGGGCGCTGGCGATATAGACCGTTTGGTGCCCCGATTGGAAGAAGAGTTGAGAATCGTGAATAGTGAATAGTGACAGGGTGGCGAGAACCACCTGTTTACTAAAAATAGAAAATATGAAAAAGAAAACCAAAATATTAACTGTCTTCATTGTCCTTGTTATCGTCGTGCTTGTGATTGGGGCCAATGTTTGGCACCGTCACTCACAGGTAAGGTATGTCCGAGTCAACATTGATTATGCGGGTGCCGACACTCTTGTCGCTCCGGAGCAGATTATTCAAGAAATCAATGCGGGCATCCCAGGCTTGAAGACTTTGAAATTGGGCGAAGTTGACCTGGACAAAGTGCAGGCCGTCGCTGCCCAGTCGCCCTATTTGCAGGACTGCGAGGCGGGCACTTCCATTGGTGGCAGTGTGGTTGTCTATGCAGTGCAGCGACGCCCCATCGTCCGCATCTTCACCACCGAAGCCGAGTACTACCTCGACACTGCGGGAGTTCGTGTTCCCGTTAGTGCGATTGGATCAAGTGACGTCATTGTTGCCAGCGGAAATATAGTCCCCAATGGCAAATCCATGTCGCAGGTTCTTGCCTTGGCTAAGTTCCTCGATCTCCAGCCCGACATTGCACCCCTCTTCGACCAAATCTATTGCGACAGGCAAGGTTGCCTCTTCCTTACTCCAAAATTGGGCAATTTTGTTGTCGAAGTGGGCGATGCCGACAATTTGGATGAAAAATTTGACAACTTGTTGGCCCTATATTCGCGTGGTCTGCCCCATACGGGTTGGGACACCTATAGCAAGATCAGTATTAAATACAAAGGTCAGGTGGTATGTACAAAGAGAGTATAGTAAACTAAGTAAGCGATATTTAAAACAAGAAATTATAAAAATCATCAAAATATAAGCACTATGAACAAATACATCGTAGGTCTCGACATTGGAACAACAAAGATTGCCTGTTTTATAGGAGAACGGGCAGAAAACGACAAAGTGCGCATCTTAGGTTTCGGCAAAACTGAGTCGGTTGGCGTGGAGCGCGGCATCGTCCGCAACATCCGCAGCACCGCCGAGTCCATCCGTCGCGCCGTCACCGACGCTTCCGAGATGGCTAAATGTGATGTCACCGAAGTGTATGTAGGCATCGCAGGCCAACACATCAAAAGTCGCCCCAACGAAGGCACCGTCATGATTCCCGACAGTCACCGCCAAATTGAGCAAGAGGATGTCGACCGCCTCGTTGATGACCAGTACCGCACCATGCTCAATCCTGGTGAGGAAATCATTCATGTCTTTCCGCAAAAGTTCATCGTCGACAAGGAAGACCTTGCTCCCGACATCAATCCCGTTGGCGTGGCAGGCAAATGTCTTCAGGCCAATTTCCACATCGTCACAGGCAACACCGCTAACCTTCGCAACATTCGTGATGCTGTCGAGGCGGCAGGCTACCAAATTAAGGGTGTCGTCCTCGAACCCATTGCCTCGGCTTACGCTGTTCTCGACAATGGCGACAAAGATGCTGGTGTGGCCCTCGTCGACATAGGTGGCGGCACCACCGACATTGCCATCTTCCAGGAAGGCATTATCCGTCACACCTCCGTGCTGCCTTTAGCGGGCAACGTCATTACCAATGACATCCGTGAAGAGTGCAAGATTCTGAAACACCAGGCCGAAAGCCTCAAAACTAGATTTGGCAGTTGTCTCCCTTCCAGCGTCAACCAGGACGACATCATTGCCATCCCAGGCATCCGCAATCAGGCACCCCGCGAAATCAGCGTCAAAACCCTCGCTGGCATCATCAAGGCCCGTATGCAACTCATCCTCGAACAGGTAACCTACGAAATCCAGTCCTCGGGTTTTGAGCGCCAACTTATCGCTGGTATAGCCCTTACTGGCGGCGGCTCTCGTATGCGCGGCATCAAAGAATTCTCCGAGTTCATCACGGGCATCGACACCCGTATAGGCACTCCCGATGAACATCTCGACAAAGAAGGTAGCGTCTCGTTCGAAGACTTCAGCCACCCCATGTATGCCACTGGCATCGGCTTGGTAATCTATGGCTTGACAGAGTCCGAAAAACAGGCCGCCCCTGACCAACAACTTGCCGATGAACCCGAGGACACCCCAATCCCCGACAGCACGATAGTCGATAATACTGACCTCGACGACAATAAAAAGGAAAAGGAAAAAGAAAAGAAATCAGCTATCGACACAGGTCGCGCCATGGGCAAGAAGATCACCATCTTCCTCAACAAAATATTCTCCGACGAAGGCTTGGACGAATAAATTTTGTGACTGGTGAAAAATGAATAGTGGCAGGGTGAGTTGGAGCCATTTCGGTCACAAATCATGAGTCACAGGTCTCACCTTCAAAATTGATTGTTGAAAAGTATGTTGATAAACATTTTTGGATTGTCTGCGATATGTGAAGAAAAAGATGTAATTTTACACATTCAAATAATGTAGGTGTATTTTAGTAAATTAATTGATTATAAATACTATATATAAATATTACCCATGGAAGAGGAATTGTTTTCTTTTGATTCTCCTTTAAATCAGTCGTCTTATATTAAGGTTATCGGAGTGGGCGGCGGCGGCAACAACGCTGTCAACCACATGTATCGCAACGGCATCACGGGTGTTGACTTCATTGTCAGCAATACCGACATGAAGGCCCTCAATGGCAGTCCTGTGCCCAACAAGCTCGTTTTGGGCAACGAAGGCTTGGGTGTGGGAGGACGTCCCGCCAAAGCCCGCAAGGCCGCCGAGGAAAAAGCCGATGAAATCAAGGCGCTGTTCGAGCACAACACCAAGATGATATTCATCACAGCTGGTATGGGTGGCGGCACGGGTACAGGTGCGGCTCCTGTTATCGCCAAGATAGCCAAAGACATCAAGCTTCCTGTTGAAGATGAAGACGATCCTGGTAAAATTCTTGTCGTGGCTGTGGTCACGACCCCCTTCCAATTTGAGGGCAACCGCCGTATCCAGCAGGCGCTGGAAGGTGTCGAGGAGTTGCGCAAGAACGTTGACTCCATCCTGGTCATCAACAACGAGAAACTTCGCTCCTATGGCAACCTCTGCATGACCGAGGCTTTCTCGATGGCCAACGATGTGTTGCTCACTGCCGTCAAAGGCATTGCCGAAATCATCACCCTCAATGCCTACGTCAACATTGACTTCCGCGACGTTAACACCGTGATGGAGAACAGTGGCACCGCCTTGATGGGCATCGGTACGGGCGAAGGCGAGAATCGTGCTCGCCAGGCCGTCGAAGAAGCAGCCACTTCGGTGCTGCTCAACGACAACGACATTGCTGGTGCCAAGAACGTGCTACTCTATCTTGCCTACGGTCCTGAGCATGAAATCACGATGGACGAGATGGGCGAAGTGACCGACTATATCTCCCAGCGTACTGGCAGTCTTGACACAAATGTCATTTGGGGTACTGGCTCTGACGAAAGTCTCGGTGATAAGGTGAAGATTACCCTTATCGCTACGGGTTTTGACCAAAAAGAAAACACTGACCCTGTAAGACATGTACTCAATACAGAAAGACCAGACAAACCTGTTGTCAATACGCCCGTCAGCAAGGACCCTATAACTGAGCCTGTAATCATCCGTCATGAGGAACCTGTTAGCGAGGTTAAGGATGTTTACGAGGCTCCTGTTACCGATAGATTTTCGGATGTGGCACATCCGATAGTTGAAGAAGACTCTCGACTTCAGAATCCTGAGACTCCAAGTCAACGAAAGCATATCATTCCACTTGATGAAGATGTGAAGGTTGAAACAAAGCATCCTGTCAATCAGACTGCTGACGATGGATTTGTTCTGGTGAGCCGTGGTGGCCAGCATGAAGATAATAGAGCTAATGAAGTTGATGCATCCTCTCGAAATCTCGAAACCTCGAAACCTCAATACTTTGAAGTGGCAGAACCTGGTGCGGCTCCCATGTTTGTTGAAACGGCTCCACAATCTGCCACCCGTATGTCATCAACTCCCGCTGCTTCTTTCCGTCTCGATATTGAGGCAATGAATCGTGCCGAGCGTATGAAGGCTATGAACGACCTGCTTCGTAACAATGCCGATGGCCCTGCCATTGTTGAGGCGATGAACCCGTTGGAACTGCTGGGCGAAAAGATATATCAAGGCACTCATTCCTCACAGTCGGAAGCATCGAAAACCACATTGAATAACAATGGTATTGTAGCTAATAACCTTTATCTTTACGAAAATCCAGATTGAATTTAGTGACTGGTGAATAGTGACTGGTGACTGGATGGTTGGGAGCCACTCGACGTCAGCCTCCCTCAGTCGCAAATCACAAGTCACTATTCACAGTTATATCACATGTCACACATCACATATCACAAAGATAAAGCATCTGTCTCTTTTTTCGGTATGCTCTGCGGCATATTAGCTGCGGTGTGCTATGGCACAAACCCTTTGGGAGCTCTCAAATTGTACGAGCAGGGGATGCAGACGGGCAGTGTGCTATTTTATCGTTTTGGTATCGCTTGGGTCATCATAGCCTTGGTGATGCTGTTTCGAAAGGAGAGTCTGCGTGTCTCATGGAAGGAATTTCGAGCTCTGACGGCATTGGGACTGTTGTTCATCACCTCGTCGCTCACATTGTATCTTAGTTTTCATCTAATGGATGCAGGTGTGGCCTCCACTATCCTTTTCACCTATCCAGTGATGACCGCTGTCATCATGGCGATATTTTTCCATGAGCGGGTTGGTTTTGTAACCATCTCTGCTATAGTACTTTCATTTATTGGGGTAGCATTGCTCTATTGGGGCGATGGTACGGTCAAACTTCCCGTTTTGGGTGTTGTACTTGTGTTGCTTTCGGCATTGTCATACGCATTGTATATCATTGTCGTCAATCGCAGCAACTTGCAGATGTCTTCGTTCAAAATCAACTTCTATGTCCTTTTCTATTGTGCCTTGGGTATGGTGGTCTATTCCTTTTGTGCGGGTCAGCCATTGGTGTTGCCTCAGAATTTCACCAGTTGGTTCTATGTGGGATGGTTGGCTATTGTGCCTGCTATTATGGCTTTGGTGCTGATGGTGTATGCTGCCAAATATGTAGGCTCTACCACCACGGCCATCTTGGGAGCTCTCGAACCGCTCACTGCCGTACTTATCGGCATCTTCGTTTTTGGCGAACACTTTACCGCCACCCTTGCCATAGGTATCGCCCTCATCCTTTCCGCAGTAGTGCTAATAGTTGGAGTTAAGAGTTTAAAGAGTTAAAAGAGTCCAAGCATCCGTTCACAGTTCACAATTCACAATATGACCATAGCAGCATTAGTTTCAGGAGGCGTTGATAGTTCGGTAGTGGTTCATTTGCTCAAGGAGCAGGGATACGACCCCGACATTTTTTACATCCGTATCGGTATGGAGGATGAGGAGGGGTATATCGACTGTCCAGCCGAAGAGGATATAGAGATAACTTCATACATCGCAAAGAAGTATGGATGCCGTTTCGAGGAGGTCAATCTGCATAAAGAATATTGGGACAACGTGGTCAGCTATACCATCGATTCTGTTCGCAAGGGCCTCACTCCCAATCCCGACATCATGTGCAACAAACTCATCAAGTTTGGTGCTTTTGAGCAACGTCGTGGCAAGGATTACGACAAGATAGCCACGGGTCATTATGCCACTACCGACATCATCGATGGAACCACTTTCCTCGCCACGGCCAAAGACCCCGTCAAAGATCAAACCGATTTTCTCTCTCAACTCAATTTTCAGCAGATTGACAAATTGATGTTCCCCATTGGTCATCTCATGAAGAGTGAGGTTCGCGACATTGCCCATGCTGCAAAACTGCCCAGTGCCGATCGAAAGGACTCTCAGGGTATTTGTTTTTTGGGCAAGATCAACTACAACGATTTCATCCGTCGCTATCTCGGTGAACGTGAGGGCAAGATCGTCGAACTCGAAACAGGCAAGATTCTCGGTACCCACAAGGGCTATTGGTTCCACACTATCGGACAGCGCAAAGGTCTCTTCCTTAGTGGCGGTCCTTGGTTTGTCGTGAAGAAGGACATCGACGAGAATGTGCTCTATGTCTCTCAAGGCTATGACCCAGCCGCACAATACGGCAACGAAATCAACCTCTTAGGGTTCAATTTCCTGAGTAAGGACATCTGGGGCTCCGTGCTGGACAATGGTGGAGTGGTGGATGTCAAATTCAAGATTCGCCATACGCCCGACTTTGCCCAAGGCCATCTCTCACGCACCCCTGAAGGCTACCGCATCATCTCCGACACTCGTATCCAAGGCATCGCAGCGGGTCAATATGCCACCATCTACGACAATGATGCCCACCTCGTTGTGGCCTCTGGCATGATAGGGTGAGGGGTCAGTTCGAGAAAACATACGACACAATATTCTCCCCCATCCGGAAAGCGTTTTGCCGCGTTGCAGGACTGTCGTTGTGCACATCTGCGTCCTCCCAGCCGTCTCCTAAGTCGCACTCCCAAGTAAAGAAACACACCAGCCGACCCTCGTAAATCAGCCCATAACCCCTCGGAGGCAGATTATCGTGCTCGTGTATTTTTGGCAAACCGTTGGGGAAATCGTATTTCTGATGATAGATAGGATGGCTGAAAGGCAACTCCACGAAATCCAGTTCGGGAAACACCTTTTTCATGGCAGGAATGACGAAATCCTTGATGCCGTAGTTGTCGTCGATGTGCAAGAACCCGCCACCGATGAGGTAGTTGCGTAGGTTCTGAGCTTCTTGGCTGGAAAACACCACATTGCCGTGTCCCGTCATGTGCACTATCGGATAGTTGAACAGTTCTGCGCTCCCCACATCCACTACCGCATAATCCGAGGCCAAGTGCATCTGCGCATCCGTGTTGCAGAAGGCAATCAAGTTGGTCAGCGAGGGCGGGTTGGGATACCAGTCGCCTCCTCCGCCATATTTCAACAGCGCAATCTGTGTCTGCGACCATCCTTGTCCTCCCACTATCAGCAAGAGCGTTAATATTATAGATAACTTTTTCATCATTTCTCGTTTAAAAAATTCAGTACAGTTGTT
>JAZUFY010000100.1:0-6178 GCA_045640925.1 Bacteroidales bacterium
GGCACGGTCGTCCTTTTCAGGGAAGGGGTTTTTCTGAAATGATTATCCGCATGTGGGCGATTGCTTGATTATGCAATTGTCACTATGTTTTTAGTTAAGAGTCGGTAACTATCTATCGGTGTTTGCTCTCGCTTGCAAGCAGAGAGACTGAACCTTTCAAAAGCGGGTGCAGAGAAAGCTTGCTTTCTTTGCCGAACGCAGGAAAGGTCAGCGAAACTAAATGGAATCACCTCTTTGCGGATAATCATTAAAAATAATACGCTTATCCGCATATAGGTGACTGTTTGAAAAAGCTGCCTGACGGCAAGAAATAGAGCCCTCTGTCGAGGGGAAATAGTCACCTTCGGGGGAAATAGGGTTATGGAAATATTTTGCTGACATTTTCACCTCGTTGCGGATAATCGTTGCGAAATGACACGCCATAGTTAATGACACAATATGCCTTTGTTTTTTGTGTCATTTTTGTCATTAATCCCGAGGATAAAAGCACACTGTGGTCAGAATCAGTCTAATACATTTTTTTCAACCATTTACGAAATGACAAACTGATGACATTAATGACATCGAAATGACATCGAAATGACATTTAACGCTTATCCGCATATAGGTGACTGTTTGAAAAAGTTGCCTGACGGCAAGAAATAGGGCCCTCTGTCGAGGGGAAATAGTTTGCTCTTCGGAGGAAATAGGGTTATGGAAATATTTTGCTGACATTTTCACCTCGTTGCGGATAATCATAAAATAATTTTCGAAAATTCACGGTAATTCACGATAATTCGTGTTTTTATGACGGAGCCATCTTCGTTTTTCGTTTTCGTGACTGAAGGTCCTTCTCAATTCACTCTTCACTTTTTTATTATTAATTCTAAAAAAAATAGTATTTTTGCATTTTGAAAAATAGTGTATATGGAGAATCCGATAATCAAGTTGACCGATATGACCATCAGCCATGACAATGGTCCGTTACTGACGCATGTCAACCTTACCGTTAATGCGGGAGAATTTGTGTATCTGATAGGTAAGAGCGGTGCGGGTAAGACTTCTTTGTTGCGGACGCTCTATGCCGACCACGATATTGACGAAGGCCAAGCAGCGGTTTGTGGTTATGATTTGAGGCATCTCAAACGTCGCCAAATTCCGCATTTAAGACGAAAAATCGGTATCGTTTTCCAAAATTTCCGTCTTTTGAAGGACCGAAATGTGTACGACAATCTGGTTTTTGTGTTGAAGGCCACAGGTTGGAAAAGGAGCGAGATTGACGGTCAGGTGATGCGTACCCTTGAATCGGTCGGCATTGCGGATAAGGCCAAGGCGACGGTGTACCAGCTTTCCGAGGGAGAGCAGCAGCGTGTGGGCATCGCCCGCGCGTTGATAAATAATCCGAGCCTTATCTTGGCCGATGAACCTACGGGCAATCTCGACCCCGCCACTTCGTCGGACATTATGCAGCTGTTGGTGAATATCAACAAGAATACGGGGACGACAATGCTGATTTCGTCGCATGACTTTATGATGATCGACAAGTTCCAGTCGCGCATGTTGGTGTGCGAAAATGGTTCGCTTGTCGATCCGCAACAATAAAAAAACATTTTTCACGTTATAATAGAAAAATTGCTCAAATGAATAAGAGAATCCTCATATTGTTTTTGGTGGCCCTTGTGGCAATACCGGTCACGAATGTTCAGGCCCAGTACCGTAAAAAGAAACCGACTACGGATATTATTAAGGAAGGCAACAACCGCCGTATATGGTTGGGACGCAATGCCGATACTACCTGGCATCCCACACCTGGCGGTTTGTACGACCAGTACACCAACCCCGAAGCCCAAAGCAAGAAGTCGAAGAAAGAAGAGTCGGTCATTGATGAGAACGGCAAGCGCAAAGTGCGCGAGGCGGCTTACGATACTGTTTGGAAATACACAGTCTTTGATGCCAAGACCCGTTACTATGTCAATTATAACTACAATAAGTTCCGCTCGCTGAGATGGGAGAAGGACGACAAGCGCGACTGGGGCGCTTTCGACCCCGTGATGGATTATCTTACCAGTGCGGGTCGTATTCCGATGCATATCTGCGCCATTTTTGCGGTCAATCCCTCGGTAACAGATCCCGAGCAGCAGGCCGAATTGGTGGAGAATGCCCAGATGGAAGCTTTGATTTCGTTGGATTATTTCCGCGACATCCTTATCGACAAGGAGATGAAGAACAAGGTGAGCTACAAGGTGGCTCAGATTGACTATCGCTATTGGAAGGACGAGGCTTTCTATCTTGAGGAACAACCTACGGACGAGTTGATTCGTGTGGGTCTGATTATCGACTTCACATCCAAGAAGACCGACCTGTTGCCCAGTGCTGCCGCAGGTGCTCAGACTTGGCCCGACATCAAGTTCTTCCCCAACGATGCCACGGTTCAGGAGTCCTATATCCCCCAGTTGGACAATCTTGCCAACTATATGAAGGAGAATAAAGGCCTTGAGGTGATGTTGACGGGTTATAGCGACAATGTGGGCACCGAGGCCTACAATACAGGTCTCTCTCGTCAGCGTGCTGTTGAGGTGAAAAAGGCCCTGATTCAGCGCGGTATTGATGAGCATCGTATCGAGATTGCCTATAAAGGCGAGGATGACCCTGTGGGTGATAACAACACGCTCAATGGCCGTCTTGCCAATAACCGTGTCACGGTGGTTTTGCAGTAACTATTCGACGTTCATTTGACAAACAAGGAACTATATAAAGAACTATGCGAAACAGAGGGGTCTAAGATTCCTCTGTTTTTGCAATATTGGTGGATGGATACGGTGTGTGAGGGCAAGCATTGGGATGTGATACTGGTTCGCGACCGTCAAGGAAAAGTTGTGGCGGCTATGCCTTACCTGATTGGCTCGAAGATGGGATTGCGGTATGTGCTGCAGCCACAGTTGACACAATACAATGGCCCTTGGTATGATCCTCATGCGGGTATTTCGGTTTCGGAACTCGACCGAGAGTTGATTGCTGAACTTAACAATTTGCATCTGCTTTTGTTCCAACAGAATTTTTCGCCGTCAGTAAGCAATTTGGAGGCGTGGAAGGGTTATCGGGTTTCAGCACGACGCACATACCGCATCGAGGATATATCCAATCCGCAACAAGTGTTCGAGTATTTTGATAAAAGTCGGAGACAACGTCAAATCCGTCGTGCTGAGAAGGTGCTGACTCCGGTCGAAGATCTCACGCCCGAAAGGTTCGCCCAATTCCATAATGAGTATTGGCAGTCGAAAGGAGAGAAAGATTTGCTGTCTCACGATTTTATTGTCAGAGTGGTGTCACAAACCCTTCAGCGAGGACAGGGTGTTTTGTTGGGGTTGAAGGATGACAAAGAGGTGCTTCGTGCGGCCCGCTTTGTGGCATTCGATAGCAACAGCGCCTACGCGCTCCTCTCGGCGCTGCATCCCGAGCAACACCCCAACGGAGCCTCTGCGATGCTCTTTTGGCTGATTATTCAGCGGTTGTCCAAGCATACGCGGAGTTTCGATTTTGAGGGCAGCATGGACGCAAAGATTGCCTATTCCTACAGCCTCTATGGCGCGAAACCTGTAACCTACTATCAGGTGCGAAGAATTCGCCCTCTGTGTATTATTCCAAAATTATCTGCCCTATGAATATCAAACTCGTCGTTGTTGGCAAAACCGATATGTCCTTTGTGCAAGAGGGCATAGATGTTTATGAAAAACGGTTGAAACATTATGTGAATTTTGATATTGAGGTCATTCCCGCCTTGAAGGATCAGAAGGGTGCCTCGCCCGAGGAGATTAAAGAGCGTGAGGCTGCCTTGCTATTGAAGAAGTTGGAGGGGGCTGACAGGATTGTGCTTTTGGATGAGCACGGCAAGGAGCACACCTCTGTGGGATTTTCCGAATATTTGCAGAAACAGATGAACGCGGGTGTACGCTCGTTGGTGTTTGTGGTGGGAGGAGCCTTCGGTTTTGCTTCGAGTGTGTATAAGGTGGCCCACGACAAAATATCGCTGTCGCAGATGACGTTCAATCACCAGATGGTGCGTCTTTTCTTTGTAGAACAATTGTATCGAGGCTTTTCAATCCTCCATCACGAACCTTATCATAATGAATAGTATTCTTAATCTATAAATCTGTATATCTTCAATTTGTTACAATATGCAATTCAAATTATCTTACCAAGAAGTAGAACGGTTTGTAAACGACAAGAGTGGCAAGGAACTGCCGATGTGTTTTGGCGGACCTCATACGCTCCGCATCTCTTATAAAGTGCCCTTGATGGGGGCAGTGGGATTGGACATATCGGTTGACCGTGTCAATGGTAGCGACGTGTTCCTCTCGTTCGGAGGTGGCGCAGGGATAGAGTTTATGCTCAAAACCGCCATCAATCAGGCCAAAAAACAGCCAGGAATGGAGATGCTGGAGATGCTTGACGGCAGCCGACTTTTGTTGAGTTTGGGCAAAAATCCCAATCTCGCTCCTTTGTTTGAGCGCATCACTTTGCAGGATATCCATTTCGACGAGCAGTCGATTATGATAGATTTTGTGCCGAAGATGTGATGTTTTATTCGGTTTCCTAACCTCGAAAGCCTCCTCGCTGATTTTTTTGGGGGTGAAAAAAATGAAGGCCAACCACTAAATTGTGACTGGCCTTCAAATATTATTGGTGTGAGATGTTCGGGTTAGAAAGTGTAGTTGAATCCCACGCGGACCCAGTTGCGGTTGGTGAGCAGGGGCGAACCCGTGATGCCGAAGCCGAGGTCGGTGCTGTTGGTCGTATAAGTGGTTGTGGTGCGGCGGGCCAACACGCGGGGAGTGGCGGTGTAGTCAAACTCGTCCTTGACGGTGACCTCGGTGAGGGTTGTCTTGTCGAAGGTCAGCGCCATAATATCGAAATACAGGTCGATGTAGCAGTGGGGTGAGAGCTGCCAGCTGAGGCCTGGGACGATAGAGGCGCCAAACGAATGTCCTTCGCGAGCCACGTCAAAAGTGGTGTCGATGGTGCTGTGCATCTCCAGGTTGTACCATTCAACATAGTCGTGTCGTACAGGCTTGTTGGCCTTGGTGAAATAGCCGCTGAGTTCGGCAAAGAAAGCCACATCGCCAAAGTTGATGAGCTCGTAGCGGGCGTATGGAGCGATGGAGTAGCTTATCTGTTGCTGGACAAACCAGCCCTGAGGATTGTCGTGTTCAGGGTAGTGGGCGTAAACGTCATACTGATACTGGCTCGGGTTGGCGGCAAAATATTCATCGGGAGTTTGGCCACCATTGGCACGGCTCCACGAAATGCGGGCGGAGATACCAATCTGCAAACGTCCGAACTGGTAGCCGAACTTGAAACCGCCCGTAACGTTGAGCATGTTGTCCATGGTGTCGAAAACGGTGGGGATGGTGTAGTTGGTATCGGTCATCGTAGGGGTGAAGCCGAAGAAAGAGGCATCCGCAGTGCTGCTGCCCTTGGAGTAGTAACCTCCAATGTTGGCACTAACCAGAAACTGCGCATTTGCGACAGCGGTGAAAGCCAACAGGGATATAATGATAAATAATCTCTTCATGATTCAGAAGGCTTAGAAGGTGAAGTTAAAACCGACGCGAACCCAGTTGTTCTGACCCAGCTGAGTCAGCAGAGGCGAACCTGTGATGGCTCCGCCGAAAGAGGTCTCTTTCGTGGTCGAAGTGGTGGCCGTGGTTTCGGTGACAAGGACGGGCTCGCCGCTGACGCTGGCCATGCGGAATGAATACGAGTTGTCCAAACGAATGGTGGTAGTGGAGGTGTAGGCCAATGACAGGAAGTCGAGGTACAGGTCGATGCCGCAATGTTTGCTGAGCTGCCAGCTGAGGCCGGGAACGACGCGGACACCGATGCTGGTGGAATTCATTGGGCGCACAAAGGTGGAGTCCATAGACAAGGTGAAGGCGCTCATGAGGTTGATGTTGTCAATGTGGGCCGATATGGTCGGGTCCATCGTCATGTTGAAAAAACCATTCAACTCGGCAAAGAGCGAAACATCGCCCGCCTGAATCACATCGTAGCGCACATACGGGGCGATGGTGATGGAGCTGCCCTTGGTGGACATGTGGCCCATGGTTGTCATGCCAGGGATTTGGTCAGCGGGGTACGGGATGATGGTCTTATCGAGCGTTTCGGTCTCAATCGAATAGGTATTGTAGCTTCCTGCAAG
>JAZUFY010000101.1:0-7617 GCA_045640925.1 Bacteroidales bacterium
AATGCCAAAAAATAGCCTCTCATTTTTTGAACTGATAGAGACTTGGCGTAAAACACCCCCCTTAGTGTGTCAAAAACATACCCTTAGTGTTCAAAAAACGATATACTGGTGGTCAAAAATGGCCTCTCAATGTATCAAAAAGCACCTGATTTTTGCTCCGAGCGGTTTAACGTTTATGTGAAAAACTATTAAAATATAGTCACCCATGTTGCTTTGATATTGTTTTGATATTGTTCCCCTATTGTTCCCCTATTGTTTTGCCGGAAGAGAACCAGCAGCGGAAGCACAAAAAAAGCAGATTTGGGGAAGAAATGTTAAAATTCGGGACAAAAATATCATATTAATTCCGCCAACAGGTATAACACAAATATGTCACCGATGCCTACATGCAGGAAGCACGCCCCCAAAAGTGGTAGAACAGTATAATGTGATTATTTGTGAACGGTACAAACAAAACAACGTAGCATATTTATTATCAAGCATCTGAAATTTTTATCGGTCTTTATTGGTCTTTTTTATCACATTTTCAAAAAATATTCGTATCTTTGCTTTCGAAAATTAGTAACGTGAACGACAAATTTGACTATATGAAGAATATGAAACACAGATTATTATCCGCAATCGTCATGCTTTCAGTATTGATGTGCGGCAGCGCAAAAGCTGAAAATATCGACATTCAGACAGCAAAACAGCTGGGTGCTTATTATTTCTCTGTTGCCACGGGTGCCAAAGCGCCTGTCGATCCCGACAACCTGGTGCTGGCCAAGCAATTTGACAACCCGACGCTTTGCGTTCCGGCATTGTACGCGTTCAATATCGAAGGCGACGGCTTTGTGGTAATGTCCGCTTCCGACTGTGTGGAGCCCGTTTTGGCCTACAGCCCTGTGGGAAACCTCAACGATGTTGAAAAGAACCCCGCATGTCTTTACATGCTGAATAGTTATGCCGAACTGGTCAGCAGCCAGCAGAACGTGGAGGCCACCGCTTCGGCAGAGGTTCGCCAAATGTGGGACCTGCTTGCTGATAAAAAATTCACCTGCGACCCCGAGTCCAAGGCCGTCCTCGTGCAGAGCAAATGGGGCCAAGGCGACCCTGACTATCCCACTTTCAACGTCTGCTGCCCCACCATTGGCGGCAAGCATGTCATCACGGGTTGCGTGGCCACGGCCATGGCTATGATTATCCGTTTTTGGGAATATCCCGTCAAGGGCAGCAACAGCAATCCTTCGGGTTCGAACACTGCCGTTTGGTCGTGGAACAACACCAATATCCGTTACGACTTTTCAAAAGACTCCAACAAATTCGTCTATGACAGTATGCCCACCACGCTGAAATACAATTCTGAGTGGAACTACAAGCACGCCATCAGCAAACTGATGTTTGCCTGCGGAGTGACATCCAAAATGGATTGGGGCTTAGAGGGCAGCGGCACAATGAGCGAGTATGTGGTGAAGGCTCTCCCTCAGTGGTTCAAATATTCGCCCGAATGTGCCCAGCGTTTGCGTCAAAGCTACAACAACTCGCAGTGGAACGCCATGCTCCACGATGAATTGGAGACCAACCAGCGCCCTGTTTACTACAGCGCTTCTGACCCTGGCGGAACCGGTCGCGACGCTGCCGGCCACGCCTTTGTGATTGCCGGTGTTTCGAGCGCATCGGAGAACAAATATTATGTGCGTTGGGGCTGGGACGGAAGTTCTGATGGTTTCTACACCCTCACCCCCGCCTCCTCTATCGAGGACGCTGGCGGATACCATTTTTCCAAAGGCCAGGCCATGATTTACAAAATTCACCCCAAGGATGACGTCAGTATCGAGGAGAACTCGTATATCGCCCCCTCGCCCGCCTATCCCAATCCAGCCACCGACTACATGATGGTGCCCGCTGACCTGCCCTTGAACGCCTACCTCAGCATCTACAGCATCGACGGCAAACTGGTGGACAGCCACATTGTGCCTGCCAATACCAAGGAGTACCGTCTCGACCTCCAGGGCTATGCCCCTGGCACCTACGTCTACCGCCTCAATGGTGATGCTTTCAAATTCACTGTACGCTAAATCAACAATATAAATAATACAAAGAGTCCGACTTTCGCAATGAGCCGGACTCTTTTTGGATAAGAATAATAATTTAAAATATATTTTTATGGAAGACATGAACACCATCAATCCTTCGGCCATGCCGGCCAATTCACAGATTCGACACAACGCCTACACCCAATTGAAAGGGCATTGGCTCAATCCCGTGCTCGCGACGTTGCTCTACGCAGTGGTCACAGGTGTGGCAAGCAATATTCCCTTGCTGAACCTACTGGTGGTACTCCCGTTGGAGTTTGGTTTCATCCTCACCTTCCTTTATTTCAAACGCAACAGCATCAACGAGGAGGACATTGCCGCCAGCCCGTTCTACACCTTCAAAAAGTATGGTCGCTACCTCGGAGGCTCGCTGCTTGTTGGGGTGTTCACCGTCTTGTGGATGCTGCTGCTCATCGTGCCTGGCATCATCAAATCCTACTCCTACGCCCTTACCCCCTACATCATGCACGACAACCCCGATATGCCCGTGCGCGAGTGTATCCGCCTCAGTCAAAAGATGATGGACGGTTACAAATGGAAACTCTTCTGCCTGCAATTGAGTTTTATCGGCTGGGCCCTGCTCGCCATCCTCACACTCTGCATCGGTTTCTTATGGCTCACGCCATACATGCAACTTTCGCAGGCTCACTTCTACGAGGAAATTAAAGCCCGCTACACCGAATCTGCTGCCACACTCTGAATATAAAAAATCGCTTTCGGGCGATTTTTTCTTGATAACACTGCAATAAACTCACATTTTGAGATACAAATATAATAATTATATTTTAACAACACAATTATATGTCTTTGCATAAAACAACTATCCGCACCCTCGCACCCATGGTGCTATTCTTATTGTTTGCTGCCACAGCCCTTGCACAACCTGGCGGCGGGGGCGGGGGACGACCCATGGGGCCACCTCCAGGAGGTTTCCGCAATGGGGGCAGACCCTCTATGTCCGACCGTGAGCGTATGCGCAAGCAATATCAGGCCAACCAGGCGGCTCTGCAATCACAACAAGTGAAACAGAAGAAGTCCGTGAAAGAGGGCGACACCTTTAAAATTGTGGGCACTTTGCAGGACAGCACCAACAACGAGCCTATCCCATACGTCAACATCGCCGTACTCTCCGCCGCAGACTCCGCTTTCGTCAAAGGCGGCATCTCCGACCTCAATGGCTATTTCGAGATCCAAGGCATCCCGCAAGGCGAGATGCTGCTGCGCGTATCGGCTATCGGATATAAGAATATCCTTTACCCATTTACAGTGGATAACAACACCGCCCTCGGCACCATCAAGATTGCCCCTGGTGCAACAACGCTGAAAGAGGTCAAGGTTACCGCATCGAGACCTCTCTATGCCATGGACGGCGAGAAGATGATTTATAATGTGGCCGACGACCCCACCATCCAAACCGGTACCACCAGCGATGCTTTGCAGAACGCTCCTGGAGTGGAGGTGGACATCGAAGGCAACATATCCTTGCGCGGTGTGAGCAGTGTGGAAATTTGGATTAACGACAAGCCCTCCAAGCTGACCGAGGAGAACCTCAAGACCTACCTTGAAACACTTCCCGCAAATGCTCTCGACCGCATCGAAGCCATCACCAATCCCTCGGCAAAATATGCTACCAGCGCCGATGCCGTCATCAACATCATCACCTCGGCCTATATCAAGAGCAACCACTTTGTTAGTTTCGGTGTCAATGGTGCCACACAACCATTTGTCTCTCCTTGGGTTTCCTACACTTGGGCCAACGAACGCCTCTCGGTCAACTTGTACGCCTCGGGACGTTATAACTATAGCAACAACGAAGGATGGAGCACAACGACCTACCGCAAAGACCACAACGCCACTCCCGACGGAGTTTACGACACCACTGCCACGGAGAACTACGAAAGCGAGAGCAACAGTCGTCGCTACAGCGGCAATGTATTTGCCAATGTGAGCTACGAAATTGACAGTATGACCGACATCGATTTTATGGGTTCGTTCAATTTCAGCCGCAACACCAGTTTTAACACCTTGCAACGTGGTCGCAACAACTGGCTCACAGGAGGCTTTCACGACCTTTTCTCCTACGTCGACACCAACGACAGTTGGAACAACAATGGTTTCGGCATGGCCGGTATCGATTACACTCACAAATTTGATGATAACGGCCACAACATCCGCGCCAGTCTCCACGAACACTACAGCCACGGCACCAGCGAAAATGACTTCATCCGTCTTTTCGACCCCGCCGCAACCACCGGAACATATACCGACTACGACAAAGCCTATCTCGACAACAACACTAACAACGACATCAGTGCCGATATTCGCTACAACCGCCCCTATAGCGAAAATGGCGAATTCTCTTTCGGTTTGGGTTATGGCAACTCAATCACCAAGCGCAACTACGATGTATTCGATGACTACCAAACCTTGAAGACTAACGACCTGCTGCGCAGTTACGATTTTTCTGACAAGGAAAACAGCGCCGAGGCCGATGTTGAGTGGACCCGCCGTTGGGGAGGTTTCACCCTCGAACTCGGATTGGGAGCCCAATACGAGAATGTAAACTTCCAATACAAAGGCAGTGACACCTATCCTTTTACCAACGATGACACCATCTGCAACTTTTTAACATTCAATCCTTCAATACATCTCTCTTATCGTACCGAAGACCTCCACAACTTCAAGTTGAACTATTCACTGCGTATGCGCCACCCTGGGGAAAACGATCTCACTACATATAAGCGTTACTCTATGGATGGTTATTCTATGGGCAACAGGGATCTCTCATACTCCTACACGCACAATGCAGAAATCGGTTGGAGCAAATTCTTCCTCGATTTCGGAAATGTAGGACTGGAAGGCTACGGTCGCTTCAGCACCAACGAAATTGACAACCTCACCACAGCAACCGATGACGATGATCCCATATTGAACCGCATCGTGCAATTCTCTCAGCCTTTCAACATGGGTTCCTCCTACCGCGTAGGTGGTACAGCCAACATTACCTACCGTCCCAACGGATTCTTCAATGTACGTCTCTATGCCAACCTCTACGACTATGGTTATCGTCTCGACCAAGGAGCCAAGGGCGTGCTGGAACGCGACAAAGTGTCGTGGAGTATCCGCCTCAACTGCTGGGCTAAAGTTTTGAATAAATACCAAATCTTCGCCTCTGCAAACTATTCTTCCCCAACCATCAGTTTGGCTGCAGAACGCAAAGCCCGCTATTTCCTGAACTGCGGTGTGCGTGCCGATTTCTTCAAACGCAAACTGAGCGCCTTCATCAACGTGCAGGACATTTTCAACTGGGGCAAGACCATCGGTTCGGGCAGCAGCACTACCAACCCTTACCTCTTGAGCGAAAGCAATAGTTTCACCCTCAACAGCCGCTACATCTCTGCTGGTATCACCCTCCGTTTCGGTAAAATGGAACTCGAAAATCGGACCAAAGAAGGTGCCGAAGAAACTTCCAGCATCGATTGAAAACTACTTCAGAATTATAAAAAGACGGCTGCAAACTCTTTGCAGCCATCTTTTTTCATACAATTCTTATTCGAAATAAATTGGCTTGAAATATTCAGGACGATGAAAATCAGGTCCCGTAGTATTGATTGGGTTCCATGTAACATATTGTCGATCGTCTCCACTTCCCAAACAATTATATACATTTGCTAAAAAGGTCTGTCCTGAAAGGTTCCCATAAGTATGGTTCCAAAATGCCGATATCGGTATCACGAGAGCCAATTCCCAATGTGTCTCTTGATTAATCATACCCACGCTTTTCCGACCCAAAGAAGCCCAACGCTCAATCTGTTTCAGATTTTCAGCAGAGGAAATCTCTCTATCAGCACGTCCCGTACCACACTGCATGAGAATTGAACCCAGGCAATTCGATTCAATGTTATAATATAAGCTATCGCCCTCCTTCATGCAAAAGAACTCACAGCAAGACTCTTTATAAACCTCATCCAAATCATTCTCCATCGTGCCCAAGGTTCTTTTCTCCGTGACACGATAATGGATGAATATATTAGCCCCATTATGAGCAATTGCAAATTCAACTCGGGGTAAGTAAGGATATTGCTCCGCCCAATTCAAAACCGAAACTACATTATACTGCACATTTCTTTCAGCGAAAAGATTCGGTATATCTTCGGCATGAACATCCACATCATCTATCAAAGATGCAACTACGGCATCCTTAGGCACCTCGGGCTTCTCTTCGTCTTTGCAAGAAGAAAATGAAAACAAGGTTACAGCTGCAATCAACAGCAGTAAAAATCTCCTACCCATCATCTATAATTGAATAAATTATCTATACCTATCAATTCGCGTCATAATACGCCATATATGGCGTAGCGTAACAAATCCAGAAACCCCGATTGAGATATACTTGGGAATATCTTCATTACGCGATGCACGTTTTTTCTTCAAATCATTGGGTTCGACATAAACAATATCATTCTGTTGCAAATAATAACAGGGCGAATCCAAGATTTCCTTTGACTGCATATCCAAGACGTATGTCTGCAACTTGCCGTTTTCTTCGCGAGCCACCTTAACATTATCTCTTCTGCCATACATAGTAATATCATGGCACATTGCCAAGGCTTCAAAAATAGTCAGACGTTCCCCCTCAAGATGAATCTCTTGCGGGACATTCACTTCCCCAATCACAGACACCCTAAAATTAACCAATTTCACCTCCACAGAAGGGTCGGTAACATAGCCGCCTTCTTTTATCTTGTTCTGCAGCATCGTTGATAATGAATCCAACGTCACACCTGCGACACTTACTACTCCCAAGACAGGAAAATCTATCGTCCCATCCGTTTTAACCGTATAGCATTCAACAGACACTTTTTGCTCTTTAATGGCAATATCACCTGTTTGAACTCTTTGTCTATCATGCACCGTCAAACCCGAAGCACCAGACCTTCTGGCTGCCGCAGCGGCAAGTTTATTGGTCTCCTGATTGAAAGGAATGACACTCTCAGGCACAGTACTGGAAACGTAAATATACAGTTGGTCGCCTGGATGAATTGTTGAAGCGTAAGTTGTAATTATCTGCATCGCGCTATCCCTTTCCACATCGGAAAGATAGGCATACTCCTGCGTCGTGTGGCAAGAGATCATCAGCAGCAAACAAGGAATAATATAGAGGATGCGTTTCATGATGAATAATTTTCGAGAATTCAAAACTGAAAAGAGCTATCGATTGGCATACATATCTTCGTAGTATTTCATATAGTCGCCCGAGGTGACATTGTCCATCCACTCCTGGTTGTCCAAATACCAACGGACCGTCTTCTCAATGCCCTCCTCAAACTGCAAACTCGGCTCCCAACCCAACTCTTTCTGCAACTTGGAGGAATCAATAGCGTAACGCAAATCGTGTCCCGCACGGTCGGTAACGTAAGTGATAAGGTCCTCATCCGCACCTTCAGGACGTCCCAACAAACGGTCAACCGTCTTGATAAGCACATGGATGATGTCGATATTCTTCCACTCGTTGAAACCGCCGATGTTGTAAGTCTCCGCC
>JAZUFY010000102.1:0-4366 GCA_045640925.1 Bacteroidales bacterium
CAACTCCAAAGCATCCGGGAAATCCGGTTAATCCGGAACCTCCGGAATCTCCGGAATATCCGGAGCCTCCGGGATCTCCGGAAAATCAAGAACATCCTGTACCACCCAAGTCCCCAGTTCCTCCGGGCAAGCCCTCCCACCCCTCCACCATAAGCCTCCTGGACCTCCTCTATCTCACCGGCCTCCGCCCCCGTTCCCACTCCCTCACCACCACCCAAGCCGCCCTCATCTTCAAATGGATAAAATGCCTCTAATTGTTAAAAATACAGAATATTGCAGAAAAAATTTGCCAATTGAAATTTTTTTTGTAATTTTGCAACACAAATTTTCAAGCAAATCACAATAAGGATTATTCCGTTGTGAAAACATTTAAGGCGGGATTTCTGATCTCGTCTTTTTTTAAACCTCTAACTATGAAAAAGATTCTTGGTTTGGACTTGGGCACTACCAGCATCGGCTGGGCCTTGGTGAATGAAGCAGAAAACGAGGGTGAAAAATCCTCAATCATCCGTTTGGGTGTACGTGTCAACCCTCTCACAGTGGACGAACAGACAAATTTTGAGAAGGGAAAACCCATAACGACCAATGCCGACAGGACATTGAAACGCAGTATGCGGCGCAATCTTCAACGCTATAAACTCCGCCGAGACAACCTCATTCAGCTTCTCAAACAAAGCGGCTGGATTGACGACAGTGCCATCTTATCCGAAAACGGCAACAACACCACCTTTGAGACCTACCGCCTCCGCGCCAAAGCCGCTTCAGAGGAAATCACCCTCGAAGAATTGGCTCGTGTACTGCTAATGATAAACAAGAAACGAGGCTATAAAAGCAGCCGTAAAGCCAAATCCGCTGATGAGGGACAACTTGTTGACGGTATGGAGGTGGCACGTATTTTATTTGAGGAAGGCATCACCCCTGGCCAATATTGTTTTCGTTTGCTTTGTGAAAAAAAATATCATTTGCCTGACTTTTATCGCAGCGACCTCTCTACCGAACTCGACAGGATATGGGCATTTCAGAAGCCCCATCATCCCGAGATTCTCACCCCTGATTTCCGCCAACAAATTGCCCGCCAAGGCAAGCAAGGCACAGCCAAAATCTTCCTTGGCCGCTTCAAGATATACACCTGCGACATCAAAGGCAACAAGCAAGAACGCCTTACCGCTTTATACCGTCTGCGCAATGATGCTTTGAATCGGGAACTTTCGCCCGAAGAGTTGGCCACTGTGGTGAGCGAAGTCAATGGTGCAGTGAATAGCAGCAGCGGCTATCTCGGTGACATTAGCGACCGCAGCAAAGAGTTGGCGTTCAACAATCAGACCATTGGCCAATATCTGATGGCAAAACTGGATGCCAACCCCAATGCCAGCCTCAAAAACCAACCTTTTTACCGTAAAGACTATTTAGATGAATTTGAAACCATTTGGCAAACACAATCCCTGTTTCATCCCGAACTAACCGAAGAATTAAAGCAACAGATTTGCAGTCGCGTGATTTTCTACCAGCGTCCGCTTAAATCGCAGAAATGGTTAGTAAGCAATTGTGAATTTGAAAATCGAAAAGTATGTCCTAAATCATCTCCGCTCTTTCAAGAATTCCGCACGCTGCAAGTGCTGAACAATGTAATGATTGGCATAGGAAAAGACAAACGTTTCCTCTCGGAGGAGGAACGCGAAATTATCCTCTCCGAACTCCATTACCAAGAGAAGATGAGTGCCAAAGACATTGTGAAACTCATTGCCCCAAAATCCCCCAAAGGCACCACGCTGAATTACAAGGAGGTGGAAGGCAACCGCACCATGTCGCGTTTGCTTAGAACCGCTGTGGATATACTTGAGTTGAGCGGACACGAACTGCCAGATACTGCCAAAATGAAGGCTTCGGAACTTGCCGAAGCAGTGCGTGCCGTATTCGGTGGCTTGGGTTATGCTACCGACTGGATGCAATTCGACTGCAACCAAAAAGGCGAGGCTCTCGACCAAGAACCTCTTTTCAGATTGTGGCATCTCATATATTCCTACGAGGGCGACAACTCTAACACAGGTGACGAGAAACTCGTTGAGCACCTTACAAAACTGCTCAACATGCCCAAAGAATACGCCAAACTATTTGCCGCCATTCATTTTGAAGAAGACTATGGTAGTCTTTCCGCCAAAGCCTTGCAAAAAATTCTTCCTTTCTTGCAGGCTGGTCATATCTATAGTGAAGCCTGTGCCTATGCGGGCTATCGCCATTCAGCCACCTCGCTCACTCGCGAAGAACTCGACAGCCGTGAGTTGAAAGCACACCTTGAGCAATTGCCCAAGAACAGCCTCCGCAATCCTGTGGTGGAAAAGATTTTAAATCAAATGGTCAATGTGGTGAATGGGGTGATTGACGAATATGGCAGACCCGACGAGATACGCCTTGAGATGGCACGAGAATTGAAAAAAAGCGCTGCCGAACGTGACGCACTATCCAAAGCCATCGCCAACAACACAAAAGAGCAAGAACTGATAAAGAAGAAACTGCAAGACGACTTCGGCCCCGAATATGGCAGCCGCAACGACATCATCCGCTACCGTCTCTGGCAAGAACTGGCCCCCAATGGATACAAAGCCCTATATTCCAACAAGGAAATATCGTACGAGCAGATTTTCAGCAAGGACATTGACATCGAGCACATCATACCCCAGTCGCGCCTATTCGACGACTCTTTTTCCAACAAGACACTCGAATTTCGTGATGTCAACATTGAGAAAGGCAATGCTACCGCCCTCGACTATGTGGCTTCCAAATATGGTGAAGAGGGAATAGCCGATTACAAACGCCGAGTTGAATATCTCGCCCAAAACGGAATGTCGTCAGCCAAAGCCAAGAAACTGCTCATGACCGAAGCCGATATTCCCGACGACTTCATCGACCGCGACCTGCGCGACACCCAATACATTGCCCGTAAGGCACAAGAAATGCTCCGTCAGATTGCCCGCGATGTTACAGCCACCACTGGCAGCATCACCGACCGCCTTCGTGAGGATTGGCAGTTAGTGGATGTGATGAAAGAGTTGAATTGGACGAAATACGAAAACCTGGGACTCACCGAAATCAAACAAGGCCGTGATGGCCAGCGCATCCGTCATATCGAGGGATGGACCAAACGCAATGACCACCGCCATCACGCCATGGATGCCCTCACGATTGCTTTTACCAAGCACAGCTATATCCAGTATCTGAATCACCTCAACGCCCGCCACGACAAACTCTCCGATGCCGAAGGTATCGAGCGGAAAGAACTCTCTCGCGACAACGACCACCATCTACGCTTCAATCCCCCAATCGTTCCTCTCGAACAGTTCCGTGCCGAGGCCAAATATCATTTGGAACACATCCTGATATCCATCAAAGCAAAAAACAAGGTCGTTACACGCAACATCAACAAAACCCGTACCAAAGGCAAAGACCACACAGTGGTACAGCTCACACCCCGTGGTCAACTTCATAAAGAGACTGTATGTGCTCAGATGCAGGTGCCTGTAAACAAGGTGGTGTCCGTCGGAGCAAAGATGACTGCCGAAACAATAGCCAAAGTCACCAACCCCACCTATCGACAAGCCCTTGCCACACGCCTTGCCGCCTTCGGTGGCGATGCAAAAAAAGCCTTTACAGGTCGCAACAGCATGGAGAAAAATCCAATCTGGCTTGATGGATTCCACCGACATGCCGTCCCCGACAAAGTTACCATCCAAGAGTTTGAAACCATCTATACCGTCAGAAAACCTATCGACGAGAACATCAAACTCGACAAAGTGGTGGACGAGGGTATCCGTCGCATCCTCCAAGCTCGTCTGGACGAATTTGGAGGCGATGCCAAGAAAGCCTTTAGCAATTTGGACGACAATCCCATTTGGCAAAACCGCGAACGCGGCATCTGCATCAAGAGCGTCCGCTACAAGCAACTCAACAATGCCGAGTCGCTCCACTCCAGACGCGACAAAGAAGGCCGCATAATCCTTGACGCACAGGACAAACCGCAACCTGCCGACTTTATCGACACTGGCAGCAACCATCATGTGGCCATTTTCCAAGATGCCGACGGCAACTGGCAGGAACACATCGTGTCGTTCTACGAAGCCACAGCCCGTGCAGTGCAACACCTGCCCATTGTCAACAAAGACTACAACAAAGACCAGGGCTGGCAGTTTCTTTTCACGATGAAGCAAAACGAATATTTTGTATTCCCCAACCCTGCCACAGGTTTCGACCCTTCGGAGATTGATTTGCTGGACGAGCGGAACTACGACAGAATAAGCCCCAACCTTTTCAGGGTGCAGAAATTATCTTCTAAATATTATGTATTTAGACATCATTTGGAAACCAATGTGGA
>JAZUFY010000103.1:0-8324 GCA_045640925.1 Bacteroidales bacterium
CCTGCACCTGTTGCACGTGGGCGTCACCAGCGTCACCGCCACCCAGTCGGGCGACGAGTACTACCGACCCGCAGCACCCGTGACGCTTCAACTGACCGTGACCGACGGCGGACAGGGCGAAGGCGTCACCGCTCCCGACGATGCCCCCGTCAGCGTTTGGCCCAACCCTGTCCGCAACACGCTGCATGTCGATGCACACGACCAGTACATAGCCTCGGCCATGCTTATCTCCGCCGTGGGGCATCGATACCCCGTGTCCGCGGACGGCAACACCATAGACCTCTCTCCCTATCCTTCCGGAGTCTATTACCTCCAGATTGTAACCAATAAATCCATTACACAAATTAAAATCATCAAGCAATGAAAATGAGAATTAGTGTCACACAACATACGAGAACAACCAATAAATAAAGGTTGCCTGACGGCAAGAAATAGGGCCCCCTCTTGCGAGGGAAAATAAGTTGCCCCTTCGGGGGAAATAATGATGAGGAAATATTTCTCAATGATTATTTCTAAGCGAAAGCGCAAAAGCTATTTCCGGCATCAGCCGCCCCTATTTCTCATCGGAGATGAAGAGAATAGAGCCCGATTGAGAGTTGCAGTTGCCAGACGGCAAGAAATAGCAACCCTTCTGCAAGAAAAATAAGTTGCCCTTTTTGGGAAAATAGATTTTTGGAAATAAAAAAACGATTATCCGCATATAGGTGATTGTTTGAAAAAGTTGCCTGACGGCAAGAAATAAAGCCCTCTATCGAGGGGAAATAGTCGGCCCCTTCGGGGGAAATAGGGTTAGGGAAATATTTTGCCGACACGTTCACCTCGTTGCGGATAATCATTTAAAAAAATGAAACAATGGACTTGATAGCAGAATTCAACCACAGGATGAAAGTATTTCACGATATTGTTGGGTGTGCTTTTGATGTGTATAATGCATTTAAGCCAGGGTTGACAGAATACCCATATCAGTACGGCCTCCGACATTTATTAGTCAAGTTGGGATATGATGCGAGAAAAGAACACTTTCTTCCAATCTATCTCTTTGGCGAGAAATTAGAGGAGTCGTACAGGCTTGACCTTGTAGTGGTTCGTCCAAATGAGGGTGATATTATTATTGAGTGTAAGGCAATGAAGTGCATCATTGACGAACATCGCGAGCAGTTGAAAAACTATATGCTACTTACACAATGCCCTTATGGTATGCTTATCAATTTCTCGAAGAGTTATAAGGTGTATTCTGAGACGTATGAGTACCATGCTGATACGCATACTGTGGAGCGTATGAATACGAGCTATATGGGTATGATGTATGAGATGACAGAGAAGCCATGGCAGAAGTCGTTGGATGCAATGTCGGGGTGCACGTTGAAAACATCAGAGAAAGAATTTCCCTCAAAATTATTTCCAAGCGAAAGCGCAAAATCTATTTCCGGCATCAGCCGCCCCTATTTCTCATCGGAGATGAATGAAAAAGAGCCCGATTGAGAGTAACAGTTGCCTGATGGCAAGAAATAGGGACCCTCTTGCGAAGGGAAATAAGTTGGAACAATATGACGAAAGAATAGGAGGCCTAAGATGAATAGCATCAAAATGAGCAGAGTACGAATCGCGGTATCAACCTTGTTTCTGTGGGTGTTTGTGTCGACAGTGGAGGCTCAGTACAAGCCACAATTGCAGCTGATTGTTGAACCTGACACATGTGACAAGCCTCAGTTAAAGATCAGCGGCAAGAAGGAGGTGTGCCTCACCCGAAACGAGACCTACTCCACCAATGCCGTGGATCCCGACACGATGATGACATGGACCGTCACCGACCTTGCCACCGGCCAGGCGGTCTGCACATCGTCCGCACCCGAGGCGCACTACGGCACAGAAAGCGAGCTCCCTGCGGGCCGCTACCTCATAACGGCACAAAATCCGGCCTACTGCAACGTGGCGGAGTTTGTGCTGACCGTCAAAGACCCGCCACCGGCCCCCACCGTCGACGACATGGACCCCGACAATCCCACCATAGCCTGTCGCAACTCCGCCATACTGCTGAAAGCCACCACAGACAACCCCTACGGCACGTTTGTGTGGGTGCCGGGATGTGCGTCGGCCACTCCCGACACGGTGATGGGCGACGAAGTGTCGGTGATCTATGGCAACGAGGTGTGCGACATCGATGTCTATGCCTACGACCGCCAGCTGGGGTGCCGGTCGTCCGGACCATACGTACACCATGTCGGAGCGTTTGTGCTGAGTCCCACGACACTGCCCCAGACACTGAGGGTGTGTCCCGGCACAGAGGTGGACTGGACGGGGTGTGTGCCTTATCAGGAGGGGGTGATATACGATTGGGAGATAGAGGAAAACAAACAATACTGCGCCACCCTGAAGAGCACCCCGGACAACAACAGTGTGTGGCTGCAGATAAACGAGTTGGATCCGCCCGTCGTATACCCGGTGCCTTTTACAATCACCCTTACGCGAACCTACTGTTCGGGATTGAAGGACATTCAGCGTGTGCAGATTACAATAGCCGACCTGCACACCGATTTGACGATAAATGTCAATGGCGACAATCCCCTCTGTCAGGGCGGCAGCGTGAGGCTGAGCTGCCCCAACTGCACAGGGTCCAGCACATGGAATGTGGGCGGCACGCTGTATGCAAACTCAGTGCCCGACCCATATACTCTGAACAGGACTGGCGATGTGCGCGTCACGCTGGAGTGCAATCCTTACGACTACTGCACCAACTCGGCGTATTTGTCAAAAGGAGAGACGACAATCCATGTCAACCCGCTGCCGACAGTGCTGGCGTTGGGCTGCGACGGCACCGAAGTGTACACGATACCGCCGCTGAACACGGGCGACTACAGTTTCCGGTGGTCGCACACCGGCACCGACAACTGGAAGGTGCGGGTGGCCTCGGGCCAGTCGCAATACTCCTGCACGGTCACCGACCGCACGACGGGATGCAGCACCACCCTCACGACCGAATGTGGCGGGTGCGACAGGATGACGATAGTGGACGACGGCTATGACTACTGCACACGGGAGGCCCGGTTTCATGTGGTGGGTGCCACGGGCAGGGTGGACTGGACCATAGTGGGGAGTCCGTGCGGCGCACCGACCTACTCAGGAACCAACAAAAGCAGAATATTCATTCCCATCAACGAGGTGGGGACATACGCCCTGTTCGCCCATGTGGACGGAAACCCTTGCTACTCGGCAGACACCTACTTCACGGTGGACTTCATTCCCGAATTCACCATTGAGAGGAAATGCACAGACATAGTCATACGCAACTATTCGCAGTATTTGGACGGCAGTAGGACGGTGACGTTCCTTGTGGATGGAACCTCTTGCACTTTCCCTGTCAGCGACAGAAGTTATATTGTCAGACCGTCGACGACTGGCACGCACACCGTCACGCTATCCATGTATGACGGACGTCCGCTGACGGGCTGCATCAGCGAGACGCTGACCACGGTGAACAGCGAGGGCAGGGTGACGATAACGTCGGACAATGTGGATCCCGCCAAGGCGTGCGACAACACCGCTGTGCTGCTGAGGTCCTCTGTTTCCAGCGGAGCCGACATCACCGCATCCGATTGGCATTTTGGCGACCACAGTCACTATTTGACAGCAGGCGGTAATGTCTATCACACATTCGAAAGAGGTTCTTCATATACTGTCACTGCTACTGTTACTGATGAGAATGGATGCGTAAGTATAGGCAATGTATCTATAAGGTCATCATCCAACAATTTGGAACAGCCGTCGTTATATACTTCTAACCAGACCGTTTGTCCAGGCGCAGATAAACTTATAGAATATTATGTGAATGGTGGTCCGGTTCCTGCGGGTGCCAATAACTATTACACTTGGCGGTACCCAGTCGTAAACAATCAGAGCAGCACGCATTATGTGCAATCCACGGGCGATTACAGCGTGTTTGTGACCAACGACAACTCCTGCATAGCAGAGGCCGCGACGAACGTGCCGTTCAAGAACAAGCCTACGGCCATCATCATTCCCTCAAAATACTACTACTGTTTAGGCGAGACAGTGGAACTGTATGGCGAGCCGAGTTTCGGCGACACGTACACCTACAACTGGACCGTGACGAACACCGCGACGAACGCCGTCAGTGTCTATACGGGTCAGTCGGTCAGTTTCACAGTCGATGACGCGGTACGCACGACATACGCCATAGACCTGACAGTGACAAATTCAGAGAACTGCCCGGACGATGCCGAGCAGGTGGAAATAGTGGCCGTCGGGCAGCTTGAAGCCCCCCATATCGACTTCAGTGATGAACATTACTGCATAGGTAAGGAACCAGTGAAGTTGGTGTGCGACGGCCCCGTGACAGGGGTGCATTGGAGCAATGGCGACTACGGCCCCGGGGCGACCTACTATTATCCGACCACGGCCAATGCGTACTATTATGACGAGGAGTCGGGCTGCCGCTCGGACATGGCTCGAATATACATACCTGCCGCCCCCGACTTCGACGGACTGCTGACGGGCTGTTATAAGGTGTGCCCAGCAAAGATGGAGGCCATGCTGCCTGTGTACGGATTGTTCCCATACTGGCAGCGTTTCGATTACAAATGGTATATGGACAATTCGCTGTTGGACAACAATGCGGGAGCTACTCTGCCACGGTGGCTGCCATTGGGCGGCTATGGCCAGTACGTACTTGACGTGACATATTTTCAGGACTGTGTGGAACAGTCGAAGCCGCTGGTGCTGGAGGAAGACACAAAATGCAAGTGCGACAGTGTGAGCATAGAGATAAAGCAGGAATACAAGTGTACGGAGAAATGCGAACTGGAATACACATTTGATGTGACGGTGTGCAACAACTCGTCCAACACGATATGTTTTGACAAACTGGTGCCACTCTTTGACATCACATCGGGTAACATCACGATAACCACAAACACGTTCATCCCCACAGTGCTTCCGCCAGGAGGCTGTGTCAATTTCATCATCGGACTTACGGCGTTGACCCTTGACCCCATGTCGGTGGCCTTCCAGTTGGAGGACAACGACTGTGCAGGCTGCACAAAGGACTTTGGGTTGGACCTGACCCCCAAGGTTGATTGCAACATGGAGGTGTCTGACGGAGATATTGACCCCAACGGTATGATGTCGGGATCAGGAGTCTATTATTACGACTTCAGCATTATATTGTCAGGGGTGCAGAGTGTTTTTGCGGTGTGGAGCACTCCGCAACAGGTGTTGAATTACACCTATGACGGTATCCAACACCTTGACGGGCTGTGTGCCTTTGATATAAACGACCTGAATGGGGCGGACTCGGTGTGTATAGACATCTTGGTGTGCGTCAAAGGCAAGTTGTGCATCTATACTTACTGTGTGGAGACCAGAACCTTGCTAAATGGGATGAAGTCGGCTCGTGGAGGTGCAGAAGACCAATCGGCAGGAACGACTGTCACCGATGGAGAGCCACAGTTGCGTCCCAACCCGACCACTGGAGAGGTGGAAGTGGTGGGCACCACAGATAAAGTGACGGAGGTGTTGGTGCTGGATATGAACGGCAGAAAGATGGCCGAGTACCAACAGATGAGTCGTTTCGACGTGTCCGACCTTCCCGCAGGATTCTATATCGTCCGCTTGAAGACTTTGTCGGCAACCGATGAAAAGGTGTCGTATGTCAAGTTGGTAAAGAGGTAGATTTCTGAAAAAACAATTACATCTTCTGCCTTGGGCAGTATTGACTTCAGGCCACAGCGCAACCAATGGGGGGTACGATGTGGCCTTTTTTAGATAGGTGATTTATCGTACCATACCATTGTCGTAGCCGCCGTTTTGGAGGGTCTTTTCACTCTTGTTGTATTCTTTGCCGTAATCCATCTGCCAAGTGAGGCCGAGTACAATACTGTTGCCATTGTTTTGAGTCCAGTTGGTGTGTCGGTATGGGTGTACTTCGCTGAGGTTGATGGTCTCGTATTTGTATCCGTCGTTATTGAACGGACAATGCCACATCAGCATGGCTGTGAGGCTCTTCCAACGGTATTGCACATAGATGTTCTGCGCCATTTCGCTTACCGAATAGTCCTCGCCGTAGAGTGTCCATTGGGGCAGTATGGTGAAGTTGGCTCCTGCCACAATTTTCTTCCAAAAGAACTGCGCATTGGCCATGGCGGTGAAGTTGTTTTTTGTGTGCGAGAAATCGGCACCTGTCGAAGTGTAGTGGTAATAGGTTGCATCAACCGAAAGATTGAGACACTTCCAAAGTCCGTTCACGCCAATATTCGCATTGGCATAGAGGCACTTCCAAAGGGTGGCATTGTGTGCCGAACCAATGAATAGCGAACGCGAAGGGTCGAAGGTGAAGGTTGAAACGATGGGGTGGAATTGGTGTATGGTGCCACCCGAGGCTTGCACATACCAACCCTTGGGGCTCATGCGTCTCATTATGATGCGGTTGGAGAGCATTTCGCTGGGCTTCAGGTTGGGGTTGCCGGTTTGACCCTCCACATCGTCGGTTTGTTGGAATACGGGCGAGAGTGACGCGAGCGAAGGCAGCGAGGGGGTGTACTGCGACATTGCGGTGAGCGACCACCTGTCGTTGATACGCCATTGCAGGCGGGCGGTACTGAGGTTGCGCAGGTAGGCCTTACTGTTCGAACCGTCGGTGGTGTTCAGCAGTTTGGCACCTGTCCCCACAGAGTAGTACACCTTGTTTCCGATGGGTCCTTGCAACTCGGCGTAGAGGTAGGCGTTGTCCTTGGTCATGGTCGAGGTGGTGTTGTAGAGGGTGTACTCGTTCTCGGCGAAATTGTGCTGATATTGAAGTCCCGTGCGCAGCTCCGCCTTGCCGAAATCCTTGCTGTACGCACCCTCGCCGCTGAGGGCGTAGCCGTGGCCTTTGATACTTGTGGCGTAGGTGCCATTGGTGTAGGTGAGGGTGTTGTCGAAATCGTCCACGGCATATTCCCCCACCACGTTCAACTCCATTTTCTGCCCATGCGGCATTTTGTGGGTGAAATAGAGGTCTAAGGTCGGCAGATTGTCCTTCATGTAGCTGTGCTGCTCCATGGTTTGATAAGTCGTGATGCCGTTGTCGGTCTCAGTCATCGATCCCAAGGCATCGAGGGTCTTGGTGAAGAAATCATCCGCTATCGAAGCCACAAACATGGTGCTGTCGTCGTGCTGAAAGGTGTATTCGGCGTTGAGATTGTGCTGAATATACCAAAACGGAGCATTGGTACGCTGGCTGCGTTTCACAATCCTGGCCGCGTTGAAATAGCTGTCTTCCAACTCGTAAGGGACGCTGTCGTAGTTGCGGTAGCCGAGGCTGTACTCCAGCGAAAACTCGCTGCGCCCCTTGTGGTAAGATCCCAGAAGGTATCCGTTGACGAAACCCGTGGTCAGGGCTGTCTGCCCCTGAGCCACGATGCTGCCTCCGTCCTCGCGCTCTTTGAGTATGATGTTGATGATGCCCGAGGCGCCACGGTCAAGGTAGCGTATGCCGATGTTGTTGCTGTATTCCACACGCTTGATTTGGTCGGCTCTGAGGTTCGCCACCCGCGACAAAGACACCTCTCTGCCGTTGATTTGCAGAACCACGGAGCCCCCGTCGACGCTGATTTGCTGCAAAGCCATGTCCACCTTCAGCCCTGGCAGCTTCAGCATATCGAGCAGCACCAGCGTGCGTCCTGCGGCCTCCACTTCCTCCTGTTTGGGCAAAACTACAAAGCGGTCGATTCTCTCCGTGGTGCGACTTTCGGTGATAGTGACCTCCTGTAGTTGTTTGACATTCAGGGTCAGCTCTCCGAGGTCGCCCGCTTGGCAGCGAATGCTGAGCCTCTCGCAGCCAATATACGAGGCTTCCAAATTGTAGGTCTCCGAGCCGCACTCAATCGTGAAGGTGCCATCCTCGTCGGTAGTCGTGCCGCGAATGATGCTGTCGGTTTGGGCAGCCTTCAGCACCACATTGGCAAAAACTATCGGTTGCCCCTGGTCATCAACCAAGCGGCCCGAGATAAAACCATTTTGTGCAAAAATAGCACAACCCCAAAGTGTTAGACAAAAAATGAGTATGGCCTTTTTCATGGTCTCTTTAGTTTTTAAAAATGCAAAAATACTTATTATTTTTATATTACCAAACTTTTTTTTAAGATTTTTTTAAGGTAGGCTCTAAAAATTGATTATTTTTGTCATCTGGCTTTGACGGAGAGCCTACTTTTCCCGCTTCGCCAGAGTTGTTATTATCTGCAAAGGTTATAAGAGGTACGATTTTGGGTCACAAACCTCTTTCGGCATTAATATTTCAGACTAATCTACATGGCTTTACCTCACGTTCT
>JAZUFY010000104.1:0-5358 GCA_045640925.1 Bacteroidales bacterium
GGTACGGGTAAGAGCACCCATACCCGCCTTTGGTTAAAGAATATTCCCGATGCTCATCTGCTGAATGATGACAGTCCGATTCTCGTTATCGAGGATGGTACTCCTGTTGTGTACGGATCTCCGTGGAGCGGAAAGACACATTGCTACCATCAAAAGCATTTTCCTTTGGCAGCGGTGGTGCGACTTTCGCAGGCTCCTTATAATAAGATTCGTCGTTTGAGTGTAGTGGAGGCTTTTTCGGCTATACAGCCTTCGTGTCCGCCTGCTTTGGCACAGGACGACGTGTTTGCCGACCCTATTGTTTCCATGTTGGGGGATGTTATCTCAGTTGTGCCCGTGTTCCATCTGGAGTGCTTGCCCGATGCCGATGCTGCGCAAACTTCATATAAGGCTATTTTTGGATGATAGATTCTTATGGAAACACGCCAAATAACTCTGCCCAATAGTCCAGACAACTTCTTGTTGCAAGAGATGTGCGAACGTCTCAAGAATGGAGTCTTAGTTAGGATTGCTTTTGGTGGTCGAAGCATGTTGCCTATGATCAACGGCAATGGTGACAAGATTCATCTTGCGCCTATAGCCGAAGGGGAAGAACTTCGCCCTGGCGAGATTTACCTTTTTACTCACGCCAATCATTTCATCATTCACCGCCTTCTCCGAATCAAGGATGGGGAGTATATTTTCCGAGGCGACAGCTGTTCTAGTTGCGAACATGTGCAGAGAAACGCTGTTTTGGCCCATTTGACGGCTCTGGAGCGTCCCGATGGCACTATGTTAAGCACCGATAGCCGTGAGTGGCGCAGAAGGTCTCTTTTTGTTTCAAAACGGCGTTCGTTGCTCAATATGCTCGGGCGAATGTTTGGCAGCAAGAATAGAAAATGGGAGTCAATAGTATATTTTGTCTGTCTGGCCATATTGATGTGGGCACCTTTGAACGGTGTGAGTATTCCGCTCAACAATTTTGTGTTCGGAATACGTCTCGACCATCTCCTTCACGCCTCGGTGTATTTGGTGTGCCCGTTCTTCCTGCTGGACATACTGCGTCGTCGCAAAAAGCCCATATTATTTGTAGCAATGGTTATAGGCATTTGTACCGAATTCGTACAGTATATCCTGCCGTGGCGAGGTTTTGATATCAATGATTTGATAGCCAATTTTCTTGGCTCTTTCTTGGGGTGGCTGGCTTTGTTGCCCTATTTTCGACGTCAAAAGAGGGATTGAGAATCAACCTTTTTGAGCCGTCATATATTGTTCGAGGAGGCGTTGGACATATTTGCCAAAGACATCGAATTCAATATTGACAATCGTTCCCGGTTTGAAATTGTGGAAATTGGTCACCTGATAGGTGTAGGGGATAATGGCTACGGAGAACATTCCCGGCTCGCTGTCCACCACAGTCAGACTCACACCATTGATTGAAATGGAGCCTTTGGGCACGGTGATATTCTTCTTCTCTTGGCTGTATTCGTATTCAAAGTAGAAACGCCAGCTGCCGTGGTCGTCGACAACCTTGGTGCAACGTGCGGTCTGGTCCACATGTCCTTGCACGATATGGCCGTCAAAACGTCCGTCCATGCGCATGGATCGCTCTACGTTGACCTCTGTTCCCACCTGCCAGGTAGAGAGGTTGGTCTTGAGCATGGTTTCGTCCATGGCGGTCACCACATATTGCTTTTTCTCTTTGTCCACCTTCACCACTGTGAGGCAGCAACCGTCGTGTGCCATACTTTGATCAATGGCCAGCTCATCGCCAAAAGGCACCTCAAGGGTGAAGTGGAAATTGGTGTTCTCTTTTTCTATCTTGACGACCTTGGCGGTCAATTCTATGATTCCAGTAAACATCTTGTTCTAAATTGATTAGTGCTTAATTGTCTATTTCAGGAAAGTCTCGTAATAGTCGAACATCTTCTCATAAAGGTGTATACGGTCGTAGCCTCTCACATTATGTTCGTGGTGCGGGTAAATGAAATAATCCACCTGTTTTCCAGCCTTGATACATGCCTCGACAAACTCGATGGAGTTCTGCCACACCACAGTGTTGTCTTCCGCGCCATGAATCACCAGCAGACGGCCTTCGAGGTCTTTGGCCTTACTTGTGAGGCTGTTGTTCTTATATCCTTCAGGGTTCTCCTCGGGGGTGTCCATATAGCGTTCGCCGTACATCACCTCGTACCATTTCCAATCAATCACAGGGCCGCCGGCGCATCCCACCTTGAAGATTTCTGGGTGGGCCAACTTCATCGTGATAGTCATAAAACCGCCAAAACTCCAGCCTTCCACACCCATGCGGTCTTTGTCGACGTATGGCAGCGATTGGAGGAATTTCACACCCTCCATCTGGTCAGCCAACTCTATGGTGCCCAACTGACGGTGGGTGCAGCTTTCAAACTCGAAGCCACGGTTGTCGGTGCCGCGATTGTCTACCGTGAACACCACATAACCCTGTTGTGCCAAATAGAGGAAATACAGATTTCCGCCTCCGAGCCAAGTGTCAGTAACCAATTGGCTGTGAGGACCTCCATACACATACACCAACGTGGGGTATTTCTTGCTCTTGTCCATATTGGGAGGAGTGATCAAGCGGTAATAAAGGTCGGTAACACCGTCGGCTGCCTTGATGCTGCCCATTTCGATGCCGGGCATGGCATATTCGGCCAAGGGGTTGTCCGATTGGTAGAGGGTGGTCAGCACCTTGCCTTTGGCATCCAAAACTTGCGCCGTGCCGGGATTCTCAACGCTGTTGAAAACATCAATCAACGCGGTGCCGTTACTGTTCATAATCACGTTGTGGGTGCCTTTGGCAGGAGTGAGCAGGGTCATCTCGCCGCTCTGCAGGTTCACCTTATAGGCAGCGCAACCTGTGGCGCTCTCTTTGTTGGCAAGGATGAAGATGTTTTCGCCCTTGGCGTCGAATCCCACAAACTTCTCCACCTCGTATTGTCCCTTGGTAACCTGCTTGAGCAATTGGCCGTCAGTATTATACAGGTACAGATGCTTGTAGCCGTCGCGCATACTGAACCACAGGAACTGGTCGTTGTGTTTGGGAACAAATATCATCGCATCGCAAGGCTCCACATAGCGGTCGTTCTTCTCTTCAAAAAGCACCGTGTCGAACTCACCGTCCGTCACATCGTAGCGCTCCAACCACATCTGGTTTTGTCCGCGATTGATTTTTGCAATATATAGATAATCCTCCTCGGGGCTCCAGCAGAGGTTGGTGAGATAGTTTTCGCGCTCGGCCACAGTCGCGTCCCTGCGGGTGTCCAAATAGAGAACGGTGCCCTTCGCCGCATCGTATATGCCCACCGTCACCTCATGGCTCTTCATGCCCGCCATAGGATATTTGAAAGGCTGTTCGCGGGCGATGCGCGACGTGGTGTTGACCAGCGGGTAGTCGGTCACCATCGACTGATCCATGCGGTAGAAAGCCAGATAGCTTCCCATCGGCGACCAGAAAGTGCCCTTCTCAATACCGAACTCATTGCGGTGTACCGTTTGGCCGATGATAATGTCCTTATCGGGATCCTCGATGGAGAATATTTTTCCGTTATTGCTGATGTACAGATTATTGTCCTTCGTATAGGCAAATTGGCCGCTGTGCTCCTCCCAATCCACGTTGGCGGCATCCGCTTCGGGCGCCGTAGCCAGGCTCACCAAGGTCTTCTTGGCCGTGTTGTAGAGCATAATCTTGCCGTCAGCCACAAAACGCAACTCCTTATCGTTGACAAACTCCATGTCGGGCATGCGTCTCACACCCTCCATGCCTGCAGCCGCCAGCAGTTTGTTCAACCCGCCGAGGGTGATGCATTGTTTGGCCTTGCCCGGCTGACCCACAAAGAGCACCGAGTCCTGTATATAGGCAATCTGGTTGCTGCTCCCCACAAACTGCATGCAGCGCATCTTCTGTTGGGGATACAATCCGCGGGTCATCAGTTGCTTCGAACTGAGCATTTTGTCCTGAGCGAAAACGTTGGCCGCAACAACCAGCGTCAAAGCGATAAGAAACAGTCTTCTCATAATCCTATATTCCAATAATCAATAATTTTTCCAATTGCGAAATTTCAGATTGAAGACACCAAAAAATGCCTCCTTGAAAATCTTCATACTCATTTTCGAAGTGCCCAACACACGGTCGGTGAACACGATAGGCACCTCGTAGATCTTAAATCCCAGACGGGTGGCGGTATACTTCATCTCGATCTGGAAGGCGTAGCCAACAAACTTCACCTTGTCAAACTTCATCTTCTCCAGCACCTTGCGGCTGTAGCATACGAAACCTGCCGTGGCATCCATCACCTTCATGCGGGTCACCGTGCGCACATACACCGAAGCGTAGTACGACATCATCAGACGGCCCATGGGCCAGTTCACCACGCTGATCTTGCCACCCACATAGCGAGAACCCACAACCACATCGCCCTTTCCCGTCGAACAGGCCTCATACATGCGGGGCAGATCGTCGGGATTGTGCGAAAAATCGGCATCCATCTCAATCATATAGTCGTAGCCGTGCTCCAAGCCCCAGCGGAAACCGTCCAGATAAGCTGTGCCCAAACCCAGTTTGCCCTTGCGTTCCTTGATGAAAAGGCGGTTGGGAAACTCTGCCATCAGGCGTTTGACAATATCTGCGGTGCCGTCGGGCGAGTTGTCTTCCACAATGAGCATATCAAACTCTTTGTCGAGCGAAAACACTTTCCGAATGATGGCTTCGATGTTCTCTTTTTCGTTATAAGTCGGCGTAATTACAAGGGTATCAGACATATTATTTTTAATTTATTATATACAACAAAATGCAAAGATACATTTTTTTCTTGAAATGTAAAGAAAGTCGTAAAATATTTTTTGCGAACAGCTAAAAGACATTTATTCCACTTTCCACTCGGCTATGCCGTTTGTTTCTTGGCTGAAGCCCACGCCGATGCGATACACCTGTCGTGGGTCGGACAGGTAGGGCTCGGCATAGCCTTTGTCGGCTATCTGTTGTAAGGCCTCGTCGGCCTTGCCGTTCAGTTTGAACTCGAAGATGTAGACGTATTTGGGCGACTCCACAACCATGTCGCAGCGTCCTCGGCTGTTCTGCTTCTCGATCAAAGGACGGTAACAGGAGAGGATCTTCATGATGAGGTAAAAGGTATAATGGAAATGCTCCTCATAGCTGAGGGCCTTGAGTTTTTGATGCGCCTGATAGTCGATGTCGGCAAAGAAACTTACGAACAAATCCTGCAATTCTTCGATGCGGCCTTCATACAGACAATCTTCCACGGCAATTATCCACGGCTCCATCTGCACATCCTTGCCGTAATAGTCGTTTGCCACCAGGGAGGTGAATCCTCTCCGCACCTCGGCATTGGGATAGTC
>JAZUFY010000105.1:0-17179 GCA_045640925.1 Bacteroidales bacterium
ATTGCTGTGCAGAACGAGGAAGCGTAGCGGGCTACGTGACCGAGTGATAAACAGCAAGATGCCGGAAAACGCCCGAAATCGCAGAAAAGTATTTTATTTTTCATTATCTTCATACGTTGAATTTATAGAACCCACCTTTAAACATGGTAAAGTAGAAAAGAGGGGTTTTCTGCTTCAGAAGACGACTTTGGAGGCGTAGAAACTTGCTTCGGCGTGCCATAGCTCTTTTCCGCTGGGGGCAAAGCAGTAGAGGTCGCCGTTCATGCCGTAGGCGCTGTTGCAGATGTAGAAATTGCCTGTCGAAGGGTCGATATTGATGCCGTAGGCGTTGCTGAGGGTGTTGCTGTGGCTTTCGAGTATCGGACTGCATGATAAGGTGTTGATGTCCATTTTGTAGAAACTGGTTGTGGTATTCCAGTTTTCATCGTATGCTGTAGCATAGAGGTAGGTGTAGCCGTTGCAGACATCAAAATTGGTGGCGTTGATGGGTATTGTTTCCTGGCTGTCGTTGCTGAGGTCGAGAACGATGGTTTGGGCGGGATTGGCACCATAGTCGCCCGAGCAAGCTACGATGCAGCGATGGCTGTCCAAGGCTTTGATTTTGCCAGGATTGGTGCCGACTTGTATTTTACGGCTCTCGGTAAATGATGCGATGTCGACCACCGAAAGTGTGTTGTCGTATACGGCCTGATTATCGTTGCCGTATTGCCAGCTGTTGCAAACCACTATATCGTTGCCGAGGATGCAGAGCTGTTCGGGTTGCATACCGCTGAGGATGCAGGTGGCCTCGATGCCGAGTGATGCGGTGTCGATGCGTACAATGCTTTTGTCGTAGCAGGTGACGTATATCTTTCCATTGTGAGCCGCCAGGTATCGGGGGCCTCGGTTGCCCATATCGATTTGTTTGATGCTCTTGCCAGTGATAGGGTCAATAACTTCGAGTTTTCCCGATTGGTAGACGGTGGCATACAGCTTGTTGCCATAATGAATCAAATCTTGTGCCACATCGCCGAGGCCTCTCCCGTTTTGTGATGAGAACCAATTGGCTCGGAGAGTTCCTTCGGCGAGGTTCACCAAACTGATTTCTGCATCGTTGCTACCCCAGTTGCCTTCGTTGAGCAAGAAGGCCGTGAAGGAAGGATTTGCAGGGGGATTGGTGGGTTCGTTGGTAGTCGGTTCTTTTTTGCAACCGCTAAAAATGAGCATGATACATGCTGTCAGAATAAAAGTTTTTTTCATATTAATGTGAATTTATATTTTACAGGTGAGTGAAATTCGGTAGTTGCGGCCCATCATGGGGTAGTTGCGCACTACTTCGTATTGCACATCGAAGATGTTGAATACTTGTGCTTTCAACTCCAAGGTGCAATGCTTGAGGTCGAATGCACGACCGAGGGAGAGGTTTTGGTCGACATAACCATTCAGTCGGTTAGTGGGGGTGTTCTGCTGCATGGAGTAGCGTCCGCCCACAAGCATCACCGTGTAATCTATGTCGACCCACGGGGTGGAGGCGGAGAGGGCTATATTGCCGCTGTGGCGAGGTGTGTAGGGTATCTGGTGCCCATAGGTTTTGCTGGCAGGGTCGGTGCAATCGACGGCCCTTTGAAAACTATATCCCACACAGAGTCGGAGGTTGAAATGCTCCGGGAGGGTGTTGTAGAGGCTCCCTTCGCCACGAATGTCGAGGCCGATGATTTCCACTTGGCCGAGGTTGGCCATCGACCAGAGAAACATGTTTTGAGTGGGGATGGCAATGATTTTGTTGCTCACGCGGTTATAGTACAGGTCGGCTGTGGCGTTGAGGTGAGCTTGGAGGGTTTCGTTTAGTGCGAAAGAGTGGCCGTGGTAACTCACGCCGAGGTTGTTCTGTAGCGCTTTTTCGGGTTGCAAATTCCTCCCGACGGTGAAATAGTACAGCTCGTTGAAGTTGGGCACACGATATGTCTCTTTGAAAAAGTATCGCAGGGTCAGCACATTGCGTGTCCACGAGATGCCCGCGTAGGGCGAAAGACGGGTGTAAGGCTTTGAGGTGAGAGAGGCTTCATGGTCGCGAATAAAGGTGCCCAAAAGATGAGCGTCGAGGTCTAAACCGTTGAGCCAGTCGATATTCTGTGGACGATATTTCGCGGCCAGCACACCCAAAGCGGCGAAACGCTGCACCTCGTTGTGCTGGTTGAGGTTGCTGTGAAGCTGGCTCAAGGCTTCGTCGGCAGAGAACGAGAGGGTGAATTGGTCATCGTTGTGGGTTGTTCCGCTATGAAAACGCACGGCCTGAGAGAGATAGCCCTCACGTTGCTGATATTCGTTGTGAAGAACGCCCGTGGGGGTCCGTGCCGAGGTATCCTCGTATATGTCGTTCGAAATCTGGTATTTGCCCAATAACTGCATATCCCAGTGATTGCCGTGGCGTTTGTAGCGTGCTTGGGCGAAGAATAGTTGCTCCTCGCTGTGCTCGGAGGCCTTGGCCGAATAAAATATCACGGGTCCAGGCAGGGCGTGGTAGCCGCTCATAAAGTGCGATTTCACATGTAGGAGGCTTCGGTTATCGATTTGGTAGAAGAAGTTTATGTCGGCAGTACCCAGCCACATCTGCGAGTTCCGGCGTCTCTCGAGCGAGGTGCTGTCAGAATGGCTGGCCGTATAATATAATGTAAAGGGGTAATCCCCGTTGCAGCGGGTGTAGTTGCCAAAGAAAGTAATCGAGGCTTTGCGACCGAGGCGTTGCTCGTAGTTGAGGGTGGGGGAGAGGTAGCCGAAAGATCCCCCCTCGGCACGGAGTTCGAGGTTCAGCGGGAGGACGTCGAACTCGGGTTGGCGAGTCTCCATATTGATGATGCTTCCTGCGGCAAGGGCTCGGGCCGATTGCAAAGTGTTGCTATGCTGTCCGTTGGCCATGGTGACGTAGGCCGAGTTGCCCAAGGAGTAACGTCCGAGGTCTACCTGTCCGTTTTGGCAGTCGCTCACAGCCACCCCGTCGATAGTCAGGGTGCTGAACTGGCTTCCCAACCCCCGTACCGAGACGGTCTTGATACCCCCTATGCCGCCATAGTCCTTGAGCGTTACACCGCTCATAGTGCGCACGGCATCACTTAGTTGCGGATGATTTTTGGCCACCACGACCTGTGTGGGGTTCTGCACAAATTTGACATCGGGAGGGGTGTTTTTGTCTTGGATGCTCACCTCGGGCAGGTTGACAGCACGATGCGAAGTGTCGTCTTGGGCTTTGCCTTTGGGCGAAACCATCACCAAACAAACGAATATAAGGACAATTAGTCTTTTTTGTTTCATAAATTTACTTCCCTTTCCTCGAGGGCGGTTAAATTACGGTTTGGCAGGTCTTCTGACTTTGCCTCTCGGGGTCTTCGCCTTCCCATGTTGCTGTGGCGCAGCACAGTGGCTAATTTGAGACCTCGATGGTCGAGGCTTACAGCAGCGGGACTGTCCCAGAATCGCACTGGGTTCCCTTTTGACACCTTCGTGGTGACCAAATCGGCTGCAAAATTACAACTTTTTTCTGACATGTAAAAAAAAATCTTTTCTTTTGTTTAGGAACCCCCTCTCCCAATTTTCGAATAGGATGGGTGTAAGATGGGTTGAATGTTCTACCCAGTGACCAAGGTATGACCAAGGTATGACCTAGGTATGACCTAGGACTGACCTAGGTATGACCTAGGTATAATACCAAGGTTACTCCTAGGTCATACCTTGGTCAATCCTTGGTTATATTTTGGTCATTGGGAGGAACCTTAAACGGAGGGTGGGGCTTGTTATTCGTTTAAGGGGCATCGTGGAAGTGCGGAGATGGGGTTGCGCCTCGAGGTTGAATTTATAATAGAAGAAATATTTTGCGGGACACAATAATTTATATTTATTCGCGTTTCTTCTTTAATGCCTAAAAATGGGCTTGTGTTTGTATATGGCCAAAAATGCTGAAAACGAATCCCCGCTGATGCGGCAACATGCAGAGATGAAACGCAAGTTTCCCGATGCGATGTTGTTGTTCCGCGTTGGCGACTTTTACGAAACCTTTGGCGAGGATGCCCGCAAGGCGTCGAATATCCTCGGTATCACCCTTACCCGCAAGGCGAGTGGGGGAGGCGGGTTCACAGATTTGGCCGGCATACCCCATCATGCTATCGACCAGTATCTTCCACGTTTGGTGAAGGCGGGTTTGAGGGTGGCTATCTGCGAACAGTTGGAGGATCCGAAGACGGTGAAGGGGCTGGTGAAGAGGGGAATCACGGAACTTGTGACCCCTGGCGTTTCGTACAACGACATGGTGCTGGAGGTCAAGGAAAACAATTTTCTTTGCGGCCTTCATCTCACCGACAAGGTGCACGGGGTTTCGTTCCTCGATGTTTCCACGGGTGAGTTTTATGTGGCTCAGGGCGACCTACAATATATTGATAAGCTGATGCAGAGTTTCCACCCTTCAGAGGTGGTGCTGCAACGTAAGAAGTTGCATTGGTTCTTGGATCATTTTGCCGAGAAATATTATACCAATACTTTTGACGATTGGGTTTTCACTATCGATTTTGCCGAGGATTTGCTGCTGAAGCAGTTCGACACCACTTCGCTGAAGGGTTTCGGGGTGGAGGAACTGCACGAAGGTATTGTGGCGGCTGGTGCGGCTCTGTATTATTTGCAGGCCACGCAGCACGACCGCACACAGCATATCTGCAGTATCAACCGCATAGAGGAGGACGGATATGTGTGGCTGGACAAGTTCACCGCCCGCAACCTCGAACTGGTGCATTCGCCCAACGAGAATGCCCGCACATTGCTGGATGTGCTCGACCAAACGGCCACTCCGATGGGATCGCGATTGTTGCGGCGTTGGATTCTGATGCCACTCAAGAATGTGGGCGCGATTGAGGATCGACTGCATGTGGTGGACTTTTTGGTGCGGAATCGTGATTTTTCGCTCAGGCTTTTGCAGCAGATTCGTGCGATAGGCGATTTGGAACGTTTGATTTCAAAAGTGGCCGTGGGACGGATCAATCCCCGTGAGCTGCTGCAACTTAAGCGTTCGTTGGCTGCCGTGGCACAGATTCAGGCTCTTTGCGGCTCGGCAGATGATGAGGCTTTCCGCCGTTTGGCGGGGCAGCTGAACCCGTGCCAAGACATCTATGCCCGCATAGACAGGGAAATACAGGAAGACCCGCCCGTGAAGGTGGACAAAGGGGGCGTTATCGCGGCAGGAGTAAGTGCGGAGTTGGATGAATTGCGCTCGATGTCGGGCTCGGGCAAGGAGTATCTGATGAATATGCAGCAGCGTGAGAGTGAGCGTACCGGCATCCCTTCACTGCGTGTGGGATTCAACAATGTCTTTGGCTATTATCTTGAGGTGACCCATACCCACAAGGACAAGGTGCCACAGGAATGGATTCGCAAACAGACGCTTACGAATGCCGAGCGATATATCACCCCCGAGTTGAAGGAGTATGAGGAGAAGATTTTGGGGGCCGAGGAACGCATACTGGCTTTGGAGTCGCAATTGTATGAACAATTGCTTTCGGCTTTGATGGCATACGTGGAGCCGATACAATATGATGCGCAGATAGTGGCGCGGCTCGATTGTCTGCAATGTTTTGCCGAGGTTTCGTTGGCCAATAATTATTGTCGTCCCGAACTGGCCGAGGATGATGTCCTCGACATCAAAGACGGGCGCCACCCTGTAATTGAGACTCAGCTGCCTTTGGGCGAGCAATATGTGAGCAACAACGTTCATTTAGACAGGGAAACGCAGCAGATTATTATCATCACCGGCCCGAACATGTCGGGTAAGTCGGCCCTTTTGCGCCAAACGGCCCTGATTGTGCTCATGGCTCAGATGGGATGCTATTGTCCCGCCCGAGAGGCTCATGTCGGATTGGTGGATAAGATATTCACCCGCGTGGGGGCTTCGGACAACATCTCTTCGGGCGAGTCAACTTTTATGGTGGAGATGAACGAGACGGCCAGTATATTAAATAATGTGTCGGACCATAGCTTGGTGCTGCTGGATGAGATAGGTCGCGGTACTTCGACTTACGACGGGATTTCCATTGCTTGGGCCATCACGGAGTATCTGCACAACCACAAGAATGCCCGTCCAAAGGTGCTTTTTGCCACCCATTATCATGAGCTTATTGAGATGGCCGACCAATACGAACGTATTCAAAATTACCATATTTCGGTGCGCGAGATTGACAATAAAGTCATCTTTCTCCGCAAGTTGGAGATGGGGGGGAGCGAGCATAGTTTCGGCATCCATGTGGCTCGTATGGCAGGTATGCCCGCACAGGTTTTGAAACGCGCTAACAGCATGTTGGAACTTTTGGAGTCGAAAAGTGAAAAAATCTCTGATTTGAACCCCAAAAATGAAAAAAAGAAGAAAAATGAGACCAAAAATATCCCCGAAGCGGGCTATCAACTGAGTTTTATTCAGCTGGATGATCCAACTTTATTGGAGATTAGAGATAAGATTTTAGATATTGATATAGATACACTTACGCCTATTGAAGCGTTGTTGAAATTGAACGAGATAAAAAAAATTGTTGCAAAAAAGTAAAAAATATTTCGTCAATTCAAAAAAAGTTCGTACTTTTGCACCCGCTTTTGAGGCAGAGAGACACTTGAAATTTTGGTAAAAGCAATGCGGAAATAGCTCAGTTGGTAGAGCACGACCTTGCCAAGGTCGGGGTCGCGAGTTCGAGTCTCGTTTTCCGCTCAAGAAAAGAAACAACCAATGCGGAAATAGCTCAGTTGGTAGAGCACGACCTTGCCAAGGTCGGGGTCGCGAGTTCGAGTCTCGTTTTCCGCTCAAAAGTCTCCAGCCGGAGAACGCTCTGGTGGTGGAATGGTAGACACGAGGGACTTAAAATCCCTTGCCCGCAAGGGCGTGTGGGTTCAAGTCCCACCCGGAGTACTAAAGAGAGTTATTTGAAATAAAAACAAAGCCAAAATGTTTTTATACCTGTCTTGGTAGCTCAGTTGGTAGAGCAATTGACTCTTAATCAATGGGTCCAGGGTTCGAGTCCCTGCCAGGACACTACTGCGGGGTGTAGCGCAGTTGGCTAGCGCGCCACGTTCGGGACGTGGAGGCCGGAAGTTCGAGTCTTCTCACCCCGACCACTATTTTCCCGCCCGGGAAACCGCTTACCAAACAAATTTACATCAAACCGCAGGCAGCCGCAAGGCATGCCACTTTAGCTCAGTTGGTAGAGCAACGCATTCGTAATGCGTAGGTCTGCGGTTCGAGTCCGCAAAGTGGCTCCACGTTTTTTTATTTAAAGACGCTTTTATTAATTAACTAATTTATAATTATTCAAAACATGGTAAATCGTTACGAAACCGTTTTCATTGTAACTCCCGTTTTGTCTGAAGAACAGATGAAGGAAACGGTAGAGAAGTACACCAACTTCTTAAAAGACCATGGTGCAGAAATCGTCTACACCAACAATTGGGGCATGCGCAAGCTTGCTTATCCCATTCGTAAAAAAACAACCGGATTCTACTACCTCATTGAGTTCAACGCCGAGGGTAGCCTGATTGCCGACCTTGAGACCGCTTACAAGCGCGACGAGCGTCTGCTCCGCTTCCTCACCGTCTCTCTCGACAAGTACGCTGTTGCTTACAATGAGAAGAAGCGTGCTGCCAAGAAGGTTGCCGCCGAAGCTCCCGCAGAGGCATAATCAATGCTGTAAAGTTTAAAGATTCAACAAATCAACAAAACATCAGAATCATGGCTAACGAAACCGAAATTAAATATTTGACCCCGATTGCCGTCGAGACTCAGCGCAAAAAATACTGCCGCTTCAAAAAACTCGGCATCAAGTACATTGACTATAAAGACGCAGACTTCCTGCTGAAGTTCGTCAACGAACAGGGCAAAATCCTGCCCCGTCGCATCACCGGTACTTCCAACAAGTATCAGAAGAAAGTGTCCAAAGCTATCAAGCGCGCCCGCCATCTGGCCCTGCTGCCCTATGTAGCCGATTGTTTAAAATAATAAAGGAGGAAGATTAGAATGGAAATTATACTGTTACAGGATGTGACCAATCTCGGTTACAAAGACGATATCGTTAAAGTTAAGAACGGATACGCCAACAACTACCTCCTTCCTCAGGGAATGGCTATCATTGCTACCCCTTCGAACCGCAAAATCCATGCTGAGAACATGCGTCAGCGTGCTTTCAAAGAGGAAAAGATTCGCAAGGATGCCGAAACTCTGCAGGCTGCAGTCAACGAGAAGACTGTCCGCATCATCGCCAAGGTTGGTGAGAATGGTCATCTTTTTGGTTCTATCACTGCCGACCAGATTGCTGAGGCTTTGAAAGATCAGCACAACTACGACATCGACCGCAAGAAGATCGTTGTTGATGGTGCCAAACTGAAAGAGGTTGGTAACTTCACCGCCCAGGTCAACATCTACAAAGAGATCAAGGCTCAGTTGAACGTCGAAATCGTTGCCGAATAATATTCGCAACTGCTATATACCAAATAGGTAGGTGAATAGTGCCTACCTATTTGTTGTATATAAAATAGTGTTCCTATCATGGCCAAATAATTAATTGAATAATATAAACCAAACGAATACTATGAAAAAAACACTATTATTGATTGCCATTGCAGCCCTGTTTGCTGTTTCGGGTTGCAAGAAAGATGGTGAGGAGATTACTCCTTTGGAGGAAATGATGGAACGCCAAGACCCATCTTTGGGTGGTGTTACAAGTTATTCTTCGAGGCAGACGGCCTATGTTTTTTCTACGGGGAGTAGCGATTTTGCCACTTTGATATGCAATGGCTATAACAATCGTGCCAGTTCGATTGATGACGAGCAGGTAAAGGTTGTTATTTTGTCTTCTCCAGATGTGTCTCACCTTACAAGAACACAGTGGGAGAATATTTTGAAAGTGTATACCCGAGGGGGAAGCGTTATATACCTTAATCCCACCTTGCAACAGTATGCTAATTTCTGTTTGCAGGCCTATTCGATTCTGTCTAAATCGGGTCTTGGCGCGGAGGAAACGTATGATGAGTTAACCTCTTTTTATTATTTCCGCAATATGTTGTCGCAGAATCCCGATTGGGCCAACAAGCAGTTTGAAGCGATAACTATTTGCTCGGACGATGTGTATTTGGTTCATAAGTTGGGCGACAATATGTCAGGCACTCAGCGTGTGGAATGTTATGACGGCAATACTCGTGAGTTGGAAAACAGTGATTCATCGGCATGTTCTGTGGCCGAAATGTCACAATACTATAAGAGTATGGTGGCAAATAATTTGTTGGAGTGGATTGATGCCAAGATTGTGAACCAGAACAATAGTACTTCGAAAGGTGCGATAGACGCTACTGATATGGGCAAAGAAATCGTTGTGCAGACACCTATCACTTTTCAGCCGAGTACTTTCACTGGCCTTGATTGGAAATTTTCTATCACAGTGCCCTGCCGACTGACCCATACTATCTGGTCTTTCCACGAGGTTGATAATCATCAGGACCATTATCTTGTCCAACGTGATATCAGTTTTGAAGGACGCGGATTGTCGTGCGGACCTACTGACAAAACGAAATGGTGGGGCTGCAAGGATGCACACAATGGTTATTATGGGCCATATTTGAAATCAATAAAGGTTTCTTCTCAAATGTCTGATGCGGCTGCACTTGTTTCAGATTTTGCTCCTCAAAATCCGATGGAGAGTGCGTGCTATTCCGATGGATTTGATTGGGTGAAGAGCGGAATGATCAGTATGTGCGAAAAACCGAGTCTGTTGATTGGAGGGAATTATTCCGTATCAAGTGTAAAGACAAACGATGCCTCTGATATGAAATTGATGGTATGCTACGACAATAATACCCCTGTTTATGAGTATGTTGCCAATGTTGTTCCACAAGGACATTATAGTGGTTTGGGCGAGCATGATTTGGCTAAGGAAAACTTATGTCAAGATATTGATTTGGGACAGAGTTGGATTTGGACAATCTCGCCAAGCGAAAATGCAACCTATATGTTCTCAACCGATTTCGAGGTTAGCGTTGAGTTCCTCGCTTCCGATTTCAGTTTCTTGAAACTGAAGGACTATTATATGCAGAATACAGTCTCGTATCATGATATGCGAATTGCTTTGCCTGTGCCTCCGCGTGCTGTTCAGGAATGGCGTATGCATTGTAGCGGCGTTTCTACCGAGCTTGAAACTTTTTTGAGAAATAATTATTCAGGCTATTTTTACAATCAGTATTTCAAGATGCCGGCACAGTCGAGTGTCGATTGCCAAAGCATCGATGCCTTCATCTCTGATTTTGAGGCCCGCCTGACAAACGATAAAGAACTATGGATTGATGCAGGTTTCTCGGGCACCTTCGAGTTTGTTTGGCAAAGAGGCAACTCTCCTGAAATTTATCACACTACCACTTTTGTAGTAGAATAATTTAGTAATGATTACCCGCATTGTACCGAAGTATAGGTTCTGTGCTTGAAAGTAGGCTTGTATGTTGTCGCAGCCAAAACAATCCTATCAAACATCCTATCTCCGAAGCACATTCTTTTTCGTCACCATGATAAAACATCAAAACGAGAAGTATCCGAAAAGTGCTTAAAGCACGCTCCCCAAAGAGGTAGAAAAGTATACAGTTTTGTACATGTAGGAGGCGGAAATAGTACATGGACGGGGGGGAATGATGTGGTGAGCGAGGGGAATGTGTACGGATTTCAAGGGTGTTTTGTACGGTAAAATGGGTGGCTGGGGTGGCATTTCGCCCTGTCAGGGGGTGGGAAGCGATGTTTGGGAAGCGGAAATGAGGGTGCGGAAAAGGGTGTTGCCGATGAATGGGCAAAAACGGGTGTTTTTTTCATTTTTGGAGACTTTGAAAAAAGGTTTTGAAACAAAGCATGGCGGAAAAAGTGCTTATTTGAACCGAAAACGGACGCGAAAATGGTGGCTTTCGGGATACCGAAAATTGAGATTGTTCGCCTATTCTCCCACTATTGTTCCTCTCATGTCCCATTCATGCTTCATGCAGTATGAGAGAATCAGTGAGTTATAAAAAAAAAGTAGCTCTGAAGTAATCGCTATGAATTTGATAGAAATTTCTTACTTGAAATGATACACACAAAAGCGGCTGAGTGACAACTCAGCCGCTTTTGTGTGTGTTAATTCTTTTCGGCTCTTTTCTTAGATGGTTTTGAGATCTTCTTGGAATGGGGCTTGCCTTTGTCTCTGGTTGAGGATTTGCCTTTAGGTTTGGAAGATCTTTCTTTGGGATGCTTGGGCGATTTGGATTTTCGGTCGTCTGATTGGTGACGACGGTTCCCTTGATGTGAATCAGGGTATTCGGGTTCTTCCACATCCTCGACTAACTCGAAGTCAATGAGTTTCTTCAACATATCAACCCCTTTGACTCGAATCGTTATGGGCATACCCAGCTTGTAGCATTTGCCATAGCGACGACCGATAACCTGGTAATTGTCTTCATCAAGCATATAGTAGTCGCCTCGCAGGCTTCCGATAGGTATCATGCCTTCGCATTTGTTGCCTTCAATTTCAGCATAGATACCCCATTTGCTTACGCCCGAAATGAGGGCGGGGAAGGTCTGACCAAGTTTGTCGCTGAGGTATTCGGCCTGCTTGTATTTCACACTGGCACGTTCCGCATCGGCGGCTTTCTTTTCCATCAAAGAGCAATGCTTGCAATATTCCTCATACTCGTTGGTGCTGGCCGAGGCTCCACCTAACAGATAGTGTTCCAATAATCTGTGCACCATGAGGTCGGGGTAGCGTCGGATGGGGGAGGTGAAATGAGTATAGAAAGAGAAGCCCAATCCGTAGTGCCCGATATTCTCGGTGCTGTAATAGGCTTTCGACATGGTGCGGATTGCAATATTGTCAATCATATATTCCTCTCCGCGACCAGCGATGGTCTCAAACAGGTTGTTATAGCTGTGGGCCAATGCTTGGCGTGAGCCAATCTTCATTTTGAAGCCCAGCTTGCTGACAAATTCAACAAAAGTGTTCAACTTTTCGGGATTGGGTTCGTCGTGAACACGATAGACAAAAGTCTTGGGCTTTTCCGTTTTGTAACCTTTCTCACCCGACTTTTGAACAGAGCCTATTCTCTCCGCCACTTTCTTGTTAGCCAGCAACATAAACTCCTCGATGAGCCAGTTGGCTTCCTTTGACTCCTTGATATATACACCGATAGGTTTGGCGTTCTCGTCAAGTTGGAATTTCACCTCTTGACTCTCAAAGTTGATGGCACCATCCTTATAACGTTGTTCGCGCAAGATTGTGGCCAGTTTGTGAAGTTCGAGAATGGCGGTATCGGTGGGGGAGGGCTCGTGATCGGCGGTGCCGTCAATAAGGGCTTGCGCCTCCTCATAGCAATAGCGCTGGTCGCTATTGATGACACTTTTGCCCATCCAAGCCTTCAACACCTGTGCCTGGCTGTCCATTTCCATGACCACACTGAAACAGAGTTTGTCCTCATTCGGGCGAAGCGAGCATACTCCGTTGCAAAGTTTCTCGGGCAGCATAGGTATCGTGCGGTCTACAAGATAGACACTTGTGCCTCGTGCGTAAGCCTCGTGGTCGATGGCCGTGCCTTGTTTGACATAGTGTGAAACATCGGCGATATGGACACCTACCTCAAAGTTACCGTTCTTCATCATGCGGAAAGAGAGGGCGTCGTCAAAATCCTTCGCATCGGCGGGGTCGATGGTGAAGGTGGTCGTTTTACGGAAATCTTTGCGACCAGAAAAGTCTGCCTCGGAAGGGAGGGCGATATTCTCGGCCTCACGTTCTACGGCTTTGGGAAAATCCAAAGGAAAGTCGTACTCGGCCAAGATGGATTGCATCTCGACATTATTGTCGCCAGGGCGGCCCAGTCGTTTGATGACCTTGCCCACAGGGTTGTTCATGCGCTCGGGCCAGTCGGTCATTTCAACCAGAACTTTCTCTCCGTCCTCAGCATCTGCGAGGTCGTTGAGCGGTATGAAGATATCCACTACCATCGTGCGGCTGTCGCTCACCATGAAGGCAAAACGGTCCTGCTTTTGAATGATGCCCACAAAACGGGTCTTGGCACGTTGAAGTATCTCAACCACCTGACCTTCTGGCTTGTGCATCTTTCGTTGAGGGAACATGAGCACCTTCACCGTGTCGCCATGGAGGGCATGACGTGTGTTGTTGGGGGAAATTTGCACATCCTCGCGTTCCTCATCTTGCGGAATCACGTATGCTTTGCCCCCTTGTTTCATATCGATGGTGCCGACAAGGTAGTTCTGCGGCAGCAAATCGTCGTTGATATTCTTGGGGTTGATCTTGAATTTGCCACGGGCGTTGTCGTCCTCTACCAGAATCTTGGCTTCGGCCAGTTCCTGAATCGTGGACAGCACCAATTGGCGGCTCCCCTTGTCGTGTGCCCCAACCCGTGAGGCAATCTGTTTGTGATTAAAAGAGTCAAACGGGTTGTTGGCAAAGATTTTCAATATTTGTTTGGCGTAGATATCGTTCATGGTATCAAAGGTTTAAATGTTTGGTAGATAAGAGTTCCGCCCCCATTCTCCACAATAATTAGTTTAGTCAAGTTTCGGGGCTTTCTGCACTTCTTCGATAAATCCGCAGCGAACCATCAGGGCGTTGATGTTGGGGTCGCGGCCCATAAAGTTGCGGAACAGGATGGCGGGATGCTGCGTAGAACCTTTCGAGAGCACCTCTCTGCGGAAAGCCTCAGCGGTGGCCTTGTCAAAGATGCCGTTCTGTTTGAATTTGGAAAACACGTCGGCATCAAGCACCTCGGCCCATTTGTAGCCATAGTATCCTGAGGCATAGCCTCCTGCAAAGATATGGGTGAAGGCGGTGCTGGTGTTGGCACCTTTCACGGGAGGCAGCAGCTCCTTCATGTGCAGGCGTTCATAATCTTCGATGGGGCCTTCGATGGGTTTGGTCAGGGTGTGGAAGGCAAAGTCGACCAAACCGAGGCTGAGTTGGCGCACACAGAGCCATCCTGCCAAGTATTTCTCCGAAGCCTTGATTTTCTGGATATATTCACCAGGGATGGTGTCTCCCGTCTGATAGTGGCGGGCGAAAGTGTTGAGGAACTGCGACTCGTAGCACCAGTTCTCCATCACCTGTGAGGGCAGCTCCACGAAATCGCGCTTCACATTGGTACCGCTTGTGCTGGGGTAGGTGCAGTCGGAAAGCATACCGTGCATAGCGTGACCAAACTCGTGCATGAAGGTCTCCACCTCGTCAAAACTGAGCAATGCGGGTTGGTCGCCCACGGGCTTGGAAAAATTGCACACCACTTGGATTAAGGGGCGGATCTGTTTGCCGTCCATATTGCTCTGGCCGCGGAACTCGGTCATCCAGGCACCGCTGCGTTTGCTGGCTCTCGGGTGCATATCGAGGTACAGCACACCCATGAAACGACTGCCGTCAAACACCTCATACACTTTCACATCGGGGTGATACACCTCGATATTGTTTGCCTCCTTGAACGTAAGACCATACAGGCGGCCATAGAGGTCGAAGATGCCTTGGCGCACCTTCTCCAGCTGGAAATAGGGGCGGAGCAACTCGGCGTCAAAATCATATTTCTCCTGTTTCAGTTTCTCGCTGTAATACGAGAAATCCCAACGCTGTAGCGGCAATGTGGCACCCATCTTCATGGCGTAGGCGCTCACATCTGCCAAATCCTGCTGGGCAAATGGCAACGAAGCCGAGAGCAACTGCTCAAAGAAATTGGCCAGCTGAAGCGGAGTCTCGCACATGCGGTCGCTCAGCACATACTCGCAATAATTGTTGTACCCCAGCAGTTTGGCCTGCTGATAGCGAAGGTGGGTCATCTCGCGGATAACCTCATTATTGTCGTTCTTGTTGCCACGATTGCCACGGCTATTGTAAGCTCTCCAAATCTGCTCGCGCAAATCCCTGTTGTCGGCGTAAGTGAGGAAAGGCCCGAAAGAGGGGTATGCCAGCGTGAACACCCAGCCCTCCATATTGCGGTCCTGAGCCTCCTGGCGGGCGGCAGCAATCACGTTCTCGGGCAGGCCCGAGAGGTCTTTCTTGTCGGTGATGTGAAGGATATAGTCGTTGTTGTCGGCCAGCACATTCTGGTTCATCTGCTGCGAAAGCTCGGCGAGGCGCTCGCTGTTCTTGGCATACAGCTTCTTGTCCTTGCCCGTGAGGTTCACACCGTTTTGCACAAACCCCTTGTAGGTCTCCTCCAAAAGGGTGCGCTGCTCGGTGTTGAGGTTGAGGCGGTCTCTTTGGTCGTAAACAGCCTTCACGCGGGCAAACAGCTTCTCGTTCATATTGATACTGTTCGAGAAACGGGTCAGTTCGGGCGAAAGCTTCATCACAATCTCCTGCATCTCGGCATTTGTGTGGCACTCGTTGAGGTTGAACAGCAGGCCGCTGATGCGTTCCAAATTGTCGCTTCCCTTCTGCATGGCCACGATGGTGTTCTCAAAAGTCGGGGCATCCTTTTGTTTTACGATGTTGTCCACCGCCTTCTCGGCCTCTTTGATGGCCTGGCGCATGGCGGGCACATAATGCTCGTTGCGGATTTGGCTGAAGGGTGGGGTCTGGTGCGGGGTGTTCCAATCTTGCAGCAAAGGATTGGTGTTCTGCCCGATAGCGGGCGCTGTGGTGGCTACGATAGTCATAAAAATAGCACTCTTGATAATTCTATTCATAATATTTTGTTTTCAATGATAATAAATAATAACGCAAAGAAATCACTTCTATTATGTCCCCATGCAAAAAATCCGTCCTTCATTTTCCCCTTTCAAACCGAAGAGGCTCCGTAGAATCCTCGCTGTGCTTCCGATATGCTTCCGATATGCCTCCGATATGCTTCCGATATGCTTCCGACCTATATATCGGAATTATATCGGAATCATATCGGAACCATATCGCAAGGATAGGGGAAGCATAGCAACATTTCATCTTATTACCTGTTAGTTCTTTGATGTTTTTTATCATCACTTATACAATATTCTTTGCTTTTTGACGTTATATCAATGTTGAAATAAATTTCGTGCCATGTTGAAGAAAATGTTGATAGGATTACTGCTTTTTCTGCTGAGTTTCACTACGGTTGATGTGATGGCACAAAAAAACATAGCATGCGACAAACCAGAAACGACAGCAAGTTATCAAAACGGAACGCTGAGGGTTGGTAATGTTGAATACAAGATGGTGTATGTGGAAGGCGGCACCTTCACCATGGGTGCCACCTCGGAGCAGGGCAGCGATGCCGATAGCGACGAAAAGCCTGCCCACAGCGTCACGCTTTCGAGTTACTACATCGGACAGACGGAGGTGACGCAGGCCTTGTGGAAGGCGGTGATGGGCAGCAACCCGAGCCGTTTTAAGGGCGACAACCTGCCTGTGGAACAAGTGAGTTGGGACGACTGCCAGGAGTTTGTCAGCAAACTGAACCGTCTTACGGGCAGGAACTTCCGCCTGCCCACTGAGGCGGAGTGGGAGTATGCCGCCCGAGGTGGCAGCAAAAGCCGAGGCTACAAATACAGCGGCAGCAATACACTTGGCGATGTGGCGTGGTATGGTGATAATAGCGGCAGCGCAACGCACCCTGTGGGAACCAAGTCATCCAACGAGCTGGGTCTATACGACATGAGCGGCAATGTGTGGGAATGGTGTCAGGACTGGTATGGAGGTTACAGTTCTTCCACCCAGACCAATCCCAAGGGTCCTAATAGTGTGCCGAGCCGCGTGAACCGTGGCGGCAGTTGGAACTTCAATGCGAGGCGCTGTCGCGTTTCTTATCGCTACGACGTTACCCCCTCCTTCCGTGACTACAACCTCGGGCTTCGCCTTGCCCTCTCCGAGTAACAACTATTTCTTGAGCGTTCACTCATTTTGTAGTTTTAAGCTCGGGGTCTGAGATGATTGGAGGCAATCCTCAGAGGGGCTGAGGGACGAAGCCCCGAAAAGAATTGCCGAAAGGCATCGAAGTAAAACAATACCCCGTTCTCGGGAATGTTTTGACGACAACGCAATTACTTAATAAAAATTGCATCAGTATTGATTCAGCAAAGAAGTTGATTATTCTGCCAGAGTGAGTTTGCTTGGCTGTTTATGAACAGCCTTATAAAGGGTGCTTATCTTGCATCTTCGAGGGCTTGCTGCATGTCGCGGATTTGGTCGCGGTATTTGGCGGCAGCGAG
>JAZUFY010000106.1:0-8104 GCA_045640925.1 Bacteroidales bacterium
CTTATCAATGACAACGGGCAGTTCCTAGGGCCTCAGAGCGTGGATAATCACAAGTTCCGCGCTTTTTTTGATGCCCTGCTGCCCGTAAGCCTGAATGATAAGCACTCGCACTAACACAAGGCGCAGATGAACGAAAACATGTCTGCTCCCGACAGGGGCAGCCAAATCAAATCAAAAAAGCGCGTGGCCGACCATGGCGAGGTGTTCACCAATCCCCGCGAGGTTAACGCCATGCTCGACTTGGTGAAGCAGGAAACCGAGCGTATCGACTCGCGTTTTCTCGAACCCGCCTGCGGCGACGGGAATTTCCTGATAGAGATTCTCAGGCGAAAACTGGCCGTGTGCCGCCAAAGGGTCGAAGCCAAGCAATATACGCAGTTGCAGTACGAGCAGAATGCCGTGCTGGCTGTATCGTCAATCTACGGCATAGAACTTTTGGCCGACAATGCCGAAGCATGCCGCAAGCGGCTGCTGAGCTATTTTGTGGAGCAGTACGAGCAACTCTTCCACGACCGCTGCAAGGCGGAGTGCATAGCGAGTGTGCGTTTCCTTTTAGGCAAGAACATCATCCAGGGCGATGCCCTCAGTTATCACCGAGCCGACAAGCCCGAGGAGTGGATTGTGGTGAGCGAATGGAGCATGATAGGGGGCGGCATGATGAACCGCAGGGATTATGAGTTCAGCTATCTGGTGGGCGACAGCAGCGAGGCCGACCTGTTCAGCGATGTGCCTTGTGCCACCTTTGCACCCGTATATTTTCTGGAACTAAACAAGGAGCGTTATGGAGAACAATAGTTACAATCCCGATGTGCTCAACTGCTTGGCCAACTTGAGCAACGACGAGGTGTTCACCCCTCCCACTTTGGCCAACCAGATGATCGACCTTCTGCCACAGGAGTTGTTCTCCGACCCCAAGACAACTTTCCTCGACCCCTTCTGCAAGAGTGGCGTCTTTCTGCGTGAGATAGTGAAGCGTTTGGACAGAGGTTTGCAAAACGTCATTCCCGACCGTCGCGAGCGTATCGACCACATTATGCACCATCAGGTGTTCGGCATAGCCATCACGGAGCTGACAAGCCTCCTGAGCCGCCGAAGCCTCTATTGCAGCAAACATGCCGACGGCGAACACAGCGTGAGCCATTTCGACACCCCCGAGGGCAACCTGCGCTACACCCCGCTGCACCACACATGGGAGAGAGGCAAATGCCGCTACTGCGGAGCCAGCCAAGAGGTGTACGACCGAGGCGAAGCCTCCGAGCAATACGCCTATCAATTTATTCATACCGACAACCCCGAAAGAATCTTTAATATGAAATTTGATGTCATTATAGGAAACCCGCCGTATCAGTTGAGTGACGGAGGAAATAGTGCAAGTGCAATACCTCTATATCACCGATTTGTAGAACAAGCAAAGAAATTAAATCCAAGATATCTTTCTATGATTATACCTGCTAGATGGTTCGCTGGAGGGAAAGGATTGGATGAATTCAGAGAAACAATGATATCGGATCAAAGAATACAATATTTGGTTGACTTTTTGAATGCTGTAGATTGTTTTGGGACAGGAGTAGAAATCAAAGGTGGCGTTTGTTATTTTTTATGGTCAAGGGATTATCATGGAGAGTGTGAAATCACAACACATTCAACAGGAAACAACATCTCACATTCAAAAAGATTCTTAAAAGTTGGAGATAATGACATATTCATAAGGCAACAAATTTCAATTGAGATATTAAACAAAGTCTTACAAAATAACGAAGTCACATTCGCAAGTATAGTGAGTTCACGACGTCCATTTGGTTTACCAACTAATATTGAAGGTAAAAAGGAAAAGATGGATCAGGATTGCATATTGTATAAAAGAGGTGGAACTGCATATTATCCAAAAAGTTTAATTGAAAAGAACCTTGAATTAATAGACAAATACAAAATATTTATTACCAAAGCTTATAATGCTGGAGATGATTATCCTCATCAAATAATCAATAAACCTTTGTTTGGAGATATTAATACCATATGTACTGAAACATATATTGCGATTGGACCATTCCAAAGCCAACTTCAAACAATGAATGCAATATCATATATCAGCACAAGGTTCTTTCGCTTCTTAGTATCACTGAGGAAGATATCTCAAGATGCAACTCAAAAAGTATACCAATTCGTCCCCATCCAAGACTTCTCCCATCCCTGGACGGATGAGATGCTTTACAAGAAATACAAATTGACGGAGGAGGAAATAGCTTTCATCGAAAGCATGATCCGCCCCATGGAATAAATGAAACTAACAATAATATAGATTACTATCGCGTTCTTTGAAAAAATTGCAGAATAATCAGCTGGGCAGCACAATAAAAGTAGTGTTCCTACGTTATAGGTAAAAAGATGACTATGGCAAAAGACATTACTGGCAGCGATGAGCCTATCATGGCAAATGAACCCGAGATAGCGTACCAGATCCGCCGAGAAGAACACCCCGCCCACAGGCAGATGACAACGGAAGAGTGCTCTTCGTGCGTCACCCTCGACGAGTTGAAAGGCGAGCTTCTTGACATGGTTCATAATTTTTACCATCCAAAATCATGAGGCTTATCGTCAGCGAGAAAGCCAGGCATGAAGTGCTGGAATTCTATGCCCAAGCTCTGACACGACATCCTTCGTTGGACGAAGCTGTGGTGGTGAAGAAGATAGAGAGGCTGTTTGAATCGCTGAATTTTCTCTCCATCTTCCCCGAGGCTTACGGGTATGCCAGGGTTAGGACAGATTGGGTCGAGGCCGGCTACAGAGAATTTCTGTGTGAGGATTTCCACTTTGCATACGAAATATGCACGGATGCGGATGGCGAAACGTGCGTGTTGGTGGCAGATGCCGTACACAGTTTGTTGAATCACTAAAACAACTGCTGATTTCCCTTATTTTTCAAAGAACGCCATAACGAACAACGACTATGGCGAAAGAAGATTTACTGCAATCGAAAACCTGTCCTCATCCAAGAATTTATTTATTCTTGGACGGATGAGATGCTGTATAAAAAATTGAAACAACCTGAGCGTTCTTTGAAATAATATTTGTAAATCGACACAATAAATAACATCAGTTGCGCGTTATAGCATAAAAAATATAAGTTATGACCGAACTGACTCTTTCGATTGACAACCCTGCCCTGCTCCCCAGCTTACGCAAAGTACTGAGCAGCATGGAAGGCGTAACTATCAAATCCTGCCGAAGCCACAAAACAGGCATCGAAGAGGCTTTGGATGACGCGGCAGCCGGACGCATATCCTCTTGGAATAGCGCAGAAGAGATGTTCAACGCACTGATGTCAGACAAATAAACTGATCCTGTTGATGCTGAATACTGGCACACATTCAGATTTGTTCAAGTAACCACCCCCGCCGATTTACAAATTATTTCACACGAACGCCATAAAAAAATTGAAACAACCTGAGCGTTCTTTGAAATAATTGAAAATATTACATTGTTAAGGCAATAAATCGACATTTTGTTCGTTTATATAGGTGATGAATGAATCGTTGATTGATATTATCCGAAAATACTTTGCAAGCCAACCTGTGGTGAAGGCATGGATTTTTGGCTCCGTGGCTCGAGGAGAACAGACCTCGGAAAGCGATATCGACATCATGGTGGCTTTCGACCAAGATGCACATATAGGCTTGATGAAGTATGCCAAAATGTACACAGAGTTGAAAGAGCTGCTGGGTATAGAAGTCGACCTGGTGCAAGAGGGGGCTCTGAAGCCCTACGCTGCCGCAACTGCCGAAAAAGATAAAATCTTGATTTATGAGAGAGCCTGAACGAGACAAATATAAAAATAGCCTCCAACCATTGAAAGAACAAGTGCAACGGTTTATTGCCCAAATGTAATCTTTTCTTTATTTTCACACGAACGCCATAAAAAAATCGAAACAACCTGAGCGTTCTTTGAAATATTTTTTTTGAGTGGAATACACTAAAGTACGTGTTTTATCGTTAATATGTAATATGAATAAAAAGTACGTCAACGAAACCACGCCCACTCCTTCGGCGGCTGAACCCGAAACCGTGTATGTTGCACCTGCGGTAGATTCTCATTTTTATGCGCAGCCACAACCCCACGCTGAAATAGAGCGTAATCTGGCTTTGGAAAAATCAGTAATCTCGGAGGAGGAAATAGCTGAAGGGTATATGACTTTGGAAGAATTTGAACAGCATCTGAGAGCATTCATTCATTCAAAATTCGCATCACGTCGTTGACAGCCTTCTCTACCACGAATAATCCCACTCATTACAAATTATTTCACACGAACGCCATAACGAACAACGACTATGGCGAAAGAAGAACTCTTGCTCTCGAAAGTGGAGCAGCAGCCGATGATTTATGCATACGAGCACATCGGCGTGGCCGGACACGAAGGCCTTATCAAGGTGGGTTACACCACCCGCAGCGTGGAGGAACGCGTGAAAGAACAAAACCTCACCTCCCGCACCCGCTACCGCATCCTCGGCCGCTGGAGCGCCATGCGCCACGACGGCACAACTTTCACCGACAAGAACGCCGTCCACCCCATCCTCCGCTCCGCCCATATTGCCAACCCCGAAGGCGAGTGGTTCCGCTGCACGCTGGCTCAGGTGGCACAAGCTGTGCGTTCGGCTCAGATGGGCAGCAACACCCTGCTGCAACGCACACAAACTTTCGGCATGAGGCCCGAGCAGGAACGCTTTGTGTCCACCACAGCCGAATATTTCCGCCGTTTTGCCGAAGACCCTTCCAATCGCGGTTTGACGCCCCATTTTCTTTGGAATGCCAAGATGCGTTTCGGCAAGACGTTTACCACCTACCAGCTGGCAAAACGGATGGGGTGGAAACGGCTGCTGGTGCTGACGTTCAAACCCGCCGTGAAGACGGCTTGGAAGGACGACCTGGCAGGACATGTGGATTTTGCAGGATGGCAGTTTTGCGAAAAACAAGAGGACAGGGAGTTCAACTACATCAATGAGCGCAAGCCTTTTGTGTGCTTCGCCTCGTTTCAGGATGTGCTGGGCAAGAACGACGCTGGAGGCATCAAAGTCACCAACGAATGGCTGAAGACGGTGGATTGGGATTGCATAGTGCTGGACGAATACCACTATGGTGCCTGGGGCAAGAACGCCAAGGAGTTTTATGAGAAGAAGGACCTGGCGTATGGCAGAGCCTTGGAGGTGGAGGAGATGATGGCCGAAGACGACGATAAAAAGTCGTTGGAGATCAGGGAGCTGTATGACGAAGGTCTGATGCCTTTGAACACGAAGGCTTACCTCTACCTCAGCGGCACCCCTTTCCGCGCCATTTCGAGCGGCGAGTTTATTGAGGAGCAGATTTGCAACTGGACATACAGCGACGAGCAACGCGCCAAAGAGGCATGGCAGGGCGAGGACAACCCCTATCAATCGTTGCCCAAGATGGTGATGCTCACCTATCAGATGCCGGACAGCATCATCGAGGTGGCCATACAAGGGGAGTTTGACGAGTTTGATTTGAACGAGTTTTTCAAGGCCGAAGGCGAGGATTTTATTCACGAGGAATATGTGCAGAAATGGCTCGACCTGATACGCGGCAGCTATACCGAGAACATCGTGAGCGAGTTGAAACAGGGCAAAGAGAAGCCACCGATGCCTTTTAGCGACATACGGCTGGTGAGTTATCTGCAACACACTTTCTGGTTTCTGCCCAGCGTGGCGGCATGTAAAGCAATGGAACGTCTGCTGAAGAAACCCTGCAACAGGTTCTTCCACGACTATAGGATCATTGTGGCGGCAGGCAATGCGGCAGGCATGGGCGCCAAGGCGGTGGAACCCGTATACAACGCCATGGGCAATCCGCAACAGACAAAGACCATCACCCTGAGTTGCGGCAAACTGTCGACAGGGGTGACGGTGAAGCCTTGGTCGGGCATACTGATGTTGCGCAACACCAAAAGTCCCGAGACCTATTTTCAGACGGCTTTCCGTGTGCAGTCGCCCTGGACGACGAAAGACGAGGAGGGCAAGGAGGTGGTGCTGAAGCCGACATGCTATGTTTTCGATTTCGCCCCCAACAGGGCCTTGCGACAGGTGGAGGAATACAGCTGCCAGCTGAACGTGAACGAGAGCAATCCCGAGAAGAAGGTGGAGGAGTTTATCAAATTTCTGCCCATACTGGCATACGACGGCAGCAGCATGAAGGAGATAGACGCTGCAGGCATTCTCGACATGGCTATGAGTGGCACCACGGCCACATTATTGGCACGACGGTGGGAAAGTGCGCTGCTGGTGAATGTGGACAATGCCACGTTGCAAAGGCTGATGAGCAGCCCTGAGGCCATGAATGCATTGATGAGCATCGAAGGATTCAGATCGCTCAACACCGACATCGAAACCATCATCAACAAGAGCGAGCATGTGAAAAAGACCAAGCGGGAGAAAGCAGATGTCCTTACGTCCAAAGAACGGAAGGAGCTGAGCGAGGAGGAGAAGGCATACAAAAGCAAACGCAAAGAGATTCAGGAAAAACTTATCAAGTTTGCCACCCGGATACCGGTGTTTATGTATCTGACCGACTATCGCGAATATTGTCTGAAAGATGTCATCAACCAGTTGGAGCCAGATCTTTTCCGCAAGGTGACAGGTTTGACACTAAAGGATTTTGAATTGCTGGTGAGCCTCGGGGTGTTCAACAACGAATTGATGAACGATGCCGTATATAAGTTTAAACGCTACGAAATGGCAAGCCTTTCGTACACGGGTATTGACGCAGACACAGGCACAATCATCGGTCTTTGGGATACTGCCATAGATACAAAAATCATTGAGGATAGAGGCACCGCGAGCGAAGTAGAAGAGAATTCTATGGAGAAAAAAAGTGAAGAGGCAGGTGGCGATGAAGGCATCGAGGTTGGCGACAGGGTATTACACAAAAGTTTCGGCGAGGGTATTGTGATGTCGATTGACGAGAGATATATCATCGTGAAATTTGCCGACAAGGATCGTAAATTCCTATACCCACAGTCAATAGAAAAGGGGCATCTGAGTTTGTGCGAGTAAGTCACTCGGCTCTTGCGAAGGCGAAGATGCTGGTGTCGGTGTCGGCTGGGAGGTAAGGCATATAGGGGCAACCGGTGGTATCGGTGACTGTAAGGGGACGTATCAGGCACACCACCCCTGCACGAGCTTTCACACGGAAACCCATGGCGATACTGTCGTTGTCCAACAGATAGGCCTGTTTGTAGAATTTCACCTGGAAGTATTCCTGTGGGATATGGGTTTGCGACAGCATTTTGCGAAACCGCGGATGGCTATCGACCCATTCTTTGCGTTTCTGACGACTATTCACCGAAGGCAATTCGCTCGGCGATCCATACATCTCTTCCCACAGGCACGGCACCATGAAACTGAAATGATATAGTTGCGAGGGGTCGTCTTGGAAGCGACGACGCAATCCTTCGCGCCAATTCACTCCCGCTTTGGGATAGCGACGCGAGAGTTGTCTCACAAAGTCGTTTTCATCAACCGTTGAGTCGGGATGGTAGAAGGCGTACCATGTCTGAGCATAGTAGTGCCGCACCGATTGCGGGTTCTTGTTCTGAGACAGGTATGCGTAATATTCAAACAGTTTTGAAGCCTTCACCGTTACTCCTCCCCCACCAAAGGCTTCTGCCAAAAGGTCGAGCAGTTCCTGATTGTTGCCCACGGCACAACCATGAAGGAACACCACCGTGGCACTATCCACCACAAGGCTGTCGGGAGGTGTGAGCCGTCCTTTCTTCAACGCCTCACGGAGTGCTGCCACCGAGGTACGCTGTCCGCGAGGCGTTACCTTCATCTGTAGGTCGATGAACTCGTTGCCATGACTTACCACGTTTATCAATCCGTAGGGACGTCCGTCTTCGGCGGGGTGTTCTTGCAGGTATTCCAGCACCTGACTCAGCGCTGTAAGGTTGTCCACAACCACCTCGGTGCGTTCCTCGGGCGAAAGGCGATAATAGTAATTCGCCAGGGTGTAATACTGGTTGTAAACCGAATTGTCTTCACCCATGATGAAGGTTATGGAGGATCGGGGCAAAATCGCGGGTTCTTCCTCCACGGTGTC
>JAZUFY010000107.1:0-14253 GCA_045640925.1 Bacteroidales bacterium
CGACGGATACAAATACGAGACCATCAACCTCAGCGAAGTACACCCATACCGACACACCAACTGGACTCAAAACAATGGCAACAGTATTGTGCTCGGCCTCACCTGGCAGATGGATTACGGCAAAGAATACAACAAGAGTGAAAAGACCCTCCAAAACGGAGGCTACGACAATGGCATGGTAAGATAAAATTGTTTTAATAAAAATTTTTTCTAAAAAATATTGATAATACAAAAATATTATGTATATTTGCAAATTCAAAAAGTAGAATCAATAAAAACAAATTATTATGAAAAACAAATTTTTTCTGACCATTTTGGCCCTCGCCACGATGTTCGCCATGTCGAGCTGCGAGAGTGATATCGTCTTTAGCGGCCAAAGCAACAAAACATTCTCCGGCACCATCGACCCAGGCAATGCCACGCTGCCCAGCACACTGAAAGTCCAAACTATTGAGGCCTGTGTCAATGCCGATGGCAACACATTTTCCATCGATGCCTTGATGAACAGCAAACCCCAGTTCGTCGTTGTAACCGATGAGGACAACAACCTGCTGATGATGTATCGCGGCATTCTGAGCGAAGGCAACAGCATCAACATCACCGTCCAAAGCACCGCCGAAGCATTGGTAACCTACCATCCGATGTTCGGCCCCGTCTATGATGACGATTATAACCGTTTGGTGCAGATTATCAATCAGTCCAGTCACTTCAGTGCCCTGGTCTCTGCTGTACAGCAAGCTATTGCCGCCAAACGTAACCTCACCGACACTACCAACACCGAACTTTCTTCGGCCCTCAACGCTGTTATGAACGATGTCGCCACTATTGCCAACAAGAGAATCAACGATATCGAAGCGGCCTCCCATTGTGCTTTCGGATGTTACCCCTTGGTGGCTTCAACCAATGGCGACACTCTGACACTGAAATCGCCCTCCATTTTCGCGGCTTACGGTGGCATTGTTGCCAAAGACAATGCGGCTGAATACGTTTTCGTCCCGAGTTATGAGGACTACAGCGGCATGACCATTTTCGATGCCCAATGCGGCCTCAAATACGGCACCCCCACCGACATCACCCTGACCGAAACCGGCACCTATACCATCAGCCTCTCCCGCGACAGCTCGGAGGCCGTCACCGACCTCTACACCCACCTCGGCAACAACGTCCTAAGCGTGCTGGGTGTCAGCCTCAACAAATCGCTTGTGCATCTGCTTGCCAAAGCTATCGAGATGGATAATCCCGTTGTTTATGAAGACATGGACGATTTCGATGTGATGAACTTCCTCGCCGAAGTGTATAATTCTACCGAAGAATTCTTAAATGATCAGCCCGAGGGTTTCGAGTTGTGGAATAACTGGTCAGTTTCCAGCATCATGTTGGGCCAACTCACCAATCTTTACAAAACCATCAGCACTACCGTCAACCCCATCCTTCAGTACACCTGGAGTCTGAACGGCTGGTACGAAAACATCACTTTCGATGTGAACTACGATGGCAGCAGCATCACCCCTATTGCTCGCTAAATCATACACATAACATATTATGTACAGAAAAGGCTCCCTTTGGGGTGCCTTTTCTATGCAACAACGAAATGATATAAACCCCATAATAACACATGCTTTTCAACTCAATAGAATTCATCATCTTCCTACCGCTCGTTTTTGGCATCTATTGGCTTCTGCACAAAAGTCTTCGATGGCAGAACATGTTCGTGGTGGCCGCCTCCTATCTGTTTTACGGGTGGTGGGATTGGCGTTTTCTGCTGTTGATAGCTTTCACCACGCTGTGCAGCTACATCTCGGGGAGGCTTCTGGAACGCACTCCGAGAAAGGGAATTATGTGGGCCAACATCATTTTGAACCTACTCATATTGGGGCTGTTCAAGTACTACGATTTCTTTGCACAATCGTTTGCCGATGCGTTCCTCGGAGGACGCAGCGACCGATTGCTTCTGCACCTCATCCTTCCTGTGGGCATCTCGTTCTACACCTTCCAAGCATTGAGCTACAGCATCGATGTCTATCGCCGCAAACTTGCCCCCACACGCGACATAATCGCATTTTTCGCATACGTCAGTTTCTTTCCCCAATTGGTGGCAGGTCCTATAGAACGTGCCACAAACCTATTGCCGCAATTCGAAAAGCCTCGCAAGTTTGACTATGGCGTGGCTGTAGATGGTTTGCGACAGATGTTGTGGGGCTTTTTCAAAAAGATGGTCGTGGCCGATAGCTGCGCCAACTATGTCGACACAATTTTTGCCCACCCCGACTGGTACCCGGGATCATCCATGCCCGTGGCAGCCATACTGTTCTCGATTCAGATATACTGCGACTTCTCGGGTTACAGCGATATTGCCATAAGTTGTGCAAAACTCTTTGGAATCAAACTGATGCGAAACTTCAATGTGCCATATTTCAGCCGCGATATTGCCGAGTTTTGGCGTCGTTGGCACATCTCGCTCACCACTTGGTTCCGCGACTATATCTACATCCCTCTTGGAGGCAGTCGCGTGCCCAAGATGAGGGTGGTGCTGAACACTTTCATCATCTTCCTCATAAGCGGAATGTGGCATGGGGCAAACTGGACCTTCTTGGCTTGGGGTGCCTTCCACGCGCTGCTGTTTCTACCCCTTATCCTCTTGGGCAAGAACCGCAAGTACACCAACACAGTGGCCTCTGGGCGAGTTCTTCCCTCTTTGGTGGAACTTGTGCAGATGGTTACCACCTTCCTTTTAGCTGCTTTAGGATGGATTCTGTTTCGAGCCGACAGTATCGAAGACGCCTGGGAATACATCAGACTCATGTTCACCCATTTCTTTGAAGGGACACCTTGGATTTCTTCACCCATGGACGGCTGGATTCTCGCCATTTCCATCACCTTGCTCATGGTTGTGGAATGGATCAACCGCAACGAGGCACACGAGTTCGCCCGCCAACCTCGCCAACGATGGCTTCGCTGGAGCGGATACATTATCATCCTCTTCATGATTGGGGCATACATGACCACTAACGAAATGCCTTTCATCTATTTCCAATTCTGATGCCCATGAGAAAATTTGTACGAAATATTGCCATTTTTCTTCCCATAGCACTTTTTGGCTATGTGGTGCTGATATGTCTTTTGGGTGACATGAAATGGGTTCGCAGCGCCACGACCCAAATGGGCAACACCAGCCACACATGCACACGCATAAAGGATATTGCCAACTACCACGATGTGGACATACTCTTCCTCGGTTCCTCCCACAGCTACCGCACTTTTGATGTCCGTGTATACCAAAATCTCGGCCTCAAATGTTTCAATCTTGGTTCTTCAAATCAAACACCACTCCAAACACACGTCATGCTACAAGAATATCTGGATAGTCTGAATCCGAAACATATTGTTTTCGAAGTACATCCCGACATTATGGAAAACGACGGAGTGGAAAGCACCGTAGACCTCTTGTTGCACGCCCCTCTTAGCTGCAACCTCACAAAGTTGGCTTGGGGACATCGAAATATGAAATGCGTCAACACCTGGATATACTCAATCTACAATCAAAAAATACGCCACCGACTCGACAACTTTCACGAAGACTCTGTGTTTATGGGCAGTACATATTTCCCTGGCGGTTTTGTGGAAAGCACCGCAGACCAGTTTGAACGTAAACGTTACCCCCATCGCAACATCAAGATGCGGCCTGAACAAATGGAGGCTCTTGAAGCATGTATCGACATGTTCAGAGAGCGAAATATTCCTTACATTTTAGTCCAAGTGCAGGACTCAAAACAGTTGAGCAGTTCTTTCAAAAACATGGATCAATTCCAAGCCACGATGGCAAACCTCGGGCCTTTCTACTACCACGAGTTGCCTCTATGCGACACCTTACACTTTGCCAACAGCAACCACCTCAACCTCGAAGGTGTATCCATTTTCAACGATTATTTTGTCGGTCTCATCGACAGCCTCGGCTGGACAGAGCCATCAATTCACCAACTTATAGATTCAAAACAATAGCCATGTATATCATCGGATTGATGTCGGGAACATCACTTGACGGATTGGACATTGCCTACTGCAACATTCATGACAATAGTTTCGACCTTTTGGCAGCCGAAACCATCCCCTACCCAGACAAATGGGTCCAACGTCTCTCGACTTTGGAGCATACAAGTGCGCTCGAATACGCCCTTGCCAATGTGCAATTAGGACACTATATAGGGCAGATTGTCAATCGTTTTAGGACACTTCACCCTGGCCCAGTGGATGCCATTGCATCTCACGGTCACACCATCTTTCATCAACCCCACCTGCAACTAACCACCCAGATAGGCGACGGGGACGCTATTGCTGCCGAAACAGGATTAAAGGTGGTATTCAATTTCCGCAATCACGATGTGGCTTTAGGTGGACAGGGAGCCCCTTTGGTACCCATCGGAGATCGACTTCTTTTTGGAAATTATGACGCCTGCTTGAACCTCGGTGGTATTGCCAACATATCTTTTGAAGACGGAACAAATGGCCGTGTCGCTTTCGACATCTGCCCTTGCAACATGGCTTTGAACCAACTTGCACATCGTGAAGGCAAAGCATACGACCACAATGGTCTCATGGCCCGCAATGGTTCGCTCGATTTGAAATTGTTGGAAAAGATGGACTCGCTGCAATATTATCGCCTTCCCTTGCCGAAAACTCTTGGAAAAGAGTGGTTTGTTGAAAACTTTCAACCCATTCTTTTATCCAAAAACCTCTCAACTAACGACCTTCTCTGCACCACTACCGAACATATCGCCAAACAAATCATCCAAGCCGTAAAAGGTCGTGGAATCAACAGTATGCTCGTCACTGGAGGCGGAGCCAAGAACAAGTATCTCACTGGCCGTATTCAAGCCCTTATGCCCAGTTGCCGTATCATCGTGCCCTCCTCTGAAATAATCGACTACAAGGAAGCCATTATCTTCGCCCTCTTGGGCTATCTCCGCCTTAACGAAATCAACAATTGCATGAGAAGCGTAACAGGTGCAAAATGTGACAATTGCGGTGGAGATATCGCTGGATTATACAAATAAATCGGCAGCCATACCATCAGCATGAAGCAGCCCCTCTCGGGTAGGGCGAAAATGTGTTTGTGTTTCCTCTATAAGACCTGCCGAGACATACTTTTGAATATCCTTGCACAGCCGAGCAGCAAAAGGTCCTGCCACCATTTTCTTATCCACACCCTCCACTGTCCGCAAAGCGGTCATCAAATACTCATTGTGGGCATCCTTCAACGTCAATTCCTCTTCTTCATGCTCTATCGGACCTGCACATGTACTTTTAATATATCGGTCCACATCTGCCACATTCCAACGCCGAAAAGTCCCATCGAACGAATGTGCCGCTGATCCTATTCCCAAATAGGGTGTGCGGTTCCAATATCGACTATTGTGGCGGGAATAAGAGCCTGGACGTGAAAAATTCGAAACCTCATATTGTACAAAACCATGATCCGAACACCATTCCACAAGTACTTGATATTGATGCACGACCATGTTTTCATCAGCCATCGAAACCTTCCCTTCTTCAATCTGTCGTTTCAACATTGTCCCCTCCTCAACCGTGAGTGCGTAAGCTGAAAGATGGCTCACCTCCAAATGTTCCAATTGTAGCAGATTCTTTTGCCACCTCTCTAACGTCTGATTGGGCAGGCCATATATCAAATCCACGCTTATATTATTAAAGCCAAATTCTCTTGCATTACACACAGCCTCAATTGATTGCTTTGTAACATGGCGTCTATTTAGCAACCGCAAATCAGTATCATCAAACGACTGCACCCCAATACTTAAACGATTAAAGAATCCCACTTCCCTCAACCCTTGAAGATAATCCTTGGTCAAATCCTCAGGATTGGCCTCTATTGTCACCTCTTCCAGTGCCGAACAATCGTAATTATCCCTTATTGTGGCAACAATCTGTTCCAATTGAGGTATGGTCAAAATAGTAGGTGTCCCACCTCCGAAATAGATGGTGCGAATCGGATGCTGCATACAATGACGCCGAGACACCAACTCGCGACACAAGGCATCAACATACGCCTGTCGCCCCATAGATGTCACTGTGGAGTAAAAAGCGCAATAAGTACACTTTCTGTGGCAATATGGAATATGCAGATAAATCATCCTAACAGCTGGTCTGCTGCCGCGTAGGCACTTATCTTGTTTTCAAGTATATCCTGGCTCATTTGGGCGATACGTTCCTCCATTCCTGGGGCACTATAAAACCTGTCCAAAAGTCCGTTTTCAATCGTTTCTTTCATGATGCGCAGATTTTGCTGTTGGCGTTTGTGGTAGAAATATCCATTGGCCTTGGTGAAGGCCACATACTCCATCACATTATTCCAAAGTTCTTGCACACCCTCGTGGGTATAGGCCGAGCAAAGCATCACCTTCACCATCCATTGCGAATCGGGCATGGGGAAAAGATGAAGCGCATTACGGTACTGTGTAGCAGCCAATTCGGCCTTGGTTTTATCGATGTCGCACTTGTTGATGGCAATCATATCGGCCATTTCCATAATGCCTCGTTTGATGCCCTGCAACTCATCACCCGTGTTGGCCAACTGAAGCAGGAGGAAGAAGTCCACCATCGAATGTGCTGCCACCTCCGACTGACCCACGCCCACCGTTTCCACTATAACCACATCAAAGCCCGCCGCTTCACACAGAGTAATGATTTCACGCGTCTTGCGAGCCACACCACCCAAAGAGCCCGCCGAGGGGGAAGGCCGAATGAAGGCATTGGGGTCCACCGAAAGCTCCTCCATGCGGGTCTTATCGCCCAAAATACTACCTTTGCTACGCTCACTACTGGGATCAATGGCCAAGACTGCAACCTTGTGATTGTGAGCCGTAAGGAACTTGCCCAGAGCCTCAATCGTGGTACTTTTGCCAGCACCTGGCACCCCTGTGATGCCCAAGCGTACCGACTTGCCCGAATATGGCAAGCAACGTTCTATCACTTGCTGGGCTTTTTGCTGATGATCATGCAAAGAACTCTCTACCAAAGTGATGGCCCTGCTAAGCAAGATACGGTCGCCATGCAATATGCCTGAAACCAACTCCTCGACCGTGGGTTCGTTGCGTTTTTTCGCCCGAATACGCTCCAAATAGCTGTTATTGACCTGCTCGGGCTGTTTCACCCCTTCTTGGACCGAAAGAGCCGACTGATAGTCGAAATTACTGTATAAATGGTTGTCGTCAGTGGCCATATTGTGTTATTTTTTCATTATTTTGTTATAACGTAAAAAATTCATTTATAGTATAGATAAAAATTTTTTTCAAAAAAAATTTGGTCATGTCGTGAAAAGTTAGTACTTTTGCACCCGTTTTCAGAACGAAACAACACTGAAAATGGCGGGATAGCTCAGCTGGTTAGAGCGCTGGATTCATAACCCGGAGGTCATCAGTTCAAGTCTGATTCCCGCTACAGCAAAAAAGCTTCGAAACATCATCGAAGCTTTTTTTATTTCATTCCTATCCCACATTGCTTCAAATATCGTCTTCCGTCTCGGGCACCATCTCGTCCCAGTTGATCTGCGTGGGATAGATATTGTCCTTGATGATGGTTCCGGGATAGTTTTCGCGGATATACTGCTGAAAAACGTATGCCTCCAAACGGGTGCGGAAATCGCCGACCTTCACCTTGAAGTTGGGCTCGTCAAAGACGACGTAGGCTTCAACGCCTGGGTAAAGCTCGCGGATGCGGTCCTTCATCTCAAAGGCGCGATTCTTGGACGAAGAACCCGAAAGCGAGGCCACCTGGATGCGATAGCCAGGGACAGTCCTCACACGCTCGTTGAGCTCCACATGTTTCTCCACAAGTTTGGCTACCTGCACGTCGCCTTTAATCTCGACACGGCCTTTGCTGCGGTTGCCGCCATACTGCTGTGCGGAGCACCATGTCCCCGCAAGCACAAAACTCACGATAAGAAATATTACTTTGACTTTGTTCATAAGCATTATATTCCAACATTATTTGGCCAAACCGTTCACCTCCTCGGGACGGATAGTCAGCACGGGGCGCGTGGACAGCGTGAGCATCTGCTGGGCGTAGGTGCCAAGGAGGAAGCTGGTGAGGGTCGACTCCTGCTCGGTCATGATGACAATCATATCGGCGTTGACCGAATCGGCAAACTCCAACGTGGTAGTGGTCAGATTCTTGGGAACATCGACATACTTGCACGAGTGCTTCACATCGCCCTTGGTCAAGTAAGTGTCCACCATGTGCACATATCCGTTCACGATATTCTTGATATCCTTGTTTTCAGAAGTATACAAACCAAGGACAATCAATTCCGACCCGAACAGTTTGGCAAACTTGGCTGCTGCAGGCACCTTTTGGCGGGTGTCGGCAGAACTGTCGATAGGCACCACGATGCGCTCCAACGCCTTGTTGAAGTTGAAATCCTCGCGGATGGTGAGCACGGGCAACTCCGACTCGGCAATGGTGCGGTAAGTGTTGCGACCAATCCAGTTCTTCTCGAAACCCGAGAGGCCGTGGGTGCCCACGATAATCAGCTGCGCATCGTCCTCCTTGGCCTGCTGGCACAGCTCGTGCGAAACCTTGCCCTCGCGGATGACGTACTCCAACTTGATGCCCTTCAGCAGATGGGCCACGGCGGCATTGCGGCGCTCGATCTCCTCGCGGAGTGGAGCCTCGTCCTGCGACTTTTCCTTTACATATACCAAACGAATGTCCGATTGCGCACGGTTGGCGATGTCGATAGCCAAATCCACGGCGTAAGCCGAACCCTTCGAAAAATCAAATCCAACAAGTATTTTACCCATAATAAAAACGTATTATAATCCGCTACAAAATTACACATTTTTTTTGATTTCCGTACTTTTTAACGAAAAAAATTTTTTTTTAACAATTTTTACGAATTTGTTTCTCTCAAAAAGAGGGCTGGTTTTACCCCAAAACCGAGTTTCGGGGAACGGGATTTGAAAGTGGTTTTTCATGGTGGGTTCGGAGGCAAAAGGGGGAGCATTCGGAGGCAAATCTGCCTTCGCTGTAGGTTCGCTGTAGGTTCGCTGTAGGTTCGCTACAGAAACGACCCTTGAACGACCCCTGAACGGGTCCTCTCCGAGTGCAAAACGAATGCTCCCAAGATAGTCCCATTCCCGCCCCATAAAAAGAGTCCTGCAAGAGAGGTTATCAACCAATGTTGAAAACTTTTTAGTATTTTTGTTTATTTATTGTGTGTGATTGAAAAAAAATGTGTAAATTTGCATTTTAATAGAATAGATAATAAATAACACTTAAACTATAGATTACCAATGACCAGCATGATTTTGACGGCAGTACTAATCCTCGGCGCTATAGGCGTCATCTTTGCTGTAGTGCTGTATTTTGTCGCACAAAAATTCAAAGTTGAAGAAGATCCGTTGATTGACGAGATTGCAGAAGTGCTCCCCGGAGCCAACTGCGGCGGCTGCGGAAAAGCCGGCTGTCGCGCCATGGCCGAAGCCTTCGTCAAGCAGGGCAATATGGAGGGGCTTCGCTGCCCCGCCGGCGGTGATGCCGTTGCCCAGAAAGTTGCCGCCCTCTTGGGCTGCGCCTCCGAGGCCTCGGAGCCACAGATTGCCGTGGTGCGCTGCGCCGCCTGCCATAACGGCACCACCGAGCGCAGTCATTACGACGGATTGCGTGATTGCGCCTTCGCCAGCAGCGTGTACGCCGGCGAGAACGGCTGCGCCTTCGGCTGCCTCGGCTTTGGCAACTGCGCCGAAGCCTGCCAATTCGACGCCCTCACGATGGACCCCGTAACGGGCGCCCCCATCGTCAACGAGGACAAGTGCGTGGGTTGTGGAGCCTGCGTCAAGGCCTGCCCCCGCAACATCATCGAGCTGCGCAACAAGGGCCTCAAGAACCGCCGCGTGTATGTCGACTGCGTCAATAAGGAAAAAGGCGCCATTGCCCGCAAGGTCTGCGTGAACGCCTGTATCGGCTGCGGCAAATGCGAGAAGGTGTGCCCCTTCGGCGCCGTGAAGGTCGAGAACAACCTGGCCTACGTGGACTTCAACCTCTGCAAAGCCTGCCGCAAGTGCGTGGCCGAGTGCCCCACAGGTGCCCTGCACGCCGTGAACTTCCCACCCAAGAAAGAGGTGCCCGCAGCCCCCGAACCCGCAGCAGCACCTACTGCCGAACCCGTGGCCGCCGCCCAACCCGCCCAACAGAATTAGACTCCAAGCAACCAAAAATATCTATAGATGAAGACTTTCAAAATGGGTGGTGTCCACCCCGAAGAAAACAAGATATCCACACAGGCAGCCATCGAAATCATGCCTGTGCCAAGCCAGATGGTCGTTTTGATGAACCAGCATCTGGGCGCCCCTGCCACCCCCATTGTGGCCAAGGGCGACAAAGTGAAAGTGGGACAACTCATTGGCGAGGCCCAGGCCTTCATGTGCGCCAATGTCCACTCGCCCGTGAGCGGCACCGTGGCCAAAGTCGACGTGTGCAAAGACGCTTTCGGCATGGCCAAACCCGCCGTATATATCGACGTTGAGGGCGACGAATGGATGGAGACCATCGACCGCACTCCCGACATCAAACGCGAGTGCAGCCTCACCCCGCAGGAAATCGTAGCCAAACTGAAAGAAATGGGCATCGTGGGCCTCGGCGGCGCCACCTTCCCTGCCCATATCAAATACAATGTGCCCGAAGGCAAGAAGGCCGAATACCTCATCATCAATGCCCCTGAGTGCGAGCCCTACCTCACCTCCGACCACCGCGTCATGCTGGAGCATGCCGAGGAGATCTGCATCGGCGTGAGCATCCTCCGCAAAGCCCTCGGCGTCCCCAACGCCTATATCGGCATCGAAAGCAACAAGCCCGAGCCTATCCGCGTGATGACCGAGATGGCCAAGAGCTTCGAAGGCATCATCGTCGAACCCATGAAGGTGAAATACCCGCAGGGCGCCGAGAAGCAGCTCATCAACGCCATCACGGGCCGCAAGGTGCCCAGTGGCAAGCTGCCTATCGATGTGGGCTGCGTGGTGAGCAACGTGGGAACGGCCTTCGCCGTCTATGAGGCCATCCAGAAGAACAAGCCCCTCATCGAGAACATCCTCACCGTGACGGGCAAGAAGCTGCCCAGCCAGCACAACTATCAGTGCCGCATCGGCATCACCTACAACGACATCATCAAGCACTCTATCGGCGAGCTGCCCGAGACCACCGGCAAGGTCATCAGCGGCGGCACCATGATGGGCAAGGCCGTGAGCAACCTCGACGCTCCTACCACCAAAGGCGCAGCCAGCGTGCTGGTGATGGACGAGGCCGAGGCCACACGCCGTCCCGAAGGCAACTGCATCCGCTGCGGCAAGTGCATCAACGCCTGCCCCATGGGTCTGGAGCCCTACCTCTTCTCCGCTCTGGTGAAGAACGGCCGCATCGAAGAGGCCAAGGAGCACAACATCCTCGACTGCATCGAGTGCGGCTGCTGCTTCTTCAGCTGTCCCGCCAACAAGCCTCTCACCGACGAGATTCGCTTGGGCAAGAACAAAGTGCGTGCCATGATGGCTGCTCAGAAAAAATAACAGAACTGCATAATTAGAAATATATAATAATATGAATCTATTAAATATATCTGGTTCTCCACACGTCCATAGCGACGAGTCAACGAAGAAAATCATGTGGCGCGTGAATCTGGCCTTGGTGCCCATGCTGCTCTGCGGCATCGCCTATTTCGGCCTCAACGCCCTGCTTATCAGCCTGGTGTCGGTAGCCTGCTGCTGCTTGTTCCAATGGCTGATTGAAAAATTCATCCTGAAAGTTCCCACCACGGTCTGCGACGGTTCCGCCGTTGTGACGGGCCTGCTGCTGGCCTTCAACGTTCCTGCAACAGCCAATATGATATGGCTTGTTGCCATCGGAGCCCTCGTGGCTATCGGCGTAGGCAAGATGACCTTCGGCGGCCTGGGCAAGAACCCCTTCAACCCCGCATTGGTCGGCCGTGTGTTCATGCTCATCTCCTTCCCCGTGCAGATGACCACCTGGCCCACCGTGGGCAAATGGTTCCCCATGAGCTTCGACACCACCACCGGCGCCACGCCTCTCGGCATCCTTAAAGAAGGCGGCAACGTGGACCTTCCCACCCTCACCGAGATGTTCCTCGGTCACATGGGCGGCTCCTTAGGCGAGGTCAGCGCTATCGCCATCCTCATCGGTGCCATCTACCTGCTCTGCAAGAAGGTCATCAGCTGGCACATTCCTGTAGCCTTCATCGGCACAGCCTTTATCTTCAGCGGCATCCTCTGGCTCTGCGACCCCACACAGTTCATCGACCCCGTCACCACCATCCTCACAGGCGGCATCATGCTGGGTGCCTGCTTCATGGCCACCGATATGGTCACCTCCCCCATGGCCAAGAGCGGACAGCTCATCTTCGGCTTCGGATGCGGCCTGCTGACCATCATCATCCGCAACTGGGGTGCCTATCCCGAAGGCGTGAGCTTCGCCATCCTGCTGATGAACGCAGTCACACCTCTTATCAACAAATGGTGCAAACCCGTTCGTTTTGCATGCTAACATAGAAAAATACATTTAATTATATAGAATTATGGCTAAGAAAGCACAATCCACATTAATAAATATGCTGCTGTCGCTCACTATCATCGCTGTGGTGGCAGCTGCCGCTCTTGCTTTTGTCAGCAACGTCACGGCGGAGCCCATCGCCCAGGCTCAGAAGGCCAAGAAAGAGGCTGCCGTGAAGGCTGTTCTGCCCGCTTTTGAGCAGATTGAAGAACTCGAAATCGAAGGCGTGCCCTGCACCAAGGCCATGGATGCCGAAGGCAACATGGTGGGCATGGCCGTTGAAGCCAAGAGCGCCAAAGGCTTTGGCGGCGACCTCGTGGCTATGGTCGGCTTCGACAACGAAGGCAACATCACCGGCTACCAGATTCTGCAGACCGCTGAGACTCCCGGCCTCGGCGCCAAGGCAGACCAGTGGTTCCAAGAAGGCAACAAGGGAAACGTGATTGGCAAGAACCCCGCCAACGGCCTCTCCGTGAAGAAGGACGGCGGCGAAGTTGACGCCATCAGCGGCTCAACAATCACCTCTCGCGCATTCTGCGACCTTATCAACAACGCATACGTAATTTTCCAGAAAGGAGGCAATGAATAATGAAAGCTGTCGATATTATTAAAAACGGTCTCATCAAAGAGAACCCCACATGGGTGCTGGTGCTCGGCATGTGCCCCACCATCGCAACCACCTCATCGGCTATCAACGGCATGTGCATGGGCCTGGCAACAGCCTTCGTGCTGATGATGTCCAACATCGTCATCGCCCTGCTCAAATCCGTCATCCCCGACAAGGTCCGCATCCCGGCCTTCATCGTCGTCATCGCCACCTTCGTCACCATCGTCCAGTTTGTGATGCAGGCATACCTGCCCGACCTCTACTCCACCCTGGGACTCTTCATCCCGCTGATTGTGGTGAACTGCATCGTGCTCGGCCGTGCCGAGGCCTTCGCAAGCAAGAACACCGTTTGGCACTCCCTGCTCGACGGCCTCTTCATGGGCTTGGGCTTCACATGGGCTCTCACCCTCATCGGACTGGTGCGCGAAATCCTGGGCGCAGGCTCCATTTTTGGCCACAATTTCATCGGTGGCAACGATGGTATGCTGCTCTTCATTTTGGCCCCTGGCGGCTTCTTAATTTTGGGTTATTTGATGGCATTTGTTAAAAATATTAAGAAATAGTCATAAATAATCATAAAAAATAGGGGGTCAGGGTAAAAAAAAAGCATGTTTTGACTCTATATAGTAAAAGAAAAAAAAAATCGAATTTTTTAATGCTTTTTATTGCCCGAAAAATAAGTACAAAAATCAATAAAAATTAAACACCATGAAAAAAGCTATCTTCACCACAATTGCCATCATCCTCATCGGATGGGCAGGACAGACGAAGGCGCAAAACTGCGATGCGATTCTGCAGCCGCTCTACACCTTGTTGGGCATCACGGCCGATGACTATCCCGAGGACAAGGCTGCAGACAGATGCACTTTCTCGCACAACGCCTTCTACCTCACCAACGAGCTGCCGCATGGCGCTACGATTTTCAGGCTCACCGAGCTCACCGACAAGACCACGGGCCAGAAGGTCTCCGACGACTTCACCGTCGATCTCAACACCCTCAGCTACTACCAGTTCAACTTCAACGAGTTCCAGCGTGAGGACTACTACCGCACCATCTACTTCCAGATCGGCCCCCGAAG
>JAZUFY010000108.1:0-13817 GCA_045640925.1 Bacteroidales bacterium
ATCACACGTCCACGGAATCGGTCGTATTTCTTGCCGCCTTCTTTGTAGATGGTCAGGCCGGTTTTCTCCAACACTTCGTTGGAGTAACCGTTTTTCAAGGCGTGGTCGGTAAAGTTGGACCATTCGTCCAGACAGTAGCCCAATCCGAAGGTCTTGATGATCTCATCGCTGAGGCCCCTGTTGTGGAAATAGCTCAGCCCGATGGCTTGTCCCATCTCGTCATTATAGAGCAGGTCGGCAAAATATTTTTGGGCAAACTCGCTGACATGAAATAGTGCGTCGCGCTCGTTTTGGCGCTCTTTCTGCTCGTCGGTGAGTTTTTCTTCCTCAATCTCAATGTTGTACTTGTTGGCCAGATAACGCAATGCTTCGTGATAGGTGTAGTGCTCGTGGTCCATCAGAAAGCCCACTGCGTTGCCCGATTTTCCACAGCCGAAACACTTGAAGATGCCTTTGGAGGGGGATACATAAAAGGATGGGGTTTTCTCGTTGTGAAACGGACAGCAACCTATATGGTTGGCACCACGTTTCTTGAGCGATACAAATTCACCTATAACCTCCTCAATGCGAGTGGCATCCATGATGCGTTGTATGGTCTCCTTGTTTATCATTTCAATTTGCAAAAATACAAAAAAAAACTGACATTTTGTCAGTATGAATAAAAAATCCACTGAAACGGTCAAATTAACTTGTAAAAGGAACATTTCAGAATCTCAGTCACCGTTGTTCAAATGCGCATTTTGTATTGTCGAAAAATGGCATTTGTCATTTTTTTGCTTGCAAATGTCATTTTTTTGCATGTGTCTTTTGAGAGAGTTTTCGTGTGACTATTTTTAATGTGTATGTATCATGAAAACAGCTATTTGTGTGTGTTGTGATGTAGAGGTGTCAAGGTGTTGAATGGTGCAAAAACAGGTCATTTGGGCCCTTTTTCAGAGGCGGAATTCCGCCTACATGGTCAGAATAAATTTGTAAATTTGCAAAATAAAATTTAAAACAAATCACCAGCCCGATGCAGCAAAAAGTAAACACCACCCCGAGTTCCAAGCCCATGTTTTTCGGCGTCCACAAAAACGCCGAAAAATATGGGCTTTCCTTTTCTGGATTTTTTTGCAAAAAAAAATTCAGATTTTATAATAATGACTCTACATCTGGCTTTTTGTAAAAAAAAGCCAGAAAAGGAGTATAAACCTATATATCTCTTAGCGAGATATATAGCTTTATATAAAAGAAAAGAAATATAAAAGAAAAGAAAACCGCCGAAATTTTGAAGAAAGCCAGCTCATATTTTCACACCCTGTTCGAGACAATACGCCTGCTTGCACCCGCGTATAGGCACCTCGTAGGTGCATTGCAAGGCGCTGTGACGTTACTCCGCACTCGTAGAAGACCCGTCTGTCGAACTATGAAGGGTCACTATTCGGTCGCTACATGGTCGCTACAACGTCACTACTGGAAGCGACCCAGTAGTCATCAAGTCGTTACTCTGTCAGCATCTTATGAGCACCGACAGACCTCGCTACCTATAGGCTGCTATAACGTTTCAGGGGCAACGCTTCCACCAGTCGTCTTTCACACCGCTGATGAGACGGGCCAGTTCGTTCATCACAAGGCACATTTCACGACTGATGGCGGTAGGTGTGCCGTTGCCATACTCATACGTCCAGCATGTCAGCTGCACATGTCGGTTCTCGGCAGTGGAATAAAAAGCTTTGCCCACGGGTTTGTAACGGTTGCCGAAGCCATTGTCCATCAGTTCAATAAATGGCAACTGCTCCAACATCAGCTGTTGTTTGATTTTCAACTCGTTTTTACTGATAAAGGCACTCACCACCACGGCACCCTCGCGGGCCGCTTTCAGCACCGCCTCGGCTTGCTGACCGAAGAGGGCGGCATCGGAACGGTGGCAGATAAGGCTCACCTTGTGTTCGGCAGCCAGCAGTGCGCGGTTGCCCACATAGTCGATGGAGAGCATGTCGGCATTGCCGGGCATACGTTTCAGTCGTCGGTCCACTTTGCCCTGCAACAATTGGCACACACCGGGGTCGTTGCCAATCCGAGGGTCGGCAGCCACAGCAGCGAGGGCTCGTGCCAAAGTCCAGTTGTTAGAATGCTGGTTGCGCATGATGTGGAAACGGTCGGGGCGCGAGTGTGCTATCAGGCGTTTGCGCGGGTTGTCGCGTATGTATTGCCGTTTTGTTTCAATCTCTTCGGGTGTCACCGCCTCCACGTCATTGTAGCCACGCACGAATAGCGCGGGACCGCGGTAGGAACGGGTGTGATCTTTGTCTTGCCATTCAGGCGCACGTGCGCCTTTCTCATACGTCATCTCGCGCCAGTGAATGCCCAGCGTGTCCCAATAACCGTGTGTGCATCCCACCATGAAACCGTAGACAATCTGTCCAAGATGTTTTTTGTTTCCCGATTTCAAATGTACCAATCCATGCACATGTTCTGGCATGACTTGAAATTCGATGTTTTCAACCTCAGGATAGATAGAAGGATTACGTTTCCAACTTTCTTCCACTTTTATCCCTAATTCTGTCAGCACGCATCTTGGTGCATCGGGGCTGCCATCTGGAGCTTCAGGATTGCCGACCAGGATGCCCAGTACAGGGGCTTCTCCTATTACGTTCAGTGTTATATGAAACCACCCCTCGGTGTAGTCATTGAGTGGGTTGCGCTTCAGTGCGGGAGGTGTTGAGGCTTCCTTTTGGTGAATTTTGGCCACTTGTTCTGGGGTAAGGTGCATGTGTTATTTGGTTCGGGACGATTTTTTGAGACGGGAATGCTTCAGTCGCAGAGGACGTAGATGTCGTTGCGGGGGTTAAGGTAGAGTACGGGCAGATGGGCGCTGTTGCGAATGGTGCGGTCTTCCTGTACGCCGGCAAACCATTCCAAAACATCACGATCGCGCGTGTCGGTAGTGACGGAGATAAGTAGCCCACAGCCTAATTGTACCGCGTTTTCGCAGACTCGTGTTTCGGGATAGACAGCCTGTCCTTCGACGATATGCTCCTGGTATTTTACTCCGAGGCCTTTGAAAAATTTGTTCATGAAAAGGATGTTGTTGTGCCATTTGGTGTGGAGCCCTTCGTCGCGATAGTCGTAGTGGAGCATGTGCAACGTGCTTTGGTTGAAACGGGCAAAATAGCTCGCCCAAATTAGTTTCTCTTTGCTCTCTTTGCGGTAGTCGATGCTGTAGGCTATATCGTGATAATCCTCATTCTTTATAAGTGGCTCTTGTACGGTGAGGTAGGCAATCTTGCACGAGGCAAAGTTGTGCAGCACTTGTCGCGGATGGGTAGGATTGTTACGACGGTTTTGCGGGTTCACGCCGGCGACGGCTATCACTCCGTTGAGCAGGGTGGGAAGGGCATCGATTATCTCACGAGTGTTGCCTTTCATGGCCACATGGGCGGGATGGGTTTCGGGGTGTGATGCTTCAATCGCTTTTAGGATTGGCTCGGCCTCGGCAATAGTGGGGCCTTTGTAGTGGGGGTCTTCGACATATAGCAGGATGAGCCCTTTGTTGAGCATTTGGGCGAGGAAACATGCGTGCGACACGACGATGTCGTTCATGCTGAGGTCGGCAAGGCAGGCTATGACAAACTGGTCTTTCATCGGATGAGGGTTATGTCGCCTTTGAGTAGATTTTCTTCCCCGGCTTCGCATTTGACACGGCAATAGTATGTGTAGACTCCAGGCATACACCAGTTGCCGTTGTATCGGCCATCCCAACATTCGTGGATGTCGTGGGTTTCGAATACTTTTTCACCCCAACGGGTGTAAATGGCTATTTCGAAGTCGAGCACGAACTGGCCTCGAAAACAGAGTTTGTCGTTTATGCCGTCGTCGTTAGGTGAGAAGGCATTGGGTATGAAAATGTTCGGACGCCCGCAGATGACCTCGGTGCAGTGCAGTGTGACGTTGCCGTTCCACACGCAGCCGAGACTGTCGACCACCGTTACGGTGTAGATGGAGAGCGTGTCTTCGGGTGTGGCTGTTGGGTCGGGTGTGGTTGGATGGTCCAAGGTGTGGGCATTGCTCCAGCTGTAGTTGGCTCGGGGGATATGAGTGGCGTGCAGTTGGGTGCTTTCGTTGAGGAAGAGGATGGTGTCGTCGGCCCAGGCTCGCATGTGTCGCAGCATGGTGTCGCGGATGATGACAGTGGTGTCGTTATAGGGGCATCCGGCAGTGTCGGCGATTTGTATGATGTAGGTGCCCTCGCAGAGGTGTTGTAGGAGGGTGTCGCCCACAGGGTAATTGTTGTAGTGGTATTCCAGATGTATCCAGCCGTCGCAGTCGTCAGTACAGAGTATGGTGGAGTTGGTCTTGTCTATTTGTAGTGTTTCGGGGTCTGAGATGGTGAAAAATGTGTCGAGTGTGCAGCCGTGGCTGACAATGGTGAGGGTGTGGATAAGACCATCAGCACTATAGCCAGTGCTGATGCTGTCGCCGATAACACCATCCCAATAGAATAACGTGGAGTCTGCATTGTCAGCATTGCGGGCGATGACGCGTCCGTCGTGACCTTTAGGACAGGTGGGGGGGATAATGATGAGGCTGTCGAGGGGTGAGATATAGTGGACAGAAAAGGTGTCGGTCTGGCTGCATCCACTCAGTGCGGTGATGCGAAGAACATAGTTGCCGCTTGCGTAAACGTAGGGATTGGCAATATTGGGGTCGGACACTTGGCCAGAAATCCATTGGTAGGTGCATCCCAGCATGGGGGTAACACCTATCTGCATGGCTTCGCCGGTACAGTTGGCAGTGGCGATGGTTCTGTTACCTTCGGGATTGAGCACCATGACGGAGGCTTCCAACGTGTCGCTGGTTTTGCAGCCGAAGTCCTTATTGGCAACGAGACGCACGGTATATATCCCTGGCTGTGTATAAGTGTGTGAAGGATTGCGGTCGAAGGAAGATCCTCCATCGCCGAAATCCCAAAGATAGCTGTCTCCACGGCCTATGTTTTGGAACTGCACATTGTAAGGGGCACAACCCACGGGAGGAGGGACGAAGTCGGCAACGGCAAAATCGTCGTGAACATTGAATCGGAACAGGGCATTGTTGCAGTTTGGACTATTGTTGTGGAGCGACCAAGCTGTAGCGGTTGTTGGGAATCCGTCGTAGCCTCCACAGCTGGCACAGACACTCTGGTAGAGGGTGGACATTTTGTCGAAGCGGCTGGTGCCTCCGTCCACATGGTCGCCGCCTCCACTGCTGTTGAGGTCGTGCACCTCGCCGAAGAAGGTGGCGTAATCGAGTTGCGAGGCATCTTCCGACATGCTCATGATGTAGAAGTCCTGTCCGTCGGTTGTGCTTTGGTAGGCTCCCGAGGTGGTTTCCATGTTCGTGGTGCCTGCAGTGTTCCAGTTGACCCCATTGTAGCCCACAAAATCGCGTCCCCATCCTGCAGCATAGACGCGGTTGCAGATGTCGCAGGCAAAAGCGGTGGGAGAGAGGTTGGGACGTCCTAATGTGGTGCCGAACACCGTAGACCACTCTCTCGACCCCAAGTCGGGCCTGAGTCGTGCCAACAGCATACCACTGCCTGGCACATTGTAGTTGGCGTTGTATATCATCGTGCTGCCCGAAGCTTTAGTTTGGCCGAAGAGAAATACCTCGTCATTACTGCCACAGCGCACGAAATATATCTGGTCGTAGGCGGGGGAGCCATAGTAGGTGCTGTGCATGAGTCGCTCGCCATTGTATGAAATCTTGCACACAAAACCGTCGGCACTGCCTCCTCCGTATGAGGTTTGAAAGGCCCCTGGTGTGGTGGAAAAATCGGTGGAGTTGGTGCCGCCGCAAACCAGAAGGTTGTACGATGAGTCCACGTCAATGGAGTACACCGCATCATCGCCGTTGCCACCTAAGTAGGTAGACCAAATCATGTTGCTGAGATTGTAGTCAAGTTTGAAGACCACGCCTTCCTGTTTCCCGCCCGAGCGAGATTGCAGACTATTGGCATTAGTGGGAAAGTCGGACGACATAGTGGTACTCCCCACATAGACGTTGTTGAGATCGTCAGTGATGAGCTCGCCTCGGGCACCATCGCCGTAATTGAAATAGAGCGAGTCGTTGCCCGCCATGATGATGGTGTAATTGTTGTTGTACCGCTGGCGGTAATTGAGTCCGTCGTTGCCGCTGCCGCCGACGTAGGTGGAGGCCTGTAACTGGGTGCCGTCCTCACTGAAGCGGCTCACGAAGATGTCGCTGCCGTTGGGGAAGTTGATTTGGGTGGTGTTTTCAAATTGTAGATTGTTGCCGCCGTTGAAAGTGTCATCGTAGGCGAATGGGGTGACAGGGAAATCTCTTGAACCTGTGGTGCCGAAGAGCACCAGCTCGTTGAATGTGTTGACGAAAAGACTGTGCGGCATATCGGCTTGGTTGCCGCCCATGTAGGTTGCGAAAAGTCGCTGTGATCCTGTAACGTCGAATTTGAAGATGCCGATATCTGCATTGCCGTTGTGGCTTCCGTCGTAAACGCCAGGAGAGGTGGGGTAGCCGGAGGCAAAGACTAAGCCCGCAGTGTAGGTGTTCTTGTAGATGTCGAAGGTGGCAGTTGTGCCCCAGTTGTCGGCAGTGGAGCCTGTATAGGTGGAGAAATGCAGCACGGGGTCGATAACCAAGGGAAGATTGTGGTCGTAGTCGCCCAAGATGATACGTACCTCGTCGCCTTTGTGCAGATAATGGGCTTCAATCTCTAATGTGCTGTCGCCGATTTGTTGATAGGCATAGGGTTTGAGTTCCACAATTTCGCCGACTGAGGTGCGGATAATCAGGTTGCCGTTGCTGAGATAGATTTTTTCGGCTCCCTCGTAGCGTAGCACAATCTGCGAAGCATCGGCATGGGGTGCGACATAAAAATTGTTTTTCATGGCGTTTTCGGCCATGTGGACGTCCATATCAATGCCGTCATAGAGGTTGTCGTAGCGCAATGTCATGTAGTGGGGCAGGTGCGAGACCCATCGGCTGGGGTCTTGACCATAGTAGTAGTTGTCGTAACCGCCGTAGGGGTCGATGTCCTCTCCTTTGGGCGACGACAGGGTGTCGGCACCAACGAAATGCACTTTGTAGGCGTGCATCATCTGGCCTATCTCGTGATGGAAGTGTTCGCCGTCTTTGTGTTGGGGCGTTTCACGGATGGTGATGGTGAAACAGCTTTTTTCGGCAAAGAAAGCCGCGTTGTGCATCTGAGCCTTGAACCGCACATTGGGATGCCATTGTCCAAGATTTTCTACAAAATAGGTGGGACCACCGATGCCCAAAGTGTCGCGTTGGCGGGCAAGGAGAGGCGTAACGGATACAAATAAGAATAGCAGCAAAAGGGTGTCCATGAGGGCACCCTTCATTATGTTGCGTTTTCGCGTTCTATTTGAGCAGTTCGATAACACCGTTGCGTTCAATGTTTCCGCTGTAGCCCTTGCCCATGAACCGGTAGAAGTAGGTGCCGGTGGGAGCGTTGGTCTTGGCGGGATCCCAGAATTGGTCGTCGGTACTGATGTTCTCGGCGTGGAATACGCGTGAGCCCCATTTGTCGTAGATGTCGAGGGTGTTGATGGGGTAGCCCTTGCCCTCTACGAGGTTGATGATGACAAAGCGGTCGTTGATGCCATCGTCGTTAGGTGTCACCACAGATGGGAACTGGAGGAAGTCGTTGATGATGAGGATAGTGTTTTCAACCGTGTCGGCGCACTGGACAACATGGCCGCTGGGGGCGGTGTTGTCGGAGCGGGCGATGAGGCGCACGGTGTAGTTGCCAGACACATTATCGCCAGTCTTGCTGACCCACTCGTATGAAGGATTGGTCTCGGTGAGGGTCTGGAACGAGTAGTTGCGGTCTTTGTCGTATTGGATTTCCCAGAAGTACTTGTTGCTGCCATCGTCGGGAGTGGTGCGGTTTTCAAGTTGGATGCTGGGGTGTGTTACCGAGGGGTAGACAGGCTCCCACGAGAAAGAGGCGTGGGGGTTGGGGTAGACGCTGATGAGGTTGGGGTAAATCAGGGAGTCTTTGCAGCCCTTGGAACTCTCGACATAATATTTGAAATCGTACTGACCGGCAGCGTAGGTGTGCGTGGGGTTCTCCTGAGTGGAGTAGGTGCCGTCGCCGAACACCCAGCGGTGTTTGTAGCCGTACTTGGTAGTGTTGTTAATATTAATGGTAAGAGGTTCGCAGCCTTCGAGCGGGTACATGCCTGGGTCGAAACTGGGGATAGGTTGGTCGTTGACGGCCACGTTGATGGTGTCGCGGGCGATACAGCGTTTGCCTTTCTGTTCGTTGGTGACCTCGACAATGTAGTTGTAAGCAGTGTTGGTTCCAGGTGTGGTGGTAATGATACCGTCTGTCTGACCGAAGGGTTCCCACATATAGCTGTAGTTTACGCCTGGCATATCGGTGTATTTGTCGGTGGCATCAAGCTGCATGGTGTTGACATTGCAGAGCACCGTGTCGGGACCGAGGTCGGGTTCGGGGGTGCAGACTGTTGAGATATTGGTGATGGTGTCCCACACACAGCCGAATTCATCATAAATTCTCAGTTTCACGCGGAAGTCACCGCAGGTGTCGGGAGAGGAAATGTATGCAGCCGTGGTGTCGTTCCATTTCTGGCGGATTTGCAGACCTGCATAACGACCGTCGCGGAAATCGGTGACATAGTTGGTATCGGGATGCCAGACCACAGAGTCGAGACCTACCTGGTAGACGCAGTCTCCACCTTGGGACGCACCACAGATGTCCATAGACCAGTTGAACACCCAGCCATTGTCGCCCGACCAGAAGTCGCAGATAACGGCTTTCCAGGTACCGTTCAGGGGGCAGCCAATCAGTTCGGAGAAGTCGCTGGCAGGAGAGTAGTAGAACTCTTTGTGTTCGTAATCACTGTGGGTACGCGTGTCGGAGCCAGATGGTTGAGAAGGTTGGCCCGGATGATTCAAGAAGTAGTTGGGAGTAAGAGGAAGAATACTGCCCATAGACTCCTTGTTAACCTGTTTTGAAATGTACCAGTCGCCATCTTGACGGAATCCGGGCACATCGGCTGCATCGCCAGTGACAAGGGTGTACTGATAGTTGCGTGACCAGCAATAGTCGAGACCGACGCCGAAAGGATTCCACAAAGAGTCGCAAGCTTTATCTTTGTTTGTTGTAGGATCATTGCCACTTACGTCATCATGTGTGGGCCAGCCGGTGTTGTCACCACCACCAGCCTGAGTACCGTCGGGACTATCTTTATCGGCGAGAGGGTCACAAGTGCTACCTGTGCCATACTTACCATATTTCAGAATGGCCTGACCTTGTCCGGTGTTTTCGTTATAATTCGGGCAGCGAATAGCAATGCGGTAGTCGCCCATATAGGTGTGCTCGTAGTTGATGCAGATGGAGCAGATGTCCTTGGCTGATGAAACTATTTTGCCCGAACCGAATTCTGTGAATTCGACAGGTGCTTCGTAGCAGGGGTCGTCGCAATGAGGTCCGTCGGGGATGAACACACGGATTTCGTTGACTTTGGTAATGTGTTGGGTGTATTCGATTTTTTTCAGAGTCAGAGTACCATTGTCTCCCTCATAACCCACATTTACGAGCAAAGAGTCGTTGTTGCAGATGTTGGCAAGGTCGAAAATTGTCTTGATGGGGTTCTGTGCCACTCGCACCTGAATGTGTGCAAACATAGTGGACGCACATCCGTTGGAGTCGGTTATGTATAAGTTGACATCACTACAAGATGTTGTTTGGAAATGGTCGCAACGGGCTCTGATGGCACCTATCTGGAATAGTGTGTCTGTGCCCATGTGCCATTGGAACAGAGTTGTTTCGTCAGTAGGATTATAGTATCCCAGGTCGTGGGTGTATTCGCCATGTCCGTGGAATATGACACCTTGTCCGATACAGAGCAGTGCGGCATTTACCCAACTATTGGTGTCGATTCTGATGATGCTGTCGGTTTGAATTGTATCAAGGCGGTAATACCATGTGGTATCGGTGCCAGTGATGCTGATGATGCTGTCGGTTTTCACCAGTACTTCCTCCTCGTAAAAGGTGGTGTCGATATATTCGGGCACCAGGCGCATTTTGCCATGTCCGACAATCTCGCCAGTGCGCAAGTCCACGCGGTCAAACACGCTGTCGATAACGGGCTCGCCGTATTCGCAGGGGATGCCGCATTTTACCAAAAGGTGGATGCCATCGCCTTTGGATTCAGGAGTGCCGTTGCTTGAACGCAGACGGATAGTTACTTTGCCCGTAGTGTTGTGGGAACCGATAAAAATGCTTTTGTTCGGAGTGCTTCTATAGCAGTTGTTGATTTTCACCAGCACGGGGTCATTGATAGAGGGGCCATCATAAATGTAGAGGGTGTCTTTACACACAACATCAATGTTCTCTAATGAAATGTACATGTATTTCATGCCAGTGGAATCATAATCGGCACAGTTGGACTCGATGGTCAGAGTGTAGTCGTGTCCGGGACTGTAAAAGCCTTCTGCACCACCGTCGTCATAGATGGCTGCTTCGGCGGCACCGGGGGCTATCACGGTGGTTCCGTTCGTGCTGTCGTTAAGATAGAACGTTTGTACATTCTGAGCAGATGCAGTCATCCATCCGAATAGCACAAACAGGGCTGTTAAAAAAAATCTGTTTTTCATAGTTCTTAATGCTATTATGTGGATACTTATCGGTTATATTCGCCAGAAGCGTATGTGAGGGCTGTGGCCTCTGTCTCTGTGCGTAGCACCAGGTATTTGCCATTCGACAATCTGAAGCAATTGACTTTTTTCCAATCGAGTGCTTGGAATAGGCGGAAACTGTAGCCCCAATAGCTCAGAGTGCTGAGGTCGGGGACAAAGTCTGCCGAAAGTTTAAGCCCCGTTGAGTAGTCTACTACGTCGGTGATGCTGTGGACAGTGGCACCTTGTGGGACATTGTCTGCAATGTAGAAGGAATTCTGCGAGAAATGGTAGGCGATGTCCAATTTCTCAGCGGGGTAGACTTCCACATTGATGTTCTTTTGCTGGATGTAGGGAGCGAGAATGATGTCGCGGTTGTTGTCTTGCGCCATCAGGCTCATGCCTAAAACCAGGGTCATTGTCATTGCGAAAATGTACTTTTTCATAGTGCGATTTTTTTTTCTATACTATATAGACTGCGAAGGGGCGTTTTGGTTACGCTAAAAGTCGATTTTTAACTTTATTTAAGATTTTTTTTGCATTTTTAGGCCTTTTTGCGGAGTTTTGACACCAAAGCCATCAAAAATCCGAGGCAGAGGAAACCGCCCGGAGGCAGGATGAAAAGTAGCATACCGTCGGAGCCGCCGATGAGGCTGTGACCGAAAATGCAGCCGGTGCCCAAGAGCTCGCGGACGAGTCCGATGAGGGTGAGTGCCCAGGTGAATCCCAAACCCATGAACAGGCCGTCGAGGCAGGAGTGCCACACGTTGTTTTTGGAGGCGAAGGCTTCGGCACGGCCCAGCACGATGCAGTTGACCACAATCAGGGGGATGAAGAGGCCGAGGGTCTCATAGAGGTCGGGCAGGTAGGCCTGCATGACCAGCTGGACGATGGTGACGAAGGTGGCTATGACCACGATGAAGGCTGGAATACGCACTTTGTCGGGGATGACGCTCTTGAGCAGCGAAATGACGATGTTGGACATCATCAGCACAAAGGCTGTTGCCAGACCCATGCTCATGCCGTTGATGGCCGAGGTTGTAGTGGCCAGGGTGGGGCACATGCCCAATACTAATACCCAAGTGGGGTTCTCTTTGATGAGACCGTTTTTGATAATATCGACAGCTTTCATTATTCGTTGCCTCCTTTCTGGAATGTTTTGTAAGCGTTGTTGACAGCCTCGCAGAATGCGCGCGAGGTGATGGTGGAACCGCTGATGGCGTCGACGTTGCCGCCGTCTTTCTTGACCATGAGGGTTTCAGCGGGGTTCATGCCGATGATGTTGCCTTTGCCGTCCTTTTGGAACCATTCGGCAGCTTTGGCGCCCAGACCTGGGGTTTCGGAGGTTTGGAGGATTTGGTATCCGGAGACGTTGCCGTCCTTGTCGAAACCTACCATTACACCCAGGTGTCCGCCGAAGCCGGCATCACTACCCGACTCCACGGCCATGCCCACGAGGTTGCCCTCGGCGTCGAGAGCCTTGGTGCAGGACACATTGTCTATTTCCACCTCTTCCAAGTTCTCGAAGGGGGGCAGCACGGCCTTGACGGCGGCGGCCTTCTTCTCCTTCTGAGCCTGGGCGATGGGTTCTTCGGTTACATTGCTGACAAAAGCCAGGGCTGCTGCTGCCACCACGGCGATGATGGTCAGCGATAGCAGCATATTGATGAGTGTTGATTTTGCTTTCTTAGCCATTGTATGATTGTTTATTGTTTAGCGTATAGCGTTCGTTTCAATATTTTAGCAGGCAAAGCGTTTGGGTTTGCACATTTTGTTGATGAGCGGTGTTACGGCGTTCATCAGCAGGATGGCGAAGGATACGCCTTCGGGATAGGCGCCGAAGTTGCGGATGATGATGGTGAGCAGACCGCAGCCGCAGCCGAAGATGAGCTGGCCGCTCTTGGCCATAGGCGAGGTGACCATATCGGTAGCCATGAAGCAGGCGCCCAGCATGATACCGCCGGTGAGGATGGTGTTGACGGGGTCGAGGAACTGCTCGGGGTTGCAGAGCCACAGGATGCCGCTGAAGATGAAGGCTGTGCCGATGAAGGCCACGGGAATGTGCCAGGTGATGATGCGGCGGCAGAGCAGGTAGATGGCGCCGATGAGGATGGCGATGGCGCTCACCTCACCGAGGGAGCCTCCGATGTGGCCGAGGAACATCTCGGTGAGCGAGGGGAGGTCGAGGTCGCTGATCTTGCCGCCTTCGTTGAGCAGACCCAGCGGGGTGGCACCAGCAAGTGCGTCGGGGTCTGCATGGAACCATTCTCCCACTTTGGGCCAGGTGGTCATCTGCACGGGGAAGGAGATGAGCAGGAACACACGGCCTACCAGTGCGGGGTTGAAGGGGTTTTTGCCGAGGCCGCCGAAGGTCATCTTGCCCACACCGATGGCGATGAGGGCACCGATGGCAACAAGCCATATCATGTCGACGGTGGCGGGAACGTTGAAGGCCAGCAGCAGACCAGTGACTACGGCAGATCCGTCGCACACGGTGGTAGGTACCTTCAGTATGAATTTTTCAATGAGCCATTGAAACAGGCAGCAGCATGCCACGGAGACAAGGCTGATGAACAGCGCGTTGAGTCCGAAGAAGAATGTGCCGGTCAGGAGCATGGGCACGAGGGCCAAGTTGACACGCCACATGATTTTCTTGGTCGATTCGTCGCTATGGACGTGTGGGGAACCAGATATATTTAATAGATTCATATTATAATATGTGTTGTTTCGTTGTTTATGACTATTTCTTACGGGCGGGAGCGCTTATTTCTTTTTGGCTGCCATAATGGCGCGGAACTTGTTCTTGCCGAGGCGGATCTCGTCGGTGAGGGGTTTGTTGGCGGGGCAGCTGAAGAAGCAGCAGCCGCACTCGATGCAGTCGAGGATGTTGTGGGCGCCGGCCTCTTCGTAGCGCTGGTTCTTGACCAGGAGCGAGAACATGTAGGGCTCCAATCCCATGGGGCAGGCGTGCATGCACTTGCCGCAACGGATGCAGTTGCTTTCGGGAGCGCGCACCGCTTCGGCCTTGTCCATTACCAGCACGCTGCTGTTGCCCTTGGTCGTGGGGGCGTCGAGGTTGCAGACAGCCTTGCCCATCATGGTGCCGCCACTGATGACCTTGCCTGTGGTTTCGGGCAGGGCGCCGATGG
>JAZUFY010000109.1:0-8935 GCA_045640925.1 Bacteroidales bacterium
AAAGATACGAAATTTTCTCCAGTTATTAATGAATTAAACTGTTAAAAATCAATAAAAAAGACATGGGTTTCGGGTACGTTAGAAATATATTGTTTGTGGTATTCGAAGTGTCCCAACTTATTTTTTAAACATTACTAAACATCTTTAAAGATTTGTAGTTTTTTTTATTTGCTTTTTTATGTCGAAAGTTAGGAAATGCCACCCCCTCGGATTCGCTTCCGGCACCATCGACGGGGTGACGTATTATCAGAAAAACGGTGCCACCATAGCCCGCACGGCGACAAGCCGCGGAAAAAACAAACGAGGCAAAGCACAGGTCGAAAACTGGTGTCGCATGCGCAATCTCCAAAATATTTATGACGGCATGGCGGCGAAGCCGTTCTTTCAGGACAAGCAGGGTGCGCAGTCAGACCGTTCGTGCTTCATCCACGCCAACAAGGCTCTGCCCATGCCTTACCTCACCCGCGACGCTTTCGCTAAGGGTCAGTGCGTGCCCGCTCCAAGGCTCATTCTCACCGACGGCAACCTGCGGCCCATATCCGTCAGGCTGATGACGGACGACGTGGGACGCTACCTGTGCCTCGCCAATATCAGGGTCGATGACAGGCACGGCATAGCCTTCGGCGTGCGACGCCACAATGCTGACTACCGCCAGAACGACCTGCTGCGGCTGCACCTCGTCGGAGCCATTGTCCCCGCCGAGCCGCGCACGGAGTGCCGCACGACGGACTACCGCCTCGGCCTCGCCGACATGGAACTAGTGCTGGGCGACGATACGGGCTGCTTTGTACGCCACGGCCGCCTCTGCTTGCGGCTGCCCGGCAGCTGCAATGGCTATGCCGTGACACAGCTGCGTCTAAATGATGCCGGTCACGTGGTGGCAGCGTCGCGTGCCGAATACGGCGAGTGCGTGTCGTGCATCGACAGCTTCCGTACACCTGAAATGTTTGAAAAGTGTTTCATCAGTTTTGAAGGGAGGGAATGACTATGGACAACAAACCCAGAACAAAATATGAGTTTGCAGCGCTCTATTTTAACGCCAGCTACCGCTCGACGATGAACTGGTTTCGCAACGAAATATCATCGAACAACATCTTGAAAACCAAATTACAGGAACTAGGCTATAGCGACAAGACCAAGCTGATGACCATCCAGCAGCAAAGATTGTGCGTCGAAGCATGGGGCGAGCCGCCCGAATGCAGAAAATGAATGTGCGTTTGAGTACATTCTGAGTATGTGCAGTGTCACGGCAGTGGGACAAAATTGTACTTTAGCGGGTAGCGGTCTTTGGGATATGAAAAAGTGTCGTATCTTTGCCGCCGAATCCCACAGAAAGCCCGACTAAGGACCGGGCGGGATTTGGGAAGGTGGCAGGTCGTGGGGCCCGAAGGACGGCCACCTTTGGCACCGAAGACCATCACCCTCTCTGCAACATTCGCACTATGGCAAAAAATAAATCGTTATTCCATCGTCGTTCCACAGGCTCGTATGCAGGCATCACTTTCTCACAGCACGACGGTGTGACCTGCCTGAGCGAAAAGGTGGTGGAGAACAAGTCGAAATCGTTCCGTCAAATGCGCAACCGCGTGGCGTGGAGCAACCGAATCGCCTTGTGGCGTGCTTTCTACAACACCCTGAAGCCCAGTTTTGAGAGCAAGGGCATCAATATTTGCGACTATAACATGTTTGTCAAAATCAACAAGGGGGTAAAAGTTTACTTGACCCGAGGCGAATATGAACAGGGAGCCTGTGTGGTGGCACCCTATCAGATAACCCGCGGCAGCCTCAAGTCGGTTGCTGTCAGCGATGGCACTGGAGGTGTGAAAAGGACCGACATCGCTTTGGGTTCGACTTTCGCTATCACTTCTGCCACCACGGTCAAGGCCTTCAGTTTGGCTGTCATCGACCATAATCGCAATTTCCTCAACGGTGACCAAATCACGTTCTATAAGGCGGAACAGACTGTAGATGCTGTTACAGGTGTGCCGCATACGGATATCAGTGCGGAATACATTGTGCTGAATATCCTTGACGATGACACCACGGTGCGCAGCCTTGTGAGTGAAGCGGGCTTTTGCGTGGTGGATGGGTGTCTGGGGGCGGATTCGACGGTGAATGGCGGCATCGCCTGGGTGCACAGCCGTTTGGTGAAAGGCACAACCAAAGTTAGCTCGCAGCAACTCGTGGTGACTAACTCCTTGTTGGAGCAGTACCAAACTGTGGCCAAACGTAACGCCGCCATTGACAGTTACGGCGGCAAGCAGACCTACGACACACTGACGCCCATACCTATTGATGACGAGTCTGTTGAGCCAGACCCTGGTCCGGTGCCTCCTTCGGAGTACACTTTGGTTCTTGTCCTTGACCCCGAGGATGCCGGCACCTATTCGATAAATGGCGAGCATCTGGAAGTCGGCGAATATGAGTATCCCGCAGGAAGCGAGTTGGTTGTGGGCTTTGAGGCCGCTGGCGGCTGGAGCTTTGGCGGCTGGAAGAACCGCAGTGAAACCGACCCCGACATCACCCTGATTCTCAACAGCAACACGCAGCTTGAAGCTATTGTTTTGGAAGACTGAATTTTAGTTAAGAGTTAAGGATGAAGAGTGGGGCGTGAGCCTGGCTCTTCATCCTTAATTTATACGAGAGCAGGCACTACCATTTTTTTATTTTGTGTATTTTAAAAATATTTTAATCTTTGCATTTGCTTTATTTTGAGTTTGATATTAATGAGATTGATTATATGGAAATTAGATTTAAAACAAGTAAATTCGAAAAGATAGCAAGCGACCTCAAAAAAGAGACTCATCAACGAGCCTCTTTTTTATTTTCGTGATTTTTCGTAATCTTCCGCGATGGGGTCTGCCACAAGGCCTGTTTCGCCCGTGCCATAGTGAACGGCACCTGAACCTCCAATTCAGCACCGACTGGGTAGGTGTACTCCGCACCCACTTCAACATGCTCACCATTGATGGAGTAGACACCAGCGTCCTCGGGGTCAAGGGCGAGGGTCACGACGGCATCGGAGGGAGGCACAGGGCCGGGGCCCGGCTCGTCATCCTCATCGGTCTTCGGGGTGAGGAAGTCCACACCGTTAACACCGCCGTAGCTTTCGATGGCCTCGTCCATCTTGGTCTTGGTCTGATACTGGGCAAGCAGAGCGTTGCTGACCTCGATGAACTGAGTACCGACCAAAGTGCGGTTCTGTGTCTCACGGCTGTGCACCCACACGATGCCGCCGTTGACGGTGTTGTTGGCACCGATGCACTCGTCAATGATGCTGAAACCAGCCTCGCTCACGATGTCGCGCACCTTCTTCACATTGTCCGAAGTGTTGAGGTTGAAAGCCTCGGCCTCGACAACGACGTAGGGGACACCAGTGGCGGCGTTGACCAACTGACGGAGGATGAACACCGCAATCTGGTCACCGTCCTTGTAGTTGGGGTTGTGGGCAATGATTTCGTCGGAGAAATCCTTGACCGTGGTGGCCGAGGTGATGGCGAAGGTGCTGCCCACGGCGATGTCGGTCTTCTTGATGTTGCCAGTGGTGCTGTCGCTCACAAGGATGCTGGGCAGCGAGCCGCGAGTAATCTGGTAGGGAGCCACCTTTTCGCGCACACAGGTTTCACCAGCGCGCTGATAGAAGTTGTACTGGCCCACAGAGCCACGCATTTTGGTGTTAATACCATAAAGTTTTGCCATACGCTTTTATTTTACCTCTATTGCAGAAAATGGCTTTCTGCGTCATTGGTAGATTTCGCCCGTTCCTTAGTCGGGTTGTTTGTGAAATCCGCTGCAAAAGTACAAAATATTTTTTATAAAAAACCGTGTATTGCACGATTCTGCACGATTTGTCACGATTTGTCACGATTCGGGGCATCCCAGAGCGTTGAAAATCTCACCGACTTGGGCGCAGGAAAACGTTTTTCCCGATTTTTTGAAACCTTTTTGCAGCAACTTTTCATAAAGCCCAGGGAAGTTTTTTATCTCCCTCATGAGCCACCGCAAGGCGGTGTTATCACTGGCAGTGCTGCCATAATAGAGCCGTGCCAACTCGGCACGTCCGTAAACTCGTAAAGTGTTTTTGTGCGACATAATATGTAATATTTATTTTTAACATTTTTTCTCCAAATCTGCTTTTCTTGTGCTTCCGCTGCTGGTTCTCTTCCGGCAAAACAATAGGGGAACAATATCAAAGCAATATCAAAGAAACATGGGTGACTACATTTTAACAGTTTTTCACATAAATGTTAAACCGCTCGGAGCAAAAATTGGGTGTTTTTTTGACTCAAAGAAGTGTATTTTGAAACACTTTTGCACCGTTTTTATGCTCGTAAGTGTGTGTTTTTGATACACTGGGAGGTATGTTTTACGTCCACTTTCTATCAGTTCAAAAAATGAGGGGCTCATTTTTTGTGTTTTTGAGTGAGAAAATGTTGGATTTTGATACATATTTGATGTTTTGTGTTGGATTTTGAAGAGTATCGTGTTTGATTTTTGGTTATTTTTTGGCTTGTTTGGGGAGACTTTGGTCTTTTTTGAGATACTTCGAGCGACTAATTTGATGCAAAGATACGAATAAAAAACGACATGGCAAAATAATGGAACACAAATATTTAAATTTGCAATATATATATTAGATATATAATAAGTTAAGTTGGTCTCTGGTCTCTTTGCAATGTGTGAGCATATTTTCAAAAAAATAATATATATATAATAATATTAATATTAATAAATACATACGTAAAAAACGCCTAAAAACAGCACTTTTGATTGCAAAGAGACCAGAGACCAGAGACCAGAGACTATAAAAAATGTTAAAAAATGAAAAATGCATAAAAATCATCGAAAAACCCTTTTCTTTCCAAAATCTACTAACTATGGCGGGATTAAAAGAGACCTCGGAGGAGTTCAATATCATGTAGTTATGCGGTTAGTCTCTGGTCTCTGGTCGTTTTGCAACCAGGTATAAGGGTTATTGGTTATCGGTTATCGATTTGTAAGGGTTATTGGTTATCGGTTATTGGTTATCGATTTGTAAGGGTTATTGGTTTTTGAATAATACGAGGTACTTATTGATTCGAGAACCGTTCTTAACTCTTAATTCTTAACTCTTAACTCTCATAAAATCTTTCTATCTGGTCGAAGATGGGGAGTATCTGGTCGAGGGTGGTGGTGTTGACCATGGGGATGCGGAACTGCTTGAAGTCGCGCAGGCCTTTGAAATAGCCGCCGTAATGTTTGCGCATCTCGAACATGGCGGTGTGCTCGCCCTTAAAATCTATGGCCGCCAAGAGGTGCCTGCGGCACACTTCAACACGCTCACGCACAGTGATTTCGCGTTCCTCCTCGCCCCGCAGCAGCCGCTGTGTCTGCTCAAAAATCCAAGGGTTGCCTATGGCTCCGCGACCGATGAGAATGCCGTCCACGCCGTAGCGGCTGCGGGCCTCGAGGGCCTGCTGGGGGGTGACAATGTCGCCGTTGCCGAAGATGGGGATGTGCATCCTGGGATTGTTCTTGACCTGGCCGATGAGGCTCCAATCGGCAACGCCCTGATACATCTGGGTCTTGGTGCGTCCGTGGATGCTGAGGGCGGCGATGCCCACGTCCTGAAGTCGCTCAGCAAGGTCGACGATAGGTTTGTCGTCAGAGTCGTAGCCGAGGCGGGTCTTCACAGTGACAGGCAGATGTGCGTGGCGTACCAAGGCCTCGGTGATATGCAGCATCTTGGGGATATCCTTGAGTATGCCGCTGCCGGCCCCTTTGCCCGCCACCTTGCGCACGGGGCAGCCCCAGTTGATGTCGATAAAGTCGGGCTCGCGCTGCTCCACAATCTCGAGACATTGGAGCAATTCGCCCTCGTCGGCACCGAAAATCTGTATCCCTATGGGGTGCTGCTCGAGGGTGAAAATCATTTTGCGATAACTTTTTTCCGCCTCGCGGTTGAGGGCCTCGGAGGCGATGAACTCGGTGATGAGCAAATCGGCGCCGAACTCCTTGCAGAGCTGGCGGAAGGGCATATCGGTGATGTCGTCCATCGGAGAAAGCCCAAGCACACAATATTTTCCGAAATCGAGCGTTTCCATAATAACGATGCAAAGATACAACTTTTTTTAATAATTGCGCTTATGAGGAATAAAACACTTGTTCTGAACTATGTCGAATACGACTCTTTGGCCGATATGCCCGCCGCCGAGGCGGAGCTGATGCAGCGGGCCATAGATGCCGCCTCCACCGCCTACGCCCCCTACTCCAACTTCCATGTGGGAGCCGCAGCGAGGTTGGCCAATGGCACCATAGTCACAGGCAGCAATCAGGAAAACATAGCCTATCCTTCAGGACTTTGTGCGGAGCGTACCGCACTATTCTCTGCCTCGGCGGCCCACCCCGATGTGGCGGTGGAAAGCCTTGCCATAGTGGGTCGCGACGCCGAAGGGGCCCTGGTCGAAGCCTCGCCCTGCGGAGCCTGCCGACAGGTGATGGCGGAATATGAGCATCGCTACGGCAACAAAATGGTGGTGTTGTGCTACCTCGCGGGCGGCAAGGTTCGCCGCATCGAAGGGGTGGACAGCCTGCTGCCCTTTGGCTTCGACGCGGAATTGTAGCAACGCGGCACCACGTCCCTACTATCTCTTAATCATCTTCTTGACGGCAGTGCCTATGGTGGTAGTGATACGCAACATGTAGCTGCCTTCGCCCAAGGCGGTGAGGTCGATCCAAGGCGAGGAGGAGGTCTGCAACACACGTCCTATAATGTCCAGCACTTCGACCTGGAGCAGTTCGGCCCCCTCGAGGGTGATGCTGACCTTGCCCTGCGTGGGGTTGGGATAGATGGTGAGGCCCTCGATATCGACCTCGGCTATGCCAACCTGAGTGATGACCAAATGAAGAGTGACCACACTGTCGCACCCTGCTACGGTTTGATAGGTATGGGTGTAGGTGCCGCTCTCGGTGTAGGTGTCGTTGCCCCACACATAGCTGCCCGCAGCGGTGTCGTAGATGTCGCAGGCTGTGCTGAGGCTGAGGGTGAGGCAGAGGGTGGCCACGCTGTCGCAACCAGCGGCATTGGTGGTGTTGAAAGTATAGATGCCCGATTCGGTGTATTCCACATCGTTCCAAGCATAACTGTCGCAAGCCGAGAGCGTATCGCTGCCCGCGGTGGCGGGATTGACCACGAGATGAAGTTGGGAGATGCTGTCGCACCCCATGACACTCTGCAAAGTATCGTCGTAAATGCCACTCTGCGTGTAGCTGTGGCCGCCAAAGGTGTATTCCTCGCCCTCACAGACAGCGGCATCGAGAGTGGTGACCTGTGGCGGAGCCAAAGTGGCGGTGGCAGCAACGGCAACAGGACCGGTGACAGCCACCACTCCGCTGGAAGGCAAGGCATTGCCATTGACGGTAAGGTTGGCAAACTGGTAACAGGGTTCGACCTGATAACTGACCGAGAGGGTGTCGAAATGGCGTACCATCTGGTTGGTGGCAAGCTCGACCCTGTCGGAGTTGCGTACCGACACATTGATGCCGTCGCTCTGCTGAATGGTGAGCAGATATTCGTTGGGTTCGAAATATGCGGTGAGGGTGATGTTCTCGTCGACGGTGAAGGAGTAGGAACTGTTGGTGGAACGGGTGACGCCGTCGGCTGTCCAGCGCACGAAATGGTAGCCCGTGGCTGGGGTGGCGGTGACGGTGGCGATGCTGCCACGGACAACGCTGCCAGCTCCGTTCACGGTGCCCGCCGAGGCAGGATAGGCCAACAAAGCCACCGACATGACGGCGTTGCCCGAATTAGCATCGGCAGTATCCTTGTTTTCGAGGTTGCCCACATGGTCTTCGGCCAGACAAAGATAGCGGTATTCCTCGTCGGAGGCCGTAGTCACAAAAGCCGTGGTGCCAGCGGGATAGACACCATAGAGGCGGTAGGCTCCATCGTTGACAGAGACATAGAGCCTGTACTGTTTCACACCGCAGCCGCCCGCATCATCGGTGCCCGAAAAATGGACAGAATCGCCACCCGCAGCGGGAGCCACGCTGAGGCTGCTGGTGGGAGCCACGGCATCAACCGTGTTGTGCCAAAGGTTGGTGGGGATGGGCGCATTGCGGTCGAAGACAATGGTAGCCTCGGCAGTGATGACATCGCCTGTGACACACTGGGCCGACTTGGGAAGCACCGAGAAGGTGACAAAGCCTTCGCCCGAATGAAGCGAATCGTTGACAGGCAGGAAACCGTCGTGTACGCCCAGCGGGGGTAGACCTGTGGCGGGGTCGATGGATTGGAAAGTCCAGAACACCTCGCCCGTGACGACATCAAGACCTGCCACCACGTCGACATAGATGCCCATAGAGGAACGCATGTCGAGACGCTGCTGATAACTGGAACGGTTGCCCTCGATGGTGAAGGTGTGGTTGCAAAAACCGAAGGTGCCCACAATCACCGAGGCATAGTTCACCTTCTGGTGCAGGCGGTGGCGTATCTGCACCCTTTGAGCGGCAGCGGTGGCATGCACGGGGTCGTTCTCAAAATAAATGGTATAGACCAACCGCTGCGTGGCAGCCACCCAGTTGGAACTGTCGAGACGATTGGCGTTGAAGCCAGGAAGACCCGCAATTTCGTTGGGGTCCGCCGACTCCTCGGCATCAAACGACACCGAGTCGAGCTGGTTTTCAACACGCTCCCTGTCCTTGTCTTCCTCCTGGGCACCCTGCGCACAAGTGCTGTTGGTTTGGGCATAGAGGCTGGCGGGAAGGAAAGTCATGGCTGCCAGCCACATTACAAATATCAGTTTGCCAAATTTCATATTGTCAGTTTCTTATCGTTTCTACATTATATTGGATGTCATCATCAATTACAGGGTTTGGAATCCTTGTCGCCACGGCTGTTCCACCAATCCTGAATCTTGAAGGGAATTTCGTAGAGGCGGCCGAGATAATTCTTGCC
>JAZUFY010000110.1:0-15811 GCA_045640925.1 Bacteroidales bacterium
AATTGAGAATTGAAAATTGAGAATTGAGAATTATGGCTGCCGCACCACTCTTTTTTTATTGAGAATTATGGCGGGAGCCGCCTATTCTCATTTCTCAGTTTACTAATCACAATTATAGAGCGTCCCATCGGGACGCGACACTCTCTCCACTACATACCCCACACATCAGACATTCGTCTTGGTGTGTGGGGTTAAAGCACCTACGGTGAGGATGTCCCGTTGGGACATGGCGAAGCGATGTGTGAGTATAAGGCCGAAACAGAAAGTGCCGAAGGCACTATCTCCTCTATATACCCCACACATCAGACATGCGTCTTGGTGTGTGGGGTTAAAGCACCTACGGTGAGGATGTCCCGTTGGGACATGACGAAGCGATGTGTGAGTATAAGGCCGAAACAGAAAGTGCCGAAGGCACTATCTCCTCTATATACCCCACACATCAGACATGCGTCTTGATGTGTGGGGTTAAAGCACCTACGGTGAGGATGTCCCGTTGGGACATGGCGAAGCGATGTGTGATTATAAGGCCGAAACAGAAAGTGCCGAAGGCACTATCCCACCGACTTGTCGGTGCTATAACCCCATACTTGTAGTGTGGGGTATATGATGCAAAACTGTATCTGCGTGCAGACAGCACGCTCCAAAATGTGGCAGAATAGTGAATGGCGACTTGTGATTGGTGTCAGGACGAGAAGAAGTCCCAAGACCCAAGTGGCCCAAACTATTTTAGTATGTGGTTTAATTAACTTGCTATTAGTTAGTATGAAAGTATTTGCCTCGGCAGGATTTGGGCCAGTTGGGGTCTCAACTGTACCATGCTATTTGTTGAGGTCGTTGTATCGACGCAGGTTGGAGCGATAAGTAATGCGGGCATCGGTGTATTGGTTCAAGGCTTGAAGTAGGAGTGCTTGGCTTTCGAGGAGGTTGCTCATGGTTTCGAGGCCAGCTTGGTAGTTCATAAGGGTTGTTTGATAGTTGTCTTGGGCCATTTCGTTGGCTGATTCGTGTTGCTGCAGCAGCAGGATGGCTTCGGTGAGGGCATCGTAAACTTGTTCGTTTTGTAGTTTCATCTTTTGTTGCAAGTCGTCGCGCATGATTTCTGCTTCTTGAATCTTGATGTCGTGCTCTTTGAGTTTGTGGGCTGTTTTCCACCAATCGGACAGTGGTATTTTCACGCCAAAGAAAGCGATGGCATTCCAGCGGTTTCTGTCGAGAAAATTGGTAGCACCCGCATTGAGCCCTATGCCTACGGTAGGGAGTGTTTCGCCCAAGGATAGGCTGCGTCTCAATTGTTCGGCTTGGACGTTGAGCTGTAGAAGTTCGTATTCGGGGCGTCCGCTGACGGTGATGCTGTTGTTGAGGGTGATATTGTAGTTCTCCGTTTCGGGGAACGCTTCAAGGTCCAAATCGCTCTGAGGCGTGATGCCGATTTGCTGGCAGAGGGCGTGAGAAGCCAAAGCGATGCCGTTTTCCAACTTGAGCGAGAGGCTCGCGAGTTCGTTCTTTTTCAGTTTTACTTTCAGAATGTCGTTGCGTGTGATTACTCCAGCATTTAACGCGGTTTCGGCAACTCGCTGGATAGTGTCGAGCAGTTCGGACACTTTTTTAATCGTGTTGCGCTTTTCTTTGAGTCCGTTCACCAACCAGTAGGTTTCTTCTATTTCCTGTAGCACATTGCGTTCCGTTATCTCTTTTTGAAGTTCCGCTGCCCGTATGCCCAATGCTGCCAGCTGATTGCCATTGACAATACGTCCGCCAGCAAAAACGGGTTGTTGCACACCGACTGTGGCGGTGTAGCCGCGATCGATAAAGGTGTATTCGTCAGAAACTTCTGGATAGTCGGCTTGTATTTGTTTGAATAGTTCGGTTAGCAGTTCTTTAAAATCATTGGTTTGTGCCAAGTCGGTAATATTGAGCGACAATAGAGGCTGATAGGCGGTAAAACCCATCCCTGTGAGATCGGCAGAAGGGAAAAAGAGTGTGAATAGTTGACGTTTCACCTCTTGGGCCATAGTGATGTCGAGAGCTGCTTTTTTGATGTCGCTGTTGTTTTTGCGAGCCAGGGTGAAGCAGGAGTCCAAGGTGAGGACTTGTGCGTTGCTGGCAAAACTTGCCAGTAATAATAGGGTTATAATTATTTTGTGTCTCATTGTTGTGTCGGTTGTACTTGCTGAAGAGGTATCATTACATTATCTTTTTTCTCATATTTTCGAGTGCTCTTTTCAAATACTTTCCAGAATGCGATGGGGAGTATGGTGATTGTGGTAGGCAGTGTGAAGAGTGTTCCGATGCAGATTACCACGCCCATGGGCATCCAAAGGCTGGTGTGTGCCAATATCATGGGAATGACACCGAGAGCCGTAGTGCAGGAGGTGAGGAAGATGGGGCGCATACGTCGCTGGCCTGCAAGATAGGCGGCCTCGCGGGCGGTTTTATGGTGCTGATGTACCAAATTGTCGGCATACTCGTACATGATGATGGCGTTGCGGACAATGATGCCTATGAGGGAGATGAAACCTAATAGGGCGGTGATAGTGAACGGCTGGTCGAATATCAGCAAACCAATGCAGGAACCAAAGAAACAGAGCGTGGACATCGACAATGCCAGTATGGAGATAAGGACTTTTTTGAAATGGAAGAGCAGCAACGCCAAAAGCACCAAGAGGGCCGCGATGACGGCGTTGGTGAGGTCGGGAAGGGCATCGATGGTTATTTGTTCAACACCTCCGTAGGAAATGCTCACCCCCTCGGGAATGGATTTTTTCAAATCATTGTTGATGTATCGTTTGATGGATTTCATAGCTTTCATCTGGGACGCATCACCCCTCACATCGCACGAAACGGTAATGGTGGGAATACCGTTGCGGTGCGAGATTTGGTTCGGGTGGAAATGGGGCTCGAGAGTGGCCACCTGTCGCAAAGGCACCCAAGCCCCAGGTGCAAGGCAGGGGACGAGCATGTCGCCCAAATTGTCGCAGTCGATTTCCTCATAGCCTTGGGAATAGAGTCGGACGGGTGTTTTATAGTCGCCATCCCATAGCGAGGTCATGCCTCGGTTGTTCAAAGCACCGTGAAGATAGAGCGAAAGCGACGATTGGGTGATGCCCAATTGGCTGGCTTCATCCTCTTTGAGGCGTATGCTCACCGTGCGTCCCACCTCGTCGTTGTTGCTGTGAACCCATGACAGTTCGGGTATGGAGGACATAAACGCCTTTAACGAGTCGGCAAGGGGAGCCATGTCTTCAAGGTGGGAACCTTGGATGTGTATTTCAATCGGATTTTGGATCGCCTGATAGTCGATTTGCTTAAAACGGACGTATGCATTCGGGAAAGCATCTTCGTACAGCGGTTGGTACTCCTTGATGAGTTGGACGGTGGCTTTGTTGCTGACGGTGTTCACAATCAGCTGTGCGTAGTTGGGCCCACCCATTTGCGGGGCATACACGGCATGGAAACGGGGACTTGCCATACCTACAAAACTTGTTACATCCTTCACCCTGCTATCGGCAGAAAGTATGCGGGCGACACTGTCGGCCACAAGTTCGCTCTGCTGTGTGTTGCTGCCTTTGGCAAGGTATATTTCCACAGCAAAGGAGTCGCGGTCGGCCTTGGGCAATAGCTGGATGTTGAGCAAAAAGAACAGTCCGACTCCTATCAACACCATCGCCACAGCGGATGAAACGGTCATCCAAGGGTGACGAAAACAGAAGTCGAGCATCTTGGTGTAGCCATTCTGGAGCCCGTTGAAGAATTTATCTTGGATTAACGCAAAACGGCTCGGCTTTTTGTTCTGTTGTTTGCGAATAAGCACAAAAGCCATAAACGGTATGACCCAGATGGCGAAAAATATGCTGCACGAGAGCGCGATAAGGATGGCCCAAGGGAATAGTCTCACGAAATCGCCAAAGGTGCCGTGCATCAGTTTCAGCATGGGAAGGAACATGCCCGAGATGGACGTTGTGGCAAGCACCATGGGCACCAACAACTGTCGGGTTGATTGGGTTGCACAATACCATCGGGAGTATCCCTTTTTCTGCATGTCGATGTATCCGTCTATCACAATCACCGAGTCGTCGACAATCATGCCCAGCACCACAATCATTGCCGCCAAAGTCACGGTGTTGAGCTCCAAACCGAACAACATCATGATTCCGAAACTTACCGCCGTGCAGACAGGCACACTCGTTGATGCCACCAAAGCCGTGCGCACGGGGAAGAGAAGCATCATCACGAGGATGACGACAATCATGCTCAGCACAAGGTCTTTCAGGAAACTCTTCACACTCTGATCGACTACCTTCGGCTGGTTGGTAACCTTGTGGAATTTAACATCGGGGGGGATAGTTTTGTGTGCGGCATCCAATACTTTGTCGATCGACTTTCCGAAAGCCACAATATTGTTGCCAGGGCGCATCTCGATGTTCAGCATCACGCAACCGTACCTTGCCGTGGAGTCGTCCTCTTTGGAATAGAGTGCAATATGTTTCGTGTCGTTTTCATAACGTCGCTCGATGGTGGCTATGTCCTTGAGCCTCACCACCTGTTTGGCCACAGGGTCGGAAAAAACAATCTGCTGGCCGATGTCATATTCGCTCAAATAGGGGTTTTCGACATGCACCAGCGTGTTGCCCTCCGATCCGTCAATGTCGCCCGACAATGTGCGGAAACCCTGAGTGGCAAGCTCGGTCATAATTACTTTGTGGTCAATGGCGTATTGCGAGATGCGGTCGATGTCCAACGTGACCGCTATCTCCTCCTTCCGAGTGCCCAGCATCTTCACACTGCCCAGCTCGGGTATCTCCCTGAGCCTGTCGCATATTTCGGAGCCGTAGGCTTCCAATTCTCTTGGCGAATGTTCGTTGCTTTCTATGGCGAGGAGCACCGACGAGGTGTTGCCGAAATCATCCACAAGCACCACGGCCAAAACACCCGAAGGCAGCGAAGTCTGCTGCAACAGCGACATACCCCCTCGCACTTTCGCCCAAGCCGCATCTTTGTCGTCCACAGTAGGTTTCAGCGTGGGGAAAATATAAGCGATGCCATCCTGGCTTGTCGAAAAAGTCTGCTCGTTGTCGATATCCTTGAAGTTGAAGAGGTAATCCTCAATCGGCTTGGTGGCTTGCGACTCGACCTCCTCGGCTGTCGCTCCAGGATAAATGGCCGCAACGACGCCTTGGCGTATGGTCACTTGGGGAAATTCGTCCTTGTTCATCACATACAGCGCGTAGATGCCAAAGACCGCCAGTGCTGCCACAATCGTGGCTACAAGCGAATGATTCCGCATCGCGGATTCGATATGGTTGCGAGTCTTCATTGCTTTTCCGAATTAAACAATTAAGAATTAAATTTTTAGTGGACAATGAAAAGGCTTTTGCCACCCTTCCCGTCACAATTCACTTTCCATATTCTACAGACACACCGTCAAATAGCTTTTGATAGCCCTGTGTGACGATGGTGTCGCCCAACGAAAGGCCCGAAGTCACCACGACGCCGTTCTTGGCATATTCGCCCAAAGTGATTCTGCGTCGCTCGGCACGGCCATGCTTCACCACCCATACGCTCTGACCGTCGGTCATAGTCTGCACCGATCGCGAAGGAATGATGATGTTCTGGCTGTCGCTCTCAAAAATGTTTATCTTGCACACCATGCCCTGAAGCATATCTTGGGCATCGCTGGAAGCAATGTTGGCGCGCACCGTGTAGGCATGGACCATGAGGGTTGAGACAAGCGATTTCTCACTTATGCGGGCGTTCACGGTGCGGTTCAAAGCAGGTATGGTCACCTGTATCAGGCCGCCTTCGGCAATGTCGGGAATATCGTTCTCGGGCACGGTGAACTCGGCGCGCATACCGTTCATCGACAAAATCGACCCGAGGCGCTGCCCAGGGGCGAGGTACTCGCCCACCTCGACGTCGTTGAGGTTGACCAAGCCGCCCTGCGGAGCCTTCAGTATGCAGTCGTCATAATTCTTCTGGGCGCTCATGGCGGCGCTGCGGGCCTTCTGCAGGTTCGTCTCCATCTCCACCCATTTCACATCGCTCACACCGCCCTGATCGTGCACCTGCCGCACACGCTCATAGCCGTCCTCAGCCTGCCGAAGAATGGCGTTGGCGCTGTTGAGCAGGTTCTGCTGCTGCGAGTTGTCCACCATGGCAATAACTTGGCCTGCACCCACTCGGCTGCCGTTCCGTACCTTGATGGAGGTAATCCTGCCGCCAAAAGGGAACGAAAGCGGCGTCTCGCTTTGGGCGATGATTTCGCCGACGTAAGAACGCTTGACATTGTTCTGGCTTTCGCCAACCACGGCGACTTCCACCTTGATGGGGCGGCTGCCCAACGTTTCGGACTCGGACTTGCTTTTGCAACCCGTGATGAGCACGCACGAGACAATGGCCAATATGATGAAAGGTTTCATAGTCGTTAATTATTAGGTTAATTATATGTATTAATCAATTTGAAAATTGTGGCAAAATTACTAAAAAAAAATGAATAATCGCGCATTGTTCGAAAAAAAATAATTTCTCAGCATAATAAGTAACATTTAAAAAATAACATGGGACAATCTTATCATACAAATGAGGCAGTAGATGGAAAAGTGCCGGAGGCACTATCCCACCGACTTGTCGGTGCTTTAACCCCACACTCCAGTGTGGGGTATATGATGCCAAGTGTATCTGCGTCCCGAGGGGACGCTCTAAAATATGGCAGACAATATAGAGCGTCCCATCGGGACGCGTCCCTCTCTCCACTACATACCCCACACTGCGAGTGTGGGGTTAAAGCACCTGACGGTGTGTATGTCCCGCTGGGACATGCCGCATCGCCATGCTATAAGTGACGGTTAAAAAACAACATGATACGATCTTATCATACAAATGAGGCAGTTTTGTTCCATCGAAAACATCAACATTGTCCCAACTTATTTTTTAAACATTACTAAAATAATGTCGATTTCGCCATCTTGCGCAACCGACTCTTTCGGTCAAGCATTGTAGAAACCTCGCTATGCTTGCGACATGCTTCCGTAATGCTTGCGATATGTTTGCGATATGCTTCCGATATCATATATCGCATTCATATCGCAAGCATATCGGAAGCATATCGTATTCATATCGCAAGCACAGCGAGGTCTCACCGAGGCATCAGGCTAAGGGCAGGGAGGTATGTCGAACCCCAAAAGGGTGCCCCGAACAAATATTTTTCCGAGTATTGCGGAAAAACGACGAAGGCTCTGTTTGGGATGTTTTGAGTTGTTTGTTAGGCGTTTCCAAACATGGTGCCTGCCAAGTAGGGCGGGAGGGGAACAATTTTTCCGCTTCAAATATAATAATTCTTCGGTTTTATAGTTATAGGGTAGTGGTTAGTCACTAATCGCAGCCCACAAGAAATATTGACTAATGAAGAATTCGCAGCGACAATCGATGAAGATGCAGCAGAGGCTCACACCGCAACAGCTTCTGCTGATGCAGCTGTTGCAGCAGCCTGTGACGTTGTTGGAGCAGTCGCTCAAGGAGGAGGTGGAGAAGAATCCGCTGTTGGAGATGGCTTCTTCGACCGAGAATATGGAGTCGCTGCCCGATTCCTCCGCCCAGGAGGACGATGCTTTGGCGGAATATGAGGAGGAGACGGACGATTATGCCTATCGCGAACAGCTGCAGCGGGACAGGAACCAGGAGCTGCGAGAGGTGGCGTATGCCGCCGATGTCTCGGCTTCGGAAAGGCTGCTGGAGCAGTTAGGGTTGAAGGACCTCACCGATAGGCAGCAGTTGATTGCGCAGGAAATCATCGGCAGTATTGACGATGCGGGCTATCTTTCGCGTGATGTGGATTTGATAGCCAACGATTTGGCTTTCACCCAAGGCATCGAGGTGTCGCGCGAGGAGCTGCTTTCGGTGCTGCGTATTGTGCAAGATCTTGACCCTGCGGGCATCGGGGCGAGGAACGTGCAGGAGTGCCTCTCGATACAGCTGCATAGGGCCGATGAGGCCGACGAGGCCACACGGTTGGCCATACAGGTGGTAGACACTTGTTTCGACCTCTTCACCAAGCACAATTTCGACCGCATCATGGAGCGTTTGGGGATTGACGAGGAACAGTTGGACGAGGCCATGGCGAGGATTCGGAGGCTGAATCCCAAGCCTGGTATTGGCGAGAGTGTGGCTGCTCATGCCCACTATATTGTGCCCGACTTCATCGTCACGCGGCACGACGACGATATTCAGTTGTCGCTGAATGATGGCCGTTTGCCCCAGATCCAAATCAATGGCTATTATCAGGAAATGCTGCAGCAGATGCTGGCTTTGCGCAAACCTTCGCCCTCCGAGCGTGAGACGATCGAGTTCCTCCGAGGAAAGACGGACAGCGCCACGATGCTGCTGGATACGCTTCGACAACGGCAGGTGACGATGGTCAAGGTGATGCAGGTGGTGATGCGGAGGCAGCACAGGTTCTTCGTGACGGGCGATTTTGCCGATCTGAAGCCGCTGCTTCAGAAGGATGTGGCGGAGGCCACGGGTTTCGACATCTCCACCATATCGCGCGTGGTAAACAGCAAGTATGTGCAAACCGAGTTCGGCACCTTCCTGCTCAAGGAGTGTTTCTCGCAGTCGTTGGTGACCGATGATGGCGAGGAGGTCGCCACGGAGACTATCCGTCAGGAGATGCAGCAGGCTGTGGATGCCGAGGACAAGCAGAACCCGATGACGGATGACGATTTGGCCAAGTTTTTGAACGATAAGGGCTACCCTGTGGCCCGTCGCACGGTGGCAAAATACCGTGAGATGCTGGGCATACCAGTGGCACGGCTGCGGAGGCAGTTGAAGGTTGCGATATTCTTTGTTTTGGCTTTTTCATCTGTTGCGGTTTTCGCACAGCAGCCGCAGCGCGAAAGTTATTTCGACTCCATTGTGAACGCCCGAATACGGCAGGGACAGGCACAGAGCCGTGCCGAAGCAGCCAAAAAGGCGGGCAAAGAGTCGAAGGGCAAGGAGACGAAAGGCAAGTCGGGCCATGCTTTGGAAATACACGAACCGGAACCCGACCCCAATGCGATAGACACGGCTTTGGCCAGCGGCGATGATTTGATAGATGTGATATACAACGCTTCGTTGCCTGCCCCCTCGGCGCTATGGTACGGCAACAATCTTTCGGGCGCTTTGGTGCGTCTGCGCAACCTTTCGATGGATTCGCTGCCCGACGAGGTGACAATACGTTTGGTAAAAGGGGAGGAGAAGTTCTGTTTCCCCGTGAAAAATATCATCACGTCGCCCTATGGTTGGCGTTGGAACAGGCCCCACAGAGGCGTTGATGTGCGTTTGAAGACAGGCGACCCTGTGCGGTGCGCCTTCAACGGTGTGGTGCGTATTGCCCGCCCGATGGGGGCCTATGGCAATTTGGTCGTGGTGCGCCATTACAACGGATTGGAAACGGTTTACGGACATCTTTCGCAAATCAAGGTGAAGCCTTTGCAGGTAGTGCGGGCGGGGCAAGTGCTGGGATTGGGCGGCAGCACAGGTCGCTCCACGGGGCCGCATCTCCATTTCGAGGTGCGTTTCCAATACGAACCGTTCGACCCCGAGTGGATTTTGGATTTTTCCAATTATTCCCTCCGCACACGCAAACTTTATCTGGACAAGACCTATTTCGGCATCCGCAAACCCCGAGTGGGTGACGGGCAGGAGTTCAAGGCTGACAAAAGCATTGTGCCCGAAGAGCCCGTCAAGATGCGCAAAAAAGCCCCCGACCCCGTGTATGTCACCATGAAGCGTGGCGACACTTTGGAGAAACTGGCCGAAAAGTATCACACCTCGGTGGAGCGTATCAAGACCCTCAACCCCGATGTGGAAAAGTTTAAAACAGGAGTAAAAATCAGAGTAATATAAATATTGTGAATAGTGATTAGTGAATTGTGACTGGGAGGGCGGAGGCCGCCTAATCACAAATCTCAAGTTACAAGTCACAAATCACAAGTCACACAAAAAAAGAAAACATGGATAAGAAAGTCAATCTGTCGGACTATAACCCCGAAACTGTGCCCAATGGCAAAGATTATCGTTTGGCCATCGTTGTGGCGGAATGGAACCCTGAAATCACCAATGCCCTTCTGCAAGGTGCTTACGACACGTTGGTTGAGCACGGTGTCCTACTCGAGAATATCAGTGTGCTGCACGTCCCTGGAAGTTATGAGTTGACCACAGGTGCCGACATAGCCCTCTCCAATCCCCAGTGTGATGCCGCCATTTGTTTGGGGTGCGTCATCCAAGGCGAGACACGCCATTTCGACTTTATCTGCGAGGCCGTGTCGCAAGGACTGACCAATCTGTCGTTGAAACGTGAACGCCCCGTCATTTTCGGATTGCTTACTACCAATGATATGCAGCAGGCGCGTGAACGTTCGGGCGGAAAACATGGCAACAAAGGTGTGGAAGGCGCTGTGACGGCTTTGAAAATGATTGCTTTGAACAAAAGTTTGAGAAAGTAGAGACAATTTATGAATGATGATTTATGATTTATGAGTATGGCTGCCGCATACTTTTCACATTTCACTTATCACTGTTCACATAAAAATATAATATAATGGCAACAAACAAGTCTCCTCGTATAGTTTTCATGGGTACGCCCGACTTTGCCGTCACGGTGCTGGATGCGGTATGTGCCGCAGGCTATGATGTTGTGGGTGTCGTCACCGTGCCCGATCGTCAGACGGGCCGAGGATTGAAAGTGACCTATTCGCCTGTCAAAGAATACGCCCTCGCACACAATCTGCCTTTGCTGCAACCCGAAAAACTGCGTGACCCACAGTTTCAGGCCGACCTTCAGGCATGGCATGCCGATATTTTTGTTGTTGTGGCTTTCCGAATGTTGCCGCAGAGCGTGTGGGCCATGCCCCCGATGGGCACATTCAATCTCCACGCCTCATTATTGCCGCAATATCGTGGTGCCGCACCCATCAATTGGGCCATCATCAATGGCGAGAAAGAAACAGGTGTCACCACCTTTCTGCTCAACGAACACATCGACGAAGGCAGCCTTCTTTTGCAGGAACGCACACCCATTACCCCCTCAGACACCGCCGAGACGCTCCACGACCGCTTGGCCGACATGGGCAGCCACCTGGTCGTGCGCACGCTTCAAGGGCTCGTTGAGGGCTCTTTGCAAGGCAGACCTCAAGAGGTGGAGGGAGAATTGCGTTCCGCACCCAAGATATTCAAACCCGATTGTGCCATCAATTGGAACCTCTCGGGCGGGCAGATTGTGGATTTTGTGCGTGGATTGTCGCCCTATCCTGCCGCCACGATGCAGATGATTGACGACAAAGGCGTCACCCAGCAGTTCAAGGTCTACGAAGTGGCCTTTGAGGAGGCCTCCAATACCGAGGTCGGAATCCTGATGAGCAATCAGAAAACATATCAAAAAGTGGCTGTTAGGGATGGCTATATACATATTTTGAGCCTTCAGATGAGCGGGAAACGCAGAATTACGATAGAAGAATTTTTGAGAGGGTATAATACAAGTAACTGGAAATTAGTGATTTGATATTTTTTATTCGAGATTAAGACATTTTTTTTGATAAAAGATAGTGTTAGTTAGAAAAAAAAAGTATATATTTGCAGTCGAAAAAGATATAAATAAAATATATTAGTAACCCTCAAAAATTCATCACTATGAACAAAACCGAATTAGTTTCCGCAATGGCTGAAAAAGCCGGTATGACCAAGGTTGACACTGCAAAAGCACTCAACGCTTTTGTCGACGTTGTTAAAGACGAAATCATGAAAGGCGAAAAAGTCTCGTTGATTGGCTTCGCCACTTTTGAGACCGTCTCTCGTCCTGCACATGAGTGCCGTAACCCCAAAACTGGCAAAACGATGAAGGTTGCCGCCAAGAAGGTCGCCAAATTCAAACCTGCCAAGAACATCATTTAATTTCAAGCCTTTCGGAAAGCAGTTTTTCGATAGAGAAATTAAGCCAAGATTTTGATAAAGTCTTGGTTTTTTTCTTGTAGGTAAGCAAACAAACGGGCGCCCAAGCGAGCACCCGTTTGTTTTGTATGTATGAACCAGGGGGCTATTCTTCGTCCTTGGATTCTTCTTCGTAAGCTTTGAGAAGGGCCTGCTGCACATCGGTGGGAACCTGCTGGTATTCGGCGTAGGTCATCGTGAAGGTGCCACGACCAGATGTCAGCGAGCTCAGGGCGGTGCAGTAGCGGTTCATCTCGGCGAGAGGAGCCTTGGCTCTGAGGGTGGTGTACTTGCCTTCGGCATCCATACCCATCACGATGGCGCGACGGCCCTGGAGGTCGGTCATAACGCCACCCATGCTCTCGGTAGGCACCGTGACGGCGATGTCGTAGATAGGCTCCATAATCTTGGGGTTAGCGCTCTTGAAGGCCTCGCGGAAAGCGGTACGACCAGCGATTTTGAAAGCGGTTTCGTTGGAGTCCACGGGGTGCATTTTACCGTCGTAGATGTTCACCACGATGTCGCGGGCGTAGGAACCGGTCAGAGGACCCTGCTCCATCTTTTCCATGATACCTTTCAAAATGGCGGGCATGAAGCGGGCGTCGATGCTGCCGCCCACGATGCAGTTGTTGAAGACCAGCTGGCCGCCCCAATCGAGAGGATAGACTTGGGTGTCGCGGATGGGGTACTTGGTCTGGTTGGGCATACCGTCGAAATAAGGCTCGATGAGCATATGAACCTCACCAAACTGGCCGCTACCGCCCGACTGTTTCTTGTGGCGGTACATAGCCTCGGCGCTCTTGGTGATGGTCTCACGATAAGGCACGCGGGGATCGGTGAAGTTGACTTCCAGTTTGTGAACATTGGCAAAATACCACTTCAGCGTGTTGAGGTGCAGTTCGCCCTGGCAGCCGAGGATGATCTGGCGCAGCTCGCGGCTGTTGGTGAGGGTGAGGCTGCGGTCCAAGGCGCACATCTCGTTGAGGATGGTGCCCACCTTCTCGTCGTCATTGCTGTTGGCGGCTTTCACGGCCACAGTATGGATGGGGGTCGGGAAGCAGATTTCATTCACCACGTCGTCGGTGTTCTTGGGAGTAGTGATGGTGTGGTTGATCTTCACATCCTTCAGCTTGATAGTGGCAACGATGTCGCCCGCGCAAGCCTTCTCCACACGCTGGCGGTTCTTGCCCGCGCAAACGAGAATCTGGCTCAAACGCTCCTTCGACTGGTTGCAGCTGTTGATGACATCCTGGGCCTCGGCCAGTTCGCCGTCGTAGATGCGGAGGTAGGTGATTTCGCCCACGCTCTTATCCTTGTCGCTCTTGAAAGCGAAAGCCACGGTAGGATTGGCGTTGTCGTTCTTGAGATCCTTGCCGCCCTTGGTCTTCTTAAACTCGGAAACCTCGCAGGGAGCGGGCACATTCTCGTTGATGAATTCCAGCAGACGGGCCACGCCCATGTTCTCCTTGGCGCTGGTGCACACGATGGGGAAGAGGTCGAGCTTGTCGATAGCCAGCTTCAGGGCCTTCGAGAGATCCTCGTGGTTCAGGTCGCCTTCCTCAAAATATTTCTCCATCAGGGCGTCGTCGGCTGCGGCGGCCTCCTCAACGAGGGCCATACGCATCTCTTCGGCCTTGCCGGCAAACTCGGCGGGGATGTCCTGCATCTCGCACTTGCCGTCCTTAAAGGTGAGGAGCTTGTTGAGCACGATGTCCACCACTTGGTTGAATCCCAGACCCTGGTTGACGGGGAACTGCAGCACGGTGCACTTGCCGCCGAAATAATCCTTCAGCTGGTTCACGCAATCGTCGAAGTTGGCCTTCTCGGCGTCGAGATGGTTGACGGCGAAAATCATAGGAGTGTGGAGCTTGTTGCTGTAGCGATAGGCAATCTCGGTGCCCACCTCGATGCCGCTTTGGGCGTTGACGACCACCACGGCGGCCTCAACCACGTTGAAGGCGGCCACCAATTCGCCCTGGAAATCGGCGAAACCTGGCACGTCGAGGATGTTGATTTTCTTACCGCCAAACTCGGTATAGAGCAAGGAGGTGTTCACAGAATTGCGGCGGTCAATCTCAATGTCGCGGTAGTCGGAGATTGTGTTCTTGTCTTCTACAGTGCCGCGGCGGTTGATGACGCCGCCACAAAAGGCCATGGCTTCAGCCATAGTGGTCTTACCCGATTTGGCACCACCTACGAGGGCGATGTTGCGGATGTCGGAGGTCTGGTAAATTTTCATTGTTGTTTAATATATTTAATTATTCGTTTTACTATCTGACTATAACCACATTAGAGGCTAAAGACGGCGTCTTCGGCTCCAATGTAATGAATGGCAAAGATACGAAAAAAATTCAATATGGCGATATTTTTTACAAATAATCTTTTTATTCATTGGCAACAAGCCACTTACTTATTTTAATTGTTTTCAGCAAAAATCGTTGGACGATGCTCCCCCTATCCCCTAAAAAAAGTATACGTGACCTAGGTGTGACCTAGGTATGACCAAGGACTGACCTAGGTATGACCTTGGTATAATACCTAGGTTGATCCTAGGTCATACCTTGGTCAGTCCTTGGTTATATCTTGGTCAATAGGGAATATCCCAAAAGGATCGGAAAAGGGCGATTTGACCCATTTCGCCTCCAAGGCCATATTTTCGAAAACCTGGATACAATATTTTGTCCGAATTTGCGTTATTTGTAATGAAAAAGATTTATTTTTTAGTATGAAATACCCTATCGGAGTACAATCGTTTGAAAACATCATTGAACGCGGCTATGTCTATGTAGACAAGACACACCTCGTTTACGACCTCGCACAGGAGCATGTCTGTTTTCTCTGCCGTCCTCGCCGTTTCGGCAAGAGCCTGCTTATCTCAACGTTGGAGGCTTATTTCAAAGGGCGCAAGGAGTTGTTTGAGGGGTTGAAAATCATGGATTATGAGCAAGATTGGACGGTGTACCCCGTGTTCCGTATCGACTTCAGTAACGGCAATTACAACGACCCTGCCACTTTGATGAACAAGTTAGAGTATCTCGTTGGAAGTTGGGAGCTGCAATATGGCCACAACCCGCTGGCGAACGATTTGACCGACAGGTTTCAGTATGTTTTGCATCAGGCGCGTGTGCAGACAGGCCACAAGGCTGTGGTGCTGATTGACGAATACGACAAGCCTTTGTTGGATGTGATAGGGGAAGATTTGGAGCAGAAGCATCGCGACATTTTGAAAGGTTTCTATGGAACCTTCAAGGCTGCCGATGAAGACTTACGGTTTGTGCTGCTGACGGGTGTGACCAAGTTTTCGCAAATCAGTGTATTTTCAGGATTTAACCAACCCAAGGACATCAGCCTCGACCCGCACTATGAAGCCATCTGCGGCATCACCGAAGAGGAACTTTACAGCGTTTTTGACGAATCGATACGCGAGCTGGCTCTGTCCCTGAATTATTCGGAAGCGGAAGCGAAGGCGATGCTGAAGCAGCAGTACGACGGCTACCACTTCAGCAAACGGCTCACCGATATTTACAACCCTTTCAGCATGATATACGTCTTAGACACCAAAATGCTGGAGGACTATTGGTATCGTTCGGGCACTCCCACCTTTTTGGCAAAGTTGATCAGCGGACACAACATCAATATGGAGAAACTGCTCGCCAAATCGTATCCGACAACCATGTTCATCGACTATCGTGCCAATATTTCCGACCCCCTGGCCATGCTGTACCAGAGCGGTTATGTCACCATCAAGGAGTTCAACAACCGCAGCAACTCCTACCGCCTCGACTATCCCAATGCCGAGGTGCGGAGAGGATTCACCTCCCTGGTGGCAAACGACTATTACGGCAAGGAT
>JAZUFY010000111.1:0-28398 GCA_045640925.1 Bacteroidales bacterium
TTCTGCGATTTCGGGCGCTTTTCGGCATCTTGCTGTTTATCACTCGGTCACGTAGCCCGCTACGCTCCCTCGTTCTGCACAGCAACCTGCTCGAAAATCACTCCGAAATCCCAAGAAATCAATTTATAGAACCCACCTAAAACAATCAAGCAGTAGGGATATTGCGGTTGAAGTTTGTCCCGAAGTGACATTCCCATCGGCAATCGTCGGCACTTTTTCCGAAAAATCGAATAGCACGAATAAACGGACGGCCTCCCTTCTTCGGTATGGATACCCTCGCTGTGCCCTCGTTGTGCCCTCGCTCCAAGGTCAGTGAAAAATGACGACTGGATGATGACTGGATGACGACTGCATCACTCCAATAAGCGATATGATAGCGACACGATGATGACACTATAGCGACCCTACGCTGACCCTCAGACCTCGGTACCTCCTGCCAACATCCTCATTACCACGGCAGAATGATGATTCCGCAAGGTGCAGCCTTCCAGGCAGAGACCCGTGTTTCTGATTCTATCCCACCGGCCCAGTCGGTGGGATAGTGCCTTCGGCACTTTTCTATTCATTGCCTCATTTATACGATAGGATTGTATCATGTTTTTTTATCGTTGCTAAAAAAGAAATACGCTGTAAATTAAGATGTTATTGGTATGGATGTTTGTATTAACAGATTTTAAGATACGCAGGTGACTCTATGTCAAAAAAAATATATATTTTTGCAGATTAAACGAATGGAAGATAAAATAGTATAACACGTTAAAATATATGATGATAGAAGAAAAAGATGTAGTGTGATCGGACATAAAAGTCGCGTAAAGCGATGTATGTATTCTTTTGCAGGGTGCCGAAATCTGGACAATTTAGACATTTTTAGCAAAAAAGAATATCGTTTGCGGCGATGGCCGTGAACGATATTGTATGCAGAGATGACTAAGTAGAGACCTCGGCTGGCAAAACACCACCCGAGGCCTTTTTTGTTACCTGCAAACCGAAACGTCCTAACCAAACATCAACAACCTCAATCATGATAAAACAATCAAAAAAATGATACACCTTAACATTAATTGCAAAAAGCACCACAAAATCCTCGCCCTTTTCATCCTGCTGCACCCCCTCGGCTTCAGCACCGTCTGGGCACAGACAACAACAGATGACCGTCCCTTTGAATTCTTTACCACTATTGATCAGTTGAGGAACGGATTTGCCATTGTCAATGTAAACGAAGGTAAGGCTTTATATGGACGCGATGCTCAAAATGTGGCATACGATGTTTATAGTACAGCATTTGCCTCATCTAATGCGGTGACTATGTTCAAAGTCGATGGCAACCAAATAAGCGGTGGATATCTGCTTCGCGCTATCACTCCTGCTGGCGGAGATTATTCTTTATGGGGAAGCAATCCATGTTATTTGAATGCACAATCTGGCAATGGAATCTCCTTCATTCTCGGTCTCAATAGTCAAAATGGTCAAGATTTTCGGAATGGAGCCGTTTGGGGATTGAATTATGTGGCTGGACAGGGGTGGACCTTGCAGTGTGTGGTTACAGGTAAATATTGCGCCCCTACCAATTTTATGAGCGATGATCCATATTATTGGCAGTTCTGCTCTGTAAGAAATCCTTCCGTTGTTCCTCAAATCTCCACTGCCGAGACCCTTTACGCTTATAGAATACAAAACGTGGATAATACTAATTATTACTTTGTTGCAAATGGTAGCACTCTGAATTCTAATTTAAAAACAAGTAATGGTGCTGATGCAAGCCAAAATACTGCTTATTGGTATTTTGTGCCCAATTCCAACGGCGGGTATTCCATCATGCAGCTGATGTCAAGCTATGGCGTCCATTATCCTGACCTGAACACTGGAGAAAATGTTAACAGCACTAATAACGAGACTAAGCGACATCAAATCACACTCACCAATAGTCCTTCCTCTTTCCGTTTTAATAACGATAAGTATATTGTTTATCCGAGTAAATTAGAATGGGAAATCGAACCCAATGGTGGAAATGGTGCAGAATTGAACTGGTGGAGTAACACAAGCAATAATAATCGTGGCAGATGGAATTATGTGAACCTACAAACAATTCCGCTGCAGAAAAATTTATCTGATTTCACTATCAATGGTGATGCCGTTATAAATAATACAGGAAATACAACTTACACTCATTCTAACTCATTATATTCTGAATACTTTCAATTTCAATTTAACACTACTACTTATTATAAAGTAGGTACCGCAGCAGCCACGACCTCCGCTCCTTCCGGTTCTACGGATGGTGTGACCTACACTTGGACGCTCGAGGGTATCAGTAGCACTTATGCCACCATCAACAGCAATACGGGCGTTATCAACTATGCACAGTATGTTACTGGCGAAGTCAACGCCACAGTAAAACTCACAGCCACTCACGGAGCGACGACTAAAACCGTTTCCAAACAAGTGACTTTTAAGGGATCCCCTACCGTCCTCGCCTTTACTTCCAATGCGTTGAACATGACTTCAACCACTTTGAGTCTTCCAGGCGTGTCTCTTACGGCAGAGGGGAACCCTATTTCGGGAACAATTACCTATAGCAGTAACAACACAGGATGCGTGAGCGTAAACAACACAGGCGTACTTACCATTAATGGTGCTGGTACGGCAATCATCACAGCTGCTTATGCTGGCGATGCTACATACTCACCCAGTTCTGCAACAATGACTATTACGGTTGCCAATACGGATGCCCTTGACGAAACTGTCCTCTCCGACATGACCATCACCCCAAGTTCGCAGACGTTAGACCTTGGCGGGCAGGTCACCTATACGGCTTCGGAATCGTTGAACAATATTCATCGTACTTGCCAGGCTTACACCACCATCACCACCAACGGCAACAACTATTATAAGGTGGGGGATAACTATCAGGCGGTGAAGCCTACCACCACCGAGACACCAGGTGAAGCTCTCCGCTTCGTGCAAATTGCATGGACCTTTAGCGGAGGAAACGGCAATTATTATTCCCCATCCGAACATACGACACAAACAACCAATAATCAAGTGTTGACACGTACAGAGCAGAAGACCGCCACAACGCAGACTTTCACCATTACTGCGACGGGTACGTATGGCGATTGGAGCGGGCCGGTAAAGACCGCTACAGCCACCGTCACCATCCCTGCCACATGGGTCGACCTCACTGCACTTCATGCTGGCGAGGCTCTTAACTTAGGTGTTAGTGAGTCAGGAACGCTTGAAGGTCACTACACTTGGGAACCTAATTACGATGCAGCTGGTGCTTCATACAAGAAATTTACTTACACTTCAAGCAACATAAACGTCGCTACAGTTGGTGCCGACGGTAACGTCACGGCTGTTGGTGCAGGTAGCACTACGATTACCCTGCAGAGCATCAAGATGGACGGCACCAACGGCGTTTCTTGCGACATCACGGTCAACGTATCGGTTGCTGCGCCTACCATCAGCATTGATGCTTCGGGTTATGTTACCATCACGCCTCCTATTGCAGGTTTGCAAATCCGATACACCACAAACGGCTCCAATCCCACGGCAACGACGGGGAATGAATATTCTGATCCTTTCGGCCCTGTTTCCAACGAGACAGTCGTCAAGGCTGTCACCGTGTCCAACAGCACAGCATCCAGCGTTGCCAGCAAGCAATACATCACTACTGGCATCAGCGGTAGTAAGGTTGTCTTCAATGACTTGGAAGACCACAACTGGAGCTACTACAAGGGCGAGGAGACCACCGTCGGCAACACCACCCAGACCTACAACGACAAATACCGCTACACCCTCTACAGCCCCGACCCCCGCAATGTGAAGATTACCTATCGCGGTTATAATACGGGAGACAACACGATTATTTTGAATGGGACTTCTTCCAACATCAATACGTTGAATACAAATACGGCGCCCCATGTGTCGCCTGTAAGTGGAGAGGGGCAAAACACTTTTGTTTATTACAAGACGCTGGAGCAATTTGTCATCGGCTATTTCACCGACAATGCAAACTGGGACGGCATACCTGACAATCCCAATAATACGACTGAACAATATCCCTACACCGTCATCTCCAATCCCTTCAGTGTGCGACCATCTACGGGCAGTGACGGTTCGAAAATTTACTACGGCTTTGGCGGCTGGAAAATAATTAGTGGTGGTGAATACATTTTGAATCATAATGATAATGATATTCTCTCTTTGGACGAGTTAATCCACTTCACAGGTTTGGACAATGGCTATACACCCAACACCATCTCTGGCGAAATCGTTTTGGAAGCCACATGGAACACGGCCACAGTCATAACAGGAGCCTCTACTGCTCAACCTTTCACAGGTGGTACTTACGAGACCAATTTCATTGTGACAAATAGCAATATGGGGACCATCAACCAAAATTCTCCATGCACTATTACAGCCATGAATCCTGACGGAACCGGAAATAATTCGGGAACCTATCGGATTGATGGTCTTTCGATCGGCACCACAAAAACGACCGACCCCTACGACCATTCCAATACCGTCAAGGTGGAATGGATTATGCACGGAGGTGGTGCTTTTGAAGCACAGGGTCGTAACATGATTATCGGTCGTGGGGTTGTCAGTGCGAAAAGCGATGGTGGTTGTCAGGGAACAGTTCGTGGCAATCATGAAAAAAATGTTGATATTGTGAATACAGTGAAGGTGGAGAGTGGCTATTTCGAACATGTGACCAATCTTGGTAATGAAGAGGCATTAAGTACGAATACCATAAATTCCTTTATGATTTTTGGCTGCGACTACGACCGTGCTCGGGCCAACTATTATGTCCCTGCCAGTGAAATTGAAAGCAATGCGTACAACATCAAGTTGCGTGCCAAAAACCTTTACGCCTGTTTCGACGGGTCTCGTGGCGGTCCTGATCTTCATCGAGCCGCAGGACAACTGTATGCACGTTCACTCATCAAGAGTGGTATTTTTAGCGAGAGATATGACCAAGAGTATTATTTCCATGCTTACGGACATAAGGGTCAACGATATATTGAAATGGAAGGAGGCTACAACCGTGGCCACATCAAAGGAGGTAGCGATGGCACCGAAATTGGTACTGCAAGCCAGTGGAATCATCGGTCAATGAGTGTAAGAATGAAAGGTGGGCGTATCGATGGTTGGATAGGTCTCGGATCTACGCAAACACGCTGTAGCGGTGACCGACTGATTGCCGTTACGGGCGGATATATCGGAGGTTGGATTGCACCTGGTTCCAACTGCGAAAGCGACCAAGGTGGTGTTACCGAAGGCAAATCATTCGTCTATTTGGGAGGAACAGCACAAGTCAACAGCCATCAATTTGGAATAACCACCCCTCCTATGATGAAGCAATCTGAAGGTGGTGTCATCTATGGTTCCGGACTTGGCTATAGTTCTACCAGTACAACTGGAGAAATGACTGACGGATCGAACATTGTTCTTGCCGATGATGCCTATTGCGAACGCGGCATCTATGGCGGTGGTGCATTAGGACAGACAAAGTCCGCTGCCAATATTTTTATCTTAGGCGGTCGTGTGGGTACTGGCGAAGGTGAAATCAAAGACCAAGAAAATTCCGCCCAGTATACTGTAAAAGCTGGCGTCTATGGTGGTGCTTGCTATAAAGATGGAGTAAACGCATTCATTTATATGAGCGGTGGCGTTGTGGAAAGCGGCATCTATGGAGGATGCAATTATAATGGCACGATGACGGGCAACACCAACGTCAAAATCGTCGGCGGCCAGGTGGGCACATCTTCGCTGAATGCCAATGTACATGGCGGCGGTTATGGTAGCGATACTCGCGTATCGGGTTCCGTCAATGTTACTATTGGAAATAGTGGTGCTGATGATGGTGCAACTATTTATGGTGATGTCTATGGCGGTAGTGCGGAAGGTAAAACCAATGGAAATACTGCTCGTACTACTGATGCTGTGACTACCGTCACTTTCAATGCTGGCACCATCAACGGCAACCTTTATGGTGGCGGTTTGGGTACCAGTTCTAACGCAGCCGATGTCTGGGGCCCTGTTCAAGTAACAATGAATGGCGGTGAGGTAAATAATGTGTTCGGTTGTAACAATGTCAATGGTAGGCCGAGAGGTACGGTCAGCGTACAGATGACAGGTGGCGAGGTGCACGAATGTGTTTATGGTGGAGGTAATGCTGCTGCTTATACCGGCGATCCCGAGGTTACAGTAGAGGGTGGAAAAGTTTACCAGCATGTGTTTGGCGGTGGTTTGGGTTCTGGTGCAATAATCACTGGCAACACGCGTGTCACCATTCAAGGTACAGCCCATATTCACGGCAATGTCTATGGCGGCGGCAACGGCGGCAAAGTGACTGGCAACACTCATGTTGATATCAAATAAATACATAGCATCACGTTATTCCTGTATTAACGTGAAAGTCCAGGTTTCACATCAATTCAATGCAGGGAAGTCTCTTCGGGGACTTCCTTGTTTTTATGCCCGAATCAAGTCCGCGATGTGAGATTGCCTTGTTTGGGAGAAATTTTCAATGTCTATTTCCAAGCGAAAGCACTATGGCTATTTCTGGCTTCAGCCGCAACTATTTCTCATCGGAGATGACGAGAAACAAAGCCTGAATGAGAGGAACGGTTGCCTGACGAAAAGAAATAGCAGCCCTTTGCGAGGGGAAATAGCCTGCCCCTTCGGGGGGATAATGATTAGGGAATACCCGTTGGGATATTTTTTGTCCCGAATTTTCGAATGATAAGATCCAAATTTGATCGGAATGGTTAGAATTACAGGAATTTTGCTGACGCAACAAATGAGATAAACAAATATTCGTATAATTCTAACAATTCTGGCCGCATCTGCGACTTCCGTATCAATCGACTGACAAATAATTCTTTAATTCGAAAAATTCGGGATAGAAACATATTAAAAAAGACATCCAACGAGTCATACTAATTCCGCCAACAGGTAGAGATAAGTGTTTTCTTTGAGCTTGAGTTGGTCGGATATTTGCAGGGATAAGTGTTTTAATTGTCGCTATTTGCCGAATTATTTGTATCTTTGCATTTGACAATTTATATATATATCAATATATGCAGAAACGTATATTATTGGTTTTTATGTTGGTTGCGTTCTGCTTTGAGGCAGGGGCGCAGTTGATGTCGGATTCGAATTGGCGTAGCGATGTCAAAACGGTGACGCTTTACAAGAACGGTGTGGAGCTGGAGGCTCCAATTTTGACGCTCGGGAGCGAAGACCGTTTGTTGTTGCGTTTTGATGTCTTGGGTGCCGAGACGGAGAACTATCGTTACCATATTCGCCATTGCAACAGCCAGTGGGAGGTGGACGATATGGAGCCGTTTGAGTTCATCAACGGTTTTGAGGAAGGTCCGATAGAGAATTATAACAGTTCGTTTACCACGCTGACCGACTATGTGAACTATTTTCAGTACATCCCCGCCCCATACAGCCAGTTGCTTATCTCGGGCAACTATGTGGTGACTGTGACCCCGCAGGATGATCCTGACAGCATTGTGCTGAGCCGTAGGTTTTGTGTGGTAGAGGGTTCGGTGAAGGTGAAAGGAGAGACGGTAGCGCCGTATGACAATGTGGATATTTTCAAGCGTAGGCAGGTGAATGTGCGGGTGGACGCCAATGCGGATTACAGAGGTGAGATGTTCCCGCCGACGTTGAATCCGGCATATATGCATGTGGTGGTGCAGCAGAACGGGCGGCAGGATACCCGTAGGGTGTTGCAGTTTTCGGGTTATGACCGTGGCGCACTGAACTATTGCAACAGACAAGAGAATATTTTTGACGGGGGCAACAGTTTCCGTTATTTCGACATCAGCAATATCCGCACGGCGATGTATAATGTGGCGAAGATTGAGGAATTTGGCGGCGAACTGTACGCGTTATTGCGTCCCTTGGAAGACCGATCAAGCAAGCCTTTCATCACCGAGCAGACGCTCAATGGGGGGATGAAGGTAAATGTGTGGGACAGGAACAACAAGGAGACGGAGGCAGATTATGTGTATGTGAATTTCCTGTTGCCGATGAAGTACCCATATTTGAATGGCGGCGTTTATGTGCTGGGCGACCTGACACAATGGCATGCAGATGATCAGAGTCGTATGGAGTATCTGCCCGACAAGAAGGCTTATACGTTGCGGCTGTTGTTGAAACAGGGCTATTACGCCTACCAACTGGTGTTTGTGCCTACGGGTGAGAGTAGGGGGCTCACTTCCACTTTGGAAGGCGACCATTACGAGACCCCGAACAGATACAGCATTTATGTGTACTACAGGTCGCCAAACGACAGGTACGACAGATTGGTGGGTTTGGGAATGGTGAAAAGTGAATGGTGAATACTATTCACGGGTTACAATTCATAAAAAATATGTAATATGAGACGTTTTTTTGCAATTATTGTGTTGGGATTGGTGATGGGGACTTGTATGGCTGCACCGGTAAGGAATATGCCGGTGGTGCGTATTCAGCCAAAAGGCGATACACTGCGGTGTTTTGTGACGGGTGATGAGTTTTTTCATCGGTTGCATGATGCCGAGGGTTACACGATAGTGCAGAATCCTGCCACGGGCGAATATGTCTACGCCACGCTGGAGGCTGGAAGACTTGTGCCTACGCGGTATTTGGCCGGCAGTACGGAACCCGCAGCGGTAGGGTTGACGCCCAACCTAATGCCCTGCAAGGAGGAGTTGATGAGGATGCACAAGGCGTGGGAGGTGCCCGAACAGTACCGTCCAGCAACACCTAAAACCAGCGGTGCCAATCATGGCACACTGAACAATGTGGTTATCTTTGTCCGCTTCAGCGATGAGAGTAACCTTACCTCCTCGTCGTTCTCAACGATAGCCAACATGTTCAACGACAGCAGTGCTTCGGCGGTGTCGATGTATAACTATTTCAAACGGTCGAGCTACAACAATCTGAGGGTGCGTACCTCGTTCTATCCTGCCCCGAGCGGATCGACGGTGTTGTCGTATCAAGATATTTATCCGCGCAGTTATTACAAACCCTATAGCGCTACCAACACGAATGGCTACACCAATTCGACAGAGAGCCGCAACAGAGAATTCTCGCTGTTGGAGCGAGCGGTGAACTGGGTGAACGCCAATAGTCCAGTGCCTACGTCGCTCAATATCGACATGAACAATGACGGTGAGGTGGACAATATATGTTTTGTGCTCAGTGGCACATATACCGATTGGAACGATTTGCTGTGGCCCCACAAGTGGAGCCTTTATGACCGCTATGTGTATATCAACAACAAACGGGTCTATACCTATAATTTGCAGTTGGCGGGATCGGGTTCGCACTATTTCAGCGTGTCGACCTTCTGCCATGAGATGACCCATACACTCGGATGCCCTGATATTTACAATTATTACGAATATACGAATGTTTCGCCAGGAGGCAGTTGGGACCTCATGAACAATAACCTGACCCCTCCGCAGCAAACCAATTCGCTGTTCAAATACAAATATCTCAACTGGTTTGACAGTATCCCCGAATTGAGAGATTCGGGCACTTACACCATGCAGTCGTTGGCTTCAGGGCCGAATCATGCGTACAAGATAGCGTCCATGAACCGACACCAATGGTATATACTTGAATACCGAGACTACAGCGACACCTTTGACTCGTCAATACCAGGACGAGGATTATTGGTATGGCGCTACAATGACAACATGAATGCCAACAATGCGGCTTTTGATTTCTTTACCATCCCCAACGAATTGTGGCTGTTCCGTCCCAATAGTGCGGTGGACACCATTGCCGGCACGGTGTCGCAAGCGTCTTTTGGGGTGAGTGGACGTAACAGTTTCTCGGCCACGTCAAATCCGCATCCGTACCTGTGCGACGGCACACCAGACACTTCGTTTGCCCTCACGAATATTACCATCAGCAGTGACCACCGATCGGTATCATTTACATTCATGCCCAGTGGCAGCCGTGCGTGCGGACCATTGACCACATTTCCACAGACGGAGGGCTTTGAGTCGGGCGATTGGGGCTGCTGGGACTATGTGTCGGCAACCACAAGCAATGACAACAAAGTGGGGGTGTACGACTCGGCCTCGTGCCTGCAAGCCCCGCATAGCGGCAATTATCATTGGCGTTTCAGCAGCTGGAGCACCTCGACCGATTATAACCAATTTCTTATCTCACCCCGTTTGCAGGCGGGCAACCCGTTGCACTTGAAATTCTATTATAAGAAGTCGTATAGCGCTACCGAGAACTTTAGTGTAAGGTATTCCACCTCAACAAACGATACATCGGCTTTTGTCCATACGTTGAGCGATGTGGCAGTAACTACCTCGGGTTGGCATCTGTGCGACCTGTTGCTGCCGGCTACTGCGAAATATGTCGCCATCAACTATTACTCTAATTATGAGTACTATCTTTATATTGACGACATCACCCTTCGCGACACCTTGGGCGACATATATGTTCATGACACTACATATATCACCATTCATGACACTTTGACCAATGTGGTTCATGACACTATGACCCATTGGGTTCATGATACATTGACCCGATGGTCGGTGGATACGGTTGTCCATCATCATTTGGACACGGTGTATGTCGCAGTAGTGGATACGATATACCGCACGGTGATGGATTCGGTGCTGGATGACAGTCTGTTTGGGGAACTATTTGTGGAGGCGGATGACACGGAGAAAGGCAGGTGCAGCGGCGGAGGCCACTACCCGATGGGAAGCATTGTGGAGATAGCCGCCATACCAAATGCGGGTTGCCGTTTCGACCATTGGGATGACGGTACAACGCAAAACCCGAAGCGGGTGATGTTGAATGGAGATAACACCTGGACTGCATTTTTCAGCAGGGAGGCAGAGACAAAGCGAGAACAGCCGAGACTGGCTACAGTATATGTGCATGACACAGTGTATGAGCATGACACGGTGTGGGTTACGGTGCACGACACGACGTGGGTGACAGCACATGACACCATTTGGGTGTCGAGGGTCGACACCGTGGTGGTAGATGTGTATGACACGATTTTTATTCCAAGAGAAGAGCACGACACCGTGTATGTGGATGTGCACACGGTGGCATATTACTCTATCGTGGTTACCAGTTATGACCCCACACGCGGTTATGTGGCTGGCAGCGGCCAGTTTCCTTTTGGCACAGAGATGAGCATAGGCGCCATAGCTCGACAGGGGTTTGTTTTTGACCATTGGGATGATGGGAATACGGAAAACCCGCGTATGTTGCATCCGGAGTCGGATATGTCGTTGGTGGCATATTTCAAAACATCGACACAAGGTGTAGAAGATGTGGAAGAAGTTGTTGATATTGTGTGTTATGCTGTCGACCACCATATTGTGGTAGAAAATCCGCAAATGCGGCACATCGTGCTGTTTAATACCCTTGGGCAGCAGATACTGCAGTCGAGTGGTCAAAAAATCGTTACCAGTAACCTTCCGACAGGTCTGTATTTGATGAAAGCAGACAACAGGTCGGCAAGAAAAATTGTCATTCCTTAGTATTAAAATAACATTATAATCATAATATGTCTACTGTTTATATAGAATCATACGGCTGCCAGATGAATTTTGCTGATAGCGAAATCGTGGCCTCGCTGTTGCAGAAGGCAGGTCACACCATAGTGACCGACATAGAGCAAGCCGACTATATTCTCATCAATACCTGTGCCATTCGTGACAATGCAGAGCAACGCATACGCAAACGTTTGCGAGAACTGCGGGCGGTACAGCAACGCCACTCTCAATTGCGGATTGGCATATTGGGGTGTATGGCCGAACGATTGCAGAGTCAGCTGATGGTAGAGGAGGAGAATGTGAGTTTTGTTGTGGGCCCCGACGCCTATCGCCGTCTTCCTGACATGTTGGAGCAGGTGAGGCAGCAGGGAGTAAAGGCTGCCGAGACGGAGTTGAGCACGACAGAGACTTATGCGGACATTGAGCCAGTAAGATTGTCCAGCAACGGTATCTCGGCCTATATTTCGATAATGCGTGGTTGCCAAAACTATTGTGCCTATTGCGTGGTACCCTATACGCGAGGCCGAGAGAGAAGTCGAGACCCTGAGACCATAGTTTCGGAGGCTCGGCATTTGTTTGAGCAAGGCTACAAAGAGGTCACGCTGTTGGGTCAAAATGTGAATTCCTATCGTTTTGTTTCGGCCAACCAACAGCCGGTCACATTCCCCGAATTGATGCGAAGGGTGGCCGAGGTGAGTCCGCAACTGCGTGTGAGGTTTGCCACGTCGCACCCAAAAGACTTGAGCGACGAACTGCTTGAGGTGATGGCTTCGTATGACAATATCTGCAAATGTATCCATCTGCCAGTGCAGAGTGGAAGTGACAGGATGTTGAAACTGATGAACAGACACTATGACAGTGCGTGGTATCTGGAACGCATTGCCGCCATACGTCGATATATGCCAGATTGTTCCATCACGACAGATGTCATAGCCGGTTTCTGTAGTGAGACAGAGGAAGAACATCAGATGACATTGGAGATGTTCCGCAAAGTGAGATACGACTATGCCTACATGTTCAAGTTTTCGATGCGTCCCAATACCTACGCAGAGAAACATTTGCAAGACGATATTCCAGAGGCAGAGAAAACTCGCCGATTGGAAGAAATTATTGCATTGCAGGGTGAGATAGCATTGGAAAACAATAAGAAAGAAGTGGGTAAGGAATATGAAGTGCTGGTGGAAGGAGAGTCGCATAGGAGTAAAGAACAACTGTTCGGGCGCAACAGTCAGAACAAGGTGATAGTGTTTGACCGCAAAGGTGTCCAACCAGGACAATATGTGAAAGTGAGGGTGATAGACTGCACTGCGGCCACGTTGAAAGGAGAATTGTTATAGATATACAATATAATGAGATGTTTTTCGTTATTAGAGAATAGTGAACTGTGAAAAGTGAGTAGAGAAATGTGTGTAGGGCGGCATACGTCTTCCCTGTCGCTAATCACTGGTCGCGATTCATAAAATGATACGATTTATGAGCAAATATTTTTTTCAAGAGCATCCTTTGGCGAAGCACCTGCTATATATGTTGGGCGTTTCGATTGTCATATTGATATTGGTATTCCTATTTATACGCATTTTTGCTCGTCAAGGGGCAGAATATGAGTTGCAAGATTTTCGTGGACTCACATTGGAAGAGATAGAGGATGATAATCCGTTGGGATTGAGGTATGTGGTGATAGATTCAATATACGACCCAGATAGTGATGGCGGCGTGGTGATACAGCAGGACCCCAAGCCTGGTACGATGATTAAAACCCACAGAAAGATATATCTGACAGTGTCGACATACGACCCATCGGGCGTGGTGATGCCCGAGTTGGGCAATATGTCGGTAAGGAGTGCTGTTTCGGCATTGGAGTCGGTTGGATTGCATTGTGGTAGACTGAAATTTGTTGATAGCCCGTACAAGAATGTCATATTGGAATGTTCCTCCAAAGGTAAATTGGTTTATGCAGGCGAGAAGTTGCATCAAGGTGCTACTATAGACCTTACGGTAGGGTTGGGCGAAGGGAATGCCAGTACGATTATACCGTTTATCATCGGTCAAAAACCAGCTAAGGTGCATCGCAGTTTGCTTTCGGCATCGTTGAATGTGGGTGCGGAACATTATGACGGCGTTATGGACAGGCGGAACTCGGTATGCTATAGATTAGAGCCTGATTATACCGGTGTTACACACTATCCGTTAGGAACGGCTGTCGAGGTTTGGTATTGTGATGCATCGGAGGCAGATGTAGAGCGTATTATCAGTACGTTTCAGGTGGACTCGTCAAAGATTGTTGAACAAGAAGAATTTATTGAAGACGAGGAAAATACAACGGATTGGGGTGATGATTGGGATTGGTAATTGAAAACAGATAAGTGAAATTGTGGCAAAATCTTCGATAAAGAAAATATTGGTTATCATGGCAGTCGTTATGACTTGCGGGTGCCTCTTTGCACAAGAGGTGGCATTGCCGATTCGCCATTTGCATTCTGTTTCACCAAAAGAGGAGGAAACGATGCTTACGATACCTTTTTTTGATGATTTTTCAAATCGGGATGCATCGTATTATGATAGTTTGTGGGATTTGAAAGGTGCTTTTGTCAACAGCGGTTATGCCCCATTGCCTCCAACGGTGGGTATGGTGACATTAGATGCTTTTGATGCGGATGGCAAGCTTTATCCGTTGTCGGTTGGGGACTTGTACTATGGCGATACGTTGCTGTCGAAACCGTTGCGGTTGGATTCGGTGTTTTATCCGTACAATATGCCATTGCGGGCGGATGATTCAATTTATTTGAGTTTCTATTATCTGCCGGGGGGCGGCTATGGCAATATGTGGGAGCGTGTAGGGGATGTGCCAGAGTCGAAAGATTCGCTTTTGCTGGATTTTTATTCTCCAGAAGATGATTGTTGGACTACGGTGTGGAGTAGGGAAGGGGAAGAGGTAGACTCGCTGATAGTCCACACGGGCAGTGCTTGGCAGTATGTGATGATCCCCATCACACAATCAGAATACTTGAAAGCAGGTTTCCGCTTCCGTTTCCGCAATTATTGCAGTTTGGATAATGTCACCAAGACAGGCCTGTTGAGCAATGCCGACCAGTGGAATTTGGATTATATAGTTTTGGATAAAGACCGTCGGCAGGGAAATCGTTTTTCGCGAGATGTGGCATTTGTGAATCCCGCACCATCTTTGCTAAAACGTTATCAGGCGATGCCTGCAAAACAGTTCGCTGCGGACGATATGAAGGATTCTCTGTCGATAACGATTACGAATTTGTTTTCGCAGGAATTGGCAACAAATTATGGTTATGAAGTCTTTGACGAGCAAGGTGCTTCGTTGTACAGATATGAAGGCGGTTTTGAAAATACGCCAGTCTTTTTCCCCGATTTCCATTATCAGAGTGCTTCGGCACATGCTCGTCCGAAGGTGGAGTACACTTTTCCTGTCTCAGGTACGTCTAAATCGTTTGTGGTGAAGCAGGGACTCCGAGAAGGTGTGGGAGGTGATGCGTATCAGGGGAATGACACTGTTGTGTTTTGTCAGGTTTTTGATAATTATTATGCCTACGATGATGGTGTGGCAGAGAATGGCTACGGCATTACCTCGACAAGTAGTCGGGTGAAATTGGCATCGCGGTTCACTTTGCGTCAGGAAGACACCCTTACGGCGGTGGATTTGTATTTCAATAGGACATTCAGGGAAGATAATAGTTCAATCTTCTTTATGCTGACAATTTGGGATGATGCAGGAGGTCGGCCAGGAAATATCATTTATCAAGACGAGGTGCGCCGCAAGCCTTTATTCAAAGGCTTTAATCAATACGTTCGTTATGCCTTGGAGGTTCCTGTGATTTGTAGTGGAGTGATTTACGTTGGATTTGAGCAGACTTCTTCAGATTATATTAATTTGGGCTTTGACAGAAATAACGATGCTTCCTCGGAAATAATGTATCTTACCAGTTCTGATTGGCAGACGAGTATTCTCAAAGGAGCATTGATGCTTCGCCCGTATTTTGGAGAAAAAGCACTTGTTTCGATTGCAGAAACAAAAGGCGATACAACTGTCAAGATACATTACGATGGGAATGCTTTATGTGTAGATAATCCACAAGGATTGATGTTGACTATTTATAATATGTTGGGGCAACCTATTCAGAACACCTCTGCACATCAGTCGAGAATTCAAAATCTTCCGAAAGGAGTGTATTTTGTCAAAACGTATTCATTTGCACAAAAGATATTAGTTTACTGATTGATAACTTTAAACAACTTACTTCCTAATGACCCAAGAACTTGACGAGTCCGAATTATATGAGCATCATCGAATAATTGTTGATAAAGGGCAGGCTATGCTTCGCTTGGACAAGTATCTCCAAATGCGTTTGGAGGGAATCTCACGCAACAAAATCCAAGCAGCGGCAAAGTCTGGCTGTATTGTGGTCAATGATAAACCGGCCAAATCAAACTATAAAGTCAAACCTTGTGATGTTATCAGTGTTCTTCTGCCCGAACCTCCGCATGACTTTGAAGTATTGCCCGAGGATGTTCCTTTTGACATTGTATACGAAGACGAAGATGTGCTTGTTGTGGACAAACGTCCAGGGTTAGTTGTTCATCCCGGCTATGGCAATTTTACAGGTACTTTGCTGAATGGCCTGATGTTCTATTTTCAAGGTAAAACAGGACGAGACGGGCAACCAGTACAGCCCTATTTGGTGCATCGTATTGATAAGGATACTTCAGGTCTGTTGCTTATTGCAAAGAACGAGGAGTCGCAGGTTGTCCTGGCAAAACAGTTCTTTGATCACACGATTGAACGCAAGTACAATGCGTTGGTATGGGGCGGTTTTGATGAAGAGAAGGGCACGATTATTGGTAATCTTGAGCGGTCACCCCAAGACAGGCGAGTTATGCATGTGACAGAAGACCCAGAACGAGGGAAATATGCTGTGACACATTGGCACGTTATTGAGAAGTTTACATACGTTACATTGGTGGAATGTGTACTGGAAACAGGTCGTACGCATCAAATCAGAGCCCACATGAAACATATTGGTCATCCGCTTTTCAACGATGCCGCCTACGGTGGTGACACAATCCTGAAGGGTACGACTTTTTCGAAATACAAGCAATTTGTAACCAATTGTTTTCAGCTGTTGCCTCGACAAGCACTCCACGCTTTGGTGTTAGGTTTTGAGCATCCTACAACGGGTAAGCACATGCACTTTGAAAGCCCTATTCCGATGGATATGTCGTCTGTGTTGGAAAAATGGCGTGTTTATTCTGCTAATTCAGCCAAGTTAGGATAGGGATTTGTTGTCTTAAAACTCCCACATGTCCTGAGAGATATTCATTATCTCTTCTTCAATACGTTGTGACTCCAAAAGAGCATCTTCTCCTGTCAGATAGTCTTGGATTGCACGGTTGTATACATTGTTTTCACGAGTAATAAACCAAGTGAACATATTGGAATTGAAGGCATATTCCCAAGTGGGGAGGTGAACAAAATTTTCTCGACAATAAGCCTCTTTTTTCGCAAAGAGTTCTTTTACTTGCCTGGAGTTCATAGCTAACCAAAAGAGAGGATATGTGCCAAGGTATTCCATCTCACCATCAATCTCTTTGTAGCGCTCTTCCAAGGGAGCTAAAGCCAATTTTCTCATCTGCATCCCACTTCGTGCTCTATCCATATATACAACTTCTTTGATAGAGTATTGGTAAATATCTTCGGAATTGAATTCGTGCGGTACAAAGACGGTTGAATATTCTTCCTCTCCGTAATCGTCTAACACAACCATTTCGACGGTGTCGCTTCGTGTGGCTTTTGCGATGATGGCGTCATTATCAATGGGTATCTTTAACTCATCATCTTCAAAAAGCTCTATTTCATTGGCCATTATTGCATCCCAAATAACGTATGCAAGATTTTTTCTTCCGCGAACACCTTCTTTGTCTACAGGAAAATAGAAATATTGGTTTTCTTTTTCTCGGACATCTATTGTAATCCAAATAAGTTTCTCCCAATAGACATCGTTCTCACGAACATACTCCATCTCTTGTGGCTTTTGCAACCATGTCATTGTCCGCTCATAGTAGTCTGATGGCTGGGTATTAACATACTGAGCCATCACATTTATTGGTGCGATAACTAAAAGTAGGATTATATATGGTATTCGTGAGAATTTCATAAATGAAAAAGAGTTAAGAATAAGGGAATTACCTATTCTTAACTCTTCGTTTTATTTAAGAATATCTAAAATCTAAAGTACGAATTAGTATTCCCACATATCAGATTCAATGTCGAAAATGCGATCTTCAATGTTTTGAGACTCCAGTTGAGCATCTTCGCCAGTGAGATAGTCATGAATTGTTCTATTGTAGACGTTTGTTTCACGAGTGATGTAGCTTTCAAAGTAGCGTGAAATGAAGATTTCATCATAGCTACGCTCCATACGATTGTTATACATATCGTAAGCATCGTTGCGAGCCAATACGTTACGGACATTCATGTTGTCCATAGGAATCCAAAAACGGGCAGTAGGACTACAGCTGGTCTCACCTTCAACTTCACGGCAGTTTTCATCTACAAGGGCAAGGCCGATGATACGGACTTTCATACGGGTATCTTGTTTGTCAATATACCAGTATTCTTTCAAATAAATCTGATAGTAATTGTCCGAGTTGAAAGCCTCGTTGTAGACAGAGTCGTGACCTTCGTTGATAACCTCACCATATTCGTCCTCTTCGTAGCCTACGAGCTGAGTTCTCTCCTTATTGGTTTTCTTATAGACTTGTTCCCAATCCATGGGGATTTTGAGCTCGTCGTCTTCGAATACTTCAAATTCGCCATTACGGGCAGATTTGTAGATAAGGAAGGCTAAATTGACACGGTTTTGGTTATTGTTGTTGGTGTCTTCACCTTTGGGGAAATAGAAGAATTGGTTGAATTTCTCGCGGAAATCAATAGTTCTCCAAACACAAGTCTCCCAAATGACATCGCTCTCACGCAAGTTAGGATAAGGCAGAGCCCGTTTGGTAGAAGAAATTCTTCTCTGGTAGAAATTGCTCAAATTGTTTTCATCTTCGACATCGATGATGTTTTGTGCATTCACTGTCATGCCGCCGAAGGCGAGAATCATTAGGCTGATGCCAAGCAATACTTTTTTCATGTTGGTATATTATTATGTTACTTTTTACTTAGCGATTCGGAAAGAACCTGTGACGGTTTTTGTGGTTCCGTCGGGAAGGCTTACGTTGGCATCAATAGTGATTTTGCAGCCAGGCTTTGCTTTCGCCACATAGCTCAGGATTTCAGGATTCCAGTTTGGTCCTTTGTTTTCCATGTCGTCTGCACCAGGAACCTTGAGTATGGTTACATTCTGTTTGGATACAGTAGGCAGTTTCATGTGGAAAGCGAAGTCTGCTCCATATTTCACACTGATACCTTTCAAGTTTTTAAATTCTCCGATAGGAATGGATTTGCCACTCTCGTATTTACCACCCAGATAAATGGTAGGTGAGGGGATAGTACGGACACGGAATTCACGAGTACCCATGAATCGAGTGGCTTTTCCGTCTTTAATAGAGGTGTTCAAAACCAGTTTGCCGTTACGGACTTTCGGGGTTATTCGGTAGAAACCGGCACCTTTTTCCTTGTCAGGAACAATGGTACCTTGGCTCGGATCGGCCAAAGTGACAACCAAGTCGTGAGCAGCGGTACCAGGAACAGAAACCTTCACTGGGTTCTCAATACCAGAGTATACCACGTTCATCTCGGTCAGCTCAGCCACAACCATAGGTTCTGCCACATAATAGCTCTGTTTGAAATCGTAACTCTCTGTGCCATTATCGTTTTTGACGTAAACAGTACCCGCGACAGTCTTCATGCCAGTTGAACCACAAGTAGTTGTATAGACAACAGCACCAGAATCGTTGGCGGTGAAATGGCTTCCACCGATAGTGGCTTCAAATTTTGCTTTAGAGTCGTAGGCACCCACATTGACCACAAGTTCGTACTTGCCACCCTGCATAATATAGGAAGAAGATGGACGAGTGACAACGGCCACTTTATCAAACGAGAAGTCATTGGATTTGACCTGTTTGTAAAGCATGTTCACAGCATCAAATTCGGCATTCATAACCTCGGCTTTCATTCGAACCATGGTAACAAGAGCTGCACCTGCAACCGTCTCGTTGAAATTGAGCATCTCCCACGATTTGAGTTTGCCGTCTTGGTCAAATTCCTTACCTTCGACATTCAGACCTAACTGAACATGTGTAGAGTCTGCTCCGAGAATATTATATACTTTTTGCTTGTAGTCAATAATCTTGTTTTTCAATTCGACGGCGGCACCTTCAGTAGCCTCTTCACCTTCGGCCTTACCCACAAAGAAAGGTGTGCCGGCGTGGTTGTCGTCCAATTTCTGAATCCAGCTAAAACCGCCTAATTCAACAGCTCGTTTCACACTGTCGATGTTTGTGGTCTTATCTTCGTTTTTCAAATTAATTTTAATCGGTTTTAACTTTTTGCCGTTCTCATCGAATTGAGGAATTTCGGCACTGGAAGCAATATGACCGATAAAGGTATAGGTGATACTATCACAGAAATTGGCTAAATCTCTCGACAAAGTTTTTACTTGTTGCGCCTTTTCGTATTTGTCAATCACCTTGTCGTGGTTGTTCTTCAAGGCCAAATCGAAATTATCGTAAGTGTCCTGAAGTTTCACTTCCATGTTTTGGTTTGACTTAGTCATAGCGTTACCCACGGATTTGAATCCGTTGACAACTTCTGCTGAGACATTCAGTGCCAACATAGCGGTGTACACAAGGTACATCATCTGAATCATTTTTTGTCGCGGGGTCTCCGGACAGTTCGAAGCACTCATATTCTATCTATTTAATTAGTAATTATAGTGTATTAGTAATTAATAATTAATTAGATTCGAGTCTGCATAGCTGCCAGCATATTGCCATAGACATTGTTGAGTTCGGCAACCTTGCGTGAAAGTGCATCGACCTGCTCTTTGTATTTCAGGACGCCCTCTGCAGAATCAGCAAAGTTGTTCATCATATTCTGGATGCGTTCCTCTACCTCCTTGGTGGCCTCCAATTGGCTGGTAGAGGTCTGCAACTGCATTTCGTACATGGCGTTGACAGAAGCAAGGCTGCCAGCAAGTTTTTTCATCTCATCAGCGTAAGAAGCATCGCCACTGGTAAGGGCTGTGGCTGTCTCTTGATAAATTGTGGTCAAGGTGTTGACAGCTTCGGTGGCCTGTTTCAAATTGTTGATGGCATCGGCAGCACCATCCATACTGGTGACAAATTTGTCGGTAGAAGCAGCAGCCTGGGCCATGCCGTTCATGGCGTTGGCGGATTCGGCCAAATTAGACATGCCCTTACCAAGTCTGTCGATGAGTTCTGGCGTGATGTTGGCATCTTCAAGCATCTTGTCCAATTTCGCAGTCAGGGGGTCGTTGCTTACAGCAATCAACTCGTCCTTCTTCTCAACAGGTGTTTCCAAGGTGTCCGTTTCTGCCATACCGGCCAACTGAGGATATACCAAAGTCCAGTCAAATTCAACGTGTGGGGGTTCGAAAGCAGAAAGGAAGAAGATGACGGTTTCAGTACCCATACCGATAATCAGCATGATGGTACCACCAGGCCAGTGGTTGATTTTGAACAAAGCGCCGATGATAACGACAGCTGCACCCCAACCATAAAGTTTGGCCATGAAATTTTTATAACCTTTACTGCGTACGAGATTGTCAATGAAGCTCATAGTGATAGTTTTTATTGTTGCTTATTATATTTTGATGTATTTAGTCTTTTTGTTAGTTTGATAAAACTACTTGATGTTGGAAGCGGTCTTGAGGTTGTCACCCTTCACACGGCCCAAGTAAGGCTGGACGCAACGGAAACCGATGTAGGACTTGCAGGTATCCTGGAACTCGAACGAGCGGGTCTGGACCTGGATGAAGTATTTTTGGTCTTTCCAGCTGCCACCACGGACAACTTTGCGCTTCATAGCCAAAGGATCGCTCTCTTTTGCAGTGTAATTGTAATAAGGAGAAAGGGCGTTGGCAACGATATAGGTGGATTCGCTGTATGCATCGGCACACCATTCGGCAACATTGCCGGACATGTCGTACAGGCCGTAGTCGTTGGGAGCATAGTGGCCTACCATCAGGGTGCGGACACCGCCATCATCGTCGTAGGCACCTCTCAGAGGCTCGTAGTTGGCCAAGAAGCAACCATTCGGGTTACGGACGTAGGGACCGCCCCAAGGATAGCTCTCAGCAGCGATACCGCCGCGAGAAGCAAATTCCCATTCGGCTTCAGTCGGCAGACGGAAATCAGCCATATACTGGTAGTCGATACTCTCCAAATAGTCATTCAAATAGCGGCTGCGCCAGATGCAGAAAGCCTTGGCCTGGAGCCAGCTGATACCCACCACGGGATAATTGTCGTAGGCGGTGGAGGTGAAATAGTTCTTTGTGAACTCCTCGTTCATGGTATAAGTGTAGTCGTGGACCCAGCAGAGTGTATCGGGATACACATTGATTCTTTCTTGGCGGACAAAGTCTCTGCGGTTGTTCAAACCTCTGGGACGCGCTGTATACAGGGTGCCACGATGCTCTTCTTTGTTCTGAACGCCGGCCTCTTTGCGGGCTGCATCGGCGTAGTCAATCCAATAATAATCATAATTGAGTTTGGAAGCATCAATTTCGCGACGACCGAAATATCTGTCTTTTTCAGCAATATAGAGGTCGTTGAGAGCTTCGCGGGTTTCTTGTTCATCCCAATTGATTTTGGTCTTTTTGTTCAACAGGGGAGGATCCAGGGGCTCGCCGAATTCATCTTCCTCAATTTGGAAACCTTCGATACCAGCTTCGCCGAGGGTCTTGCGGACGATGGAGTCCCACACCCAGTTGACAAACTGGCGGTATTCATTGTTGGTGATTTCGGTTTCATCCATAAAAAACGAGGCCACCTGCATGGTTCTGGGCTGAGAGGTAACACCATAAGTGTTGTTCTGAACGCCGGCACCCATACTGAAATTGCCTTGGTTGATGAACACCATTCCTTTCAAGTCGATATCCTCGAAATAGGGGCGATTCTGGACGCCTACCAGTTCACCATTGTCGGAGGATGTGGAGCAACCGTAGAACAGAACTACTGAGGCTGCAAGCAAGAAAAACAACTTCTTCATATTGTAATATTATTTTGTTTTCGATTAACTATTATGTATTATATACGAATTTTATTAAAAAAAGTTTCGTTTTTAGGTTTTTTTAGCAATTATTATAACAAATAAATGGTGTTTCCGTAGGAGGTTTCGGGCTTGCGCGGGATGACGACCTTGAAACAGAATTTGAGATAAAGCTCTACCGAACCAATACTTCTGCCGCTCTTGTAGGTGCCGAGTCGGCTGGTTGTGATGTCGTAGGCCACTCCCACGCGGAGTTTTTGCCAATGCACACCTGCCAGGAGGCTCACGGCATCCGTCACACGATAGTTGACACCGCCCCAAAAAGCGTTTCGATAATCAATCAGACAGGACAGATCGGCCTGGAATTTGCTAAAATCAGCAGTCTTCAACATGACCGAAGGCTTGATGCGGAAAGAAGGTGCCGCAGAAGGCACATATTCATAGCCGCCCATAGCGTAGACCGTGCGGGCGTTCTTAAAATTAATTTCATCACTGTGCGATCCTAACAGGTTCTTCACCGATAATCCAAGCCAGTATTTGCCAGGCACTTGGTAGTATGCACCCACCGAAACGTCGAAGAGGAAGGCCGAGGCTTCCTGGCCGGAGAGTATGGGGTCGCTCGATGACGAAACGGGATTGCCGTGGTCGCCGGTCAAATCCGAATGGCCATGAAGGTGCGACATGTCTATCTTGCTGTTGAAAAGGTTGGCCTCGACACCTGCGGAAAGGTTGCCGGGCCCCCAGAACATGCGGAAAGCATAGTCAATGTCGGCCTCCAGATTGTCGTGGTAGCCAATCTGGTCGGAGACGAAGGTGAAACCTAAGCCGCCGTGGAGGAATTTAACGGGCATGTCGAAGGTGAAGAGGATGTCGGTAGGCGTGGATCCGGGGTCTTCGCCAGCAACAGACGGGTCTAATCCTAAGCCCATCCATTGGCTTCTGTACATGGCCGAGGCGCAGATGGAGCCAGAACTGCCTGCGTAGCCGGGATTGTACGACATCCTGTTGAACATGTATTGAGTAAACTGGGGCTCCTGCTGGGACATGGCAACGCATGAAAATCCCATCGCTATTACTAAAAGTAACAGCTTTTTGCCTAATCTGATTTTCGTGCGAGCGCTCATTTTGCTATCATGTAACTATATAATATTCCGTTTTATATATACAAATTCCAAATGCTTTCCGAAGAAAAAAGCAAATAGAGTTTTGACTTGCAAAGATAACAATAATTATTTATATGGCATAGTTTTTTGAAAATTTTTTTTTCTTTTTTTGATTTGGCCCTTTTTTTGAGGCCTCTATAATGAGTCTTTTGTACTGCCTGAGACGTGGATTTTCGACCTGTTTTGGGGCCATTTCTAAGGCTGCTTCGTGAAAGTGTCCTCCTAAATGGTCCCCATATTCCAAATGAATTTTATCGTTTTTGTATGCTTTAAAGGAATGATATTGGACGGAGAGAGGAGGTATAGTGAAAGAGGAAGGTGAGCGCTTTGTGTGCGCTTCGGTGGAAAGTGGGATGAGCATTGCTTTTTTATTAATTTGTTTCGACAGGTTTATGGACGATGATGCAGCTCTCAGGGAAGTCGTCGTTGAGCATGGACTGTATTCTCACTACCCTGCTGCGAATATCGGTCAAAACGAGTACTATTTTGATTTCTTTGTTGTTGGGTGCATGGGTGAGGACGGCTTTGCTTTGAAACTCTTGTGGAAGGCGGCCTATTACTTTTGAGGCTGCTTTTGGGGTATATACGGTGCAGAGTTCCAGGTCGTAACGTTTGTCTTTGGAAGGTAAAGCGCTATAGTCGGTGGTGTCGTTCGGGGGGATGTTTTGTGTTTCAACTTTTGCTGCTGAAGGATCTTCATTCGCTTTTCTTGTTATGCAAGAGGTTGTATCAGAAATTTTCCTTTCGGTAGGAGGTTGTATCTTTGTTGATGGTTTGGCGGGTGCTCTGGGTGAGGAATGTGTCTCTTTTTGAGGTTTTGAGGTACTGCTTTTTTTGTTTGTATAGGGGGTGATGCGTTTTGTTTTGCATCGGTCTTTGAAGGCGTAGTATTCTTCGTCGGTCATGGATGTGGTGTCCTGTGCCGCCCAAAGGGCGTAACCTGTTTTTTCATCCAAAGTCACAACTTGGACTTTTCGCGACCCTTTGATGCCGAGGGTATGGACGGCTAATTTGGTCATGTCCAATACTCCCCGCACGGGGCAGCGGTCATTGACTCGTACCACTACTTGTAGGCCGTTATTGGGATTGGTCACAAGCAGATATGTGCCGAAGGGAATGCTTCGGTGTGCCGCTGTGAATTGGTTTTGTCTAAAGATTTCACCCATGGAGGTTTTCCGCCCCACGAAACGGTCGGAATAGTATGTGCCGAGCATCGTGGTGTAGGTGGTGTCGGTTTGAGGATTGGCAATATTGTTCTGTCCTTGTGCTATCTGAGCCAAGGTGACGAATATGAATAATATGTATATATGCTTTTTAATAGGCGTTAGGTTTTACCAGTTTACTGCGTCGGGGTGGAACCACATTCCTTGGAGTCGCAGGACTTGCTCGATGATGTCTCGCACGCATCCTCGGCCTCCAGGGTAGAGTGAGATATAGTCGCTTATTTTTTTGATTTCGGTGGCAGCGTCGGCAGGACATGCCGCCACTCCGCAGTGCGACATGATTTCGTAGTCGGGGATGTCGTCGCCCATGCAGATTACTTGATGTTCTTTAAGATTGTTGATTTCTAAGAATTTGCGGTATGTCTCCATTTTGTTGGCGCAACCAGTGTATATTTGTTTTACGCCCAAGGCTTCCATCCTATTGTTGATGCTGAGGGAGGTCGCGCCCGAGATGAGGGCGATGATGTAGCCTTTTTTTACGGCGTATTGTATGGCGTAGCCGTCTTTGACGTTGCCGCATCTCACGGCTTCGTTGTCGCCGTAGGTCCAGATGCTTCCATCGGTCATGACGCCGTCGAAGTCGAAGACGAAAGCCTTGATGTCGTGTAGTTTTTCTTTGTAGTTTATCATAATGAATCAGTTATCAATGTAGTTAAGGAGGTCTTCATAGACTTTTCGCCAACCTTCCCAGCCGAAGCCTTCGTAGAGGTTCTGGTTGTGGAAGATGCAAGCGAAGGTTCCTCCGACGTTGCGTACTTCGTCCACCAATGAATGGAATTGTGAGATGGCTTCTTCGGGCGAGAGTTTCATGTGGGTGTGGAAGGTGGTGTCCATGGTGGCGAAGGGGTGGAGGTGCAGGGGGCTTTCCTGGTCGCTGCTGAGGTCGTAGAATGGCACTTCCGAGCAGGTGCCGCAACGGAATCCAGGGAGGTCGGCATAACCCATGGAGTAGTCGTGGAGTATGCCGTAGCGTGATAGTTCGCGGAAGGAGGAGGGCAGTCGGAAACGAAGAAAATGGAAGCGGTTGCGGACTATCGATCTGTGAAGTATGTCGGCAAGACGCTGTGTCTCGATTTCTATTCGTTTGGTTTCGTCGGAGGAGAAATAGGAGCAGTGGATGCCCACCTTGGCGTAATCGCCGAGGTGTTGCAGCAGTTGGCGGAACTCCTCGTTATGGTATGTTGTGGGCTTGTCGTAGATGTTGTAGTCGCCGAGCAAGGGGAAAAACAGCAATTCGTGTTTTTTGTGCTTCATTTTTTGCTCGATGATGTAGTCAAAGGTGTCAAATGGGTCGGTCTCTTTTCTTCGCAAAACTCGAATACGACGGCGCACTTCTTGCAGGTCGTGGCGATGCAGGCCGTCTCGTAGCATCCCCATCACGGTGCGGAAAATTCCTTTGTGGAGATAGCAGTAGGCGGCATCAATGTCGATGGTTTCGCAAAAGCGGAAAGTACGAGGGGGAAAAACGGCCTCGGGATAGTGCTGGAGGATGACATCGCGGACTATTAAGGCCCATCTGTCCACCACGGCCATCTGTAAGAATCCTTCACGGTAGGCAATGCTCTCGGTGGGAAGATACCTTCCGTGGGCGTCTTCTCGGTGTGGGAGGTATTCCTCATATCGCGATAGCATGTAGAAGATGGACGCGAATGGGTCGAATGGGAGTGCGATTTCTTTTCCGTAAACGGGAAACAATGCAGGGGTGCCGTTGTATTGGAAGCAGTGGCAGTTCTGTTCTTCGATGGTGGTTTCAAAAAGTAGGTGGCAAGGTTTGAAATAAGGGGTGTTTTCATCCCCAATTCGTTGGGCGCAATAACACAGCCGAGGACCTTCATGTTGGTTGAATGTGTCGGCGTCGGTGGTGATGGCGAACTCTGTGCGAAGGAGGTCCCGCATCACCACATTGAGTGTGTAGCCTAACCTGTTGGTCAGTTTTGAAACATATATCAGCAGCATACGAAAACGGTGCTTTTGAATTTGCAAATATACAACTTTTTTCGGAAGTAAATAATTTTAAGTACTTTTTACATTTGAATTTCTGTTTTGAAAATTGAGATGTACTTTCTCTTTTGATACTTGAAGTGTGGCAATGCTGCCCAATTTTAAGGCTCGGTTTTCTGTGCCGATATGGCCGAAAGGGGCATGAAAACAAACGGGATAGTCGTATTCTTCCACGGCGGAGTGGATGATTTCTTCCGCAGTTTGCCCGAAGGGGACAGCATTGTCGTGCATGTCGCTGAGTGCCCCCACGACCAATCCTTTTAGTTTTGACAATTTGCCGCAGCGTTTGAGGTTTTGAATCATGCGGTCGATGTGGTAGAGGTATTCGTCAAGGTCTTCGATGAAGAGTATTTTGTCTTCAGTGTCTATGTCGCTCGGCGACCCGCAAAGGCTGTAGAGCATGGAAAGATTGCCTCCTACGATAGTGCCTTCGGCGTTTCCAACTTTGTTCAGCTCTGTGCCTTCAAATTTGTAAGACAATGGTTCTCCGAAAAGTGCTTTGTAAAGTGTTTCGGTGGCAGGATATCCTGTCTGAAAAGCATCTTCGGGAATATTGATTGGCATTATGGCGTGCAATGTTTCGCAACAGAGGTGGCGATGCAGATGACTATGCAGTACGGTGACATCACTATATCCCACAATCCATTTGGGATATAACGAGAACGTATGGAAGTCAAGTTTGTCAATAATTCGGACAGTTCCATATCCTCCTCGAGCACAAATAATGGCTTTGATATTTGGGTCGTCAAGTTGTTTCTGCAGTACTCGTGCTCGGGTCTCATCATTGCCGGCAAATTGATGGTCTTCGGCATAAAGCTCTTCGGGTATGACAACTTCCAAGCCCCAGGATTGTAGCAATTTGATCGAGGAGGTTAATTCCTCGGGAGCGATTTTTCGTGCCGTGGCCACAATGGCCACTTTGTCGCCAGATTGTAGATATGCGGGTTTAATCATTGTTGTGTCGGGTTTTCAGGAGGCATGGCTGAGACAAATTCTCCGCGTTCTTTGAAATAATTAATCAATTGATTATAAAATGGGTGCTGGGACAAAGTGTCAGCATTGCCGAGCACGATGAGTTTCATCTTTGCACGGGTCATAGCCACGTTCATTCTGCGTAGGTCACGAAGAAAACCAATCGTGCCTTGGTCGTTGTCGCGCACCATGCTGATGACGATTACGTCGCGTTCCTGCCCTTGAAATCCGTCCACACTGTTGACGGTGATTTGGTGTCGAAGGGTGCGGAAGAATTTTTGCAGTTT
>JAZUFY010000112.1:0-17819 GCA_045640925.1 Bacteroidales bacterium
TTTCGGTTCAGCATAAACTGCCCCACAAACTGAGAAAAATTCGTTTCTATACGCTTTCTGGCCTTTGCAAAAAACGAGATTTTTCAAGAAATGCTTGCATATATCAAAAAAAAATGCGTACTTTGCAAAGAAGTTATGCATAATGATGGTTTTTGTAATAATTTGATTTTTATTATAAAATACGAAAAATTATTGACAGACACAACTTTTTTGAAAGAAATTATTAACAAATTAATTCATCCAATAGGTAATTAAATAATCACCAATATGAAAAAAATATTTTTTATCATCCTTACCGCCATCCTGCTCATACCCACGATGGCAAAAGCACAGAACAATAATGGCTATATCACCGCCGAACCCGACCCCGAAGTATTCCTCACGGTGACCGAAGACCCCGAATTTCCTGGAGGCGAGGAAGCCTTGATAGCCTTCATTCGTGATCACATCCAATACCCCGAAGAGGCCAAAAAAGAGAACATCACCGGCACCGTGGTCGTCACCTTCATCATCGAAAAAGACGGCAGCCTCTCTAACATGAAAATCCTTCGCGACATTGGTGGCGGATGTGGCACCGAAGCCGTCCGTGTGTTACGACAGATGCCCAAATGGAAACCTGGCAAAATCCGCAAATCGGGGCAAGCCGACCTCAAAGTTGTCCGTTGCCAATTCTCCCTCCCCATTGTCTTTGAATTATAAAAAGCTCTGAAAATCTAAACATCTTTCTATGACATACGGCAAGAGCATCTGCAAACAGTTGAAAGACATACGTCGAAGCATCGCCGACGAAAACGGTATCCCCTTAGAGATACCCGAGTGCACCTATCAAGGCAAATGCTCAGGCACCTGTCCGCAATGCGAGAAAGAGGTGCGGTATCTTGAAAACGAACTGGCTCGTCGCCTCACCCTCGGCAAAGCCGCCACCGTGGCAGGCATAGCCGTAACCTTGGCCTCACCAGCAGCGGCGCAAGTGGACAATCCCACACCGCAAAAAAGCACCTGTACCGCCCCCGACAGCAGCCAAACCCGTTTGCACGAAGGTCCAATGCAAGGGGTGATACCCCCAACTGCCGAGACACCCCGCAACACTGCTCAGGTGAGCACCGACCATATCATCATCGGTACCCTCATTGATGCTGATTCCCAAGAGCCCATACCCTTTGCCAATGTAGTGGTCAAACAATATGACAAAGTGGTCACAGGCACTCAGACAAATTTTGACGGAGAGTTCAAAATCAAAAACATCCCACTTGTCGATAACTCTCTGACTATCACAATTATTTGCGTCGGTTATAATAAACAAGAACTGAAATTCGATCATCCCCAAAAGAAACTCGACCTCGGAACCGTCAACATCAAACCCTCCTGCGTACTATCGGAAGGAATAGTAGTGATTGAAGGGTGTACCGCCCCGCTTATAGACCCCAGTTCTGGCGGACAAGAACAAGTCATGGAAATCGAAGGAGTCACCGTGAGAGTACAGTATTAACATGCAGGCACCATTCATAGGCATATCGCGTCACCGCATCGGCATGGACGGCGAAGGGGTCACCACGCTCGCAGCCTTCCACGGATGCCCGCTCGACTGCCGCTATTGCCTCAATGCCGCGTGCAAAGGTCCTGCCGACACTTTGGTTCACTACACCCCCGACCAACTCTACAAGCTGCTCGCCATCGACAACCTCTACTTCATCGCCACCCACGGCGGCGTGTGTTTCGGCGGAGGCGAACCCTTGCTGCAAGTCGACTTCATCCGCCAGTTCCGTCAACTATGCGGCAAAGATTGGAAAATCACCCTTGAAACCTCGCTCAATGTGCCTCAACACAACGTAGAACAGATGGCCGACATAGCCGACGACTACATCATCGACATCAAAGATTGCAACGACGACATCTACTTTGCCTATACAGGGCGCCACAACCGCCGTGTGCTCAGCAACCTCACGCTGCTACTGAACCGTGTCGGGGCCGACCACATCATCGTGCGCGTCCCCCACATCCCTGACTACAACACCCCCGCCGACACCGACCGCAGCGTAGCACTACTGCAACATATAGGTGTCACTCATATCGACCGATTCAAATACACAATAAAATGAAATCAACCCTTATCCGTATCGCTTTGGTGGCAGTCCTTTTACTGCCCAACCTCATAGAAGCGCAAGAGCAACAACAGCGCCTCACACAACACGTCTACACTCTCGCAGCCGACTCACTCCGAGGCCGCAAAGCAGGCACCCCCGACGGCTTGCGTGCCGCCCAGTACATCGTCGAACAATACAAGGAGATGGGGCTTCAGCCCCTGCTCGACGACTATCTTGTCCCCTTCACCCTCCCCCGCCGCGAAATCGATGTTGCCTGCAACAACATCATCGGCATCATCGAAGGCTCCGACCCTGTGCTCAAACACGAATACCTCGTCATCGGCGCCCACTACGACCACCTCGGTGTCCGACTCAGCGACAGTGCCGTTTACAATGGTGCCGACGATAATGCCTCGGGCTCCGCAGCCGTCATCGAGATAGCACGCCAGTTGCTGGCACGCCAAAAGCAATTGAAACGCAGCATCATCATCGTCAACTTCGATGCCGAAGAGATGGGGCTCTATGGCTCCCGAGCCATGGTCGGACAGTTCAAGGACACCAGCCTCCTCGGTCAGCACATCCAACTGGACAATGTGAAGCTGATGATGAGTATCGACATGGTGGGATGGCTCAAACAGGGAAAGAAACTCCAACTCACGGGCACCGCCATGCTCAAAGACCTCGACAAAGTACTCAACGAAGTGGCCGAACACACCCAAATGCCCATTGCTACCCACCGACTTGACGAAAATATGATGGGCAGCACCGACTCCGAGCCTTTTGCCCAAGCGGGCATACCCGCCCTGCATGTCACCACAGGCATCAAATCGCCCTACCACAAGCCTGAAGACGATGCCGACCTAATTGACTATGCGGGCCTCAACCAAGTTACCGACTACCTCGCCGAGGCCATCTTCACCCTCGCCAACCGCGACCAGCTGGAGTCGACAGGCATCATCTCGCACAAACACAGCGGACAACTAAAAACCTTCCAGGCAGGTTTGGCTATAGGCTTCGGACGCGACCGACTCTCTTTTCACGATGCCGCTTTCACCAGCAGCTCCAACCTCGGCGCTCATGCGGGAGCCATGATACGCATCAACAACATTGGCCGCATCTTCGCCCTGCAACTTGAGGCCTACTACGACCGCTCCTTCTGCAAATTCCCCGCCCTCGGCAGCAGCTACAACGATGTCAACACCTATCGCCAAAGCGCCATCACCGTCCCGCTCAGTTTCCAGATACAGATGACCGAATACATGGCTGGCTACTTCCTCGGCTTCGGCGGCTATTACAGCCGTGTGCTGGAGACCCAGATCAACGGTGCCCCACTCGCTAACACATTCCCCTCCTGGCGAGTCAACCCCAACCAATGTGGCCTGCAATGGAACTTCGGCATGCGCATCACCAACTTCGTCCTCTCGGTTAACTTCCTCTACCAGGTCAACCGCCAGTTCCTCCCCTCCTCCGTTGCCCCAAAAGTCAAAAACCACTACACACTCTGCACTCTCTCTTATCTGTTTTAGATTAGATGACAGTTGAAAGATGACGGATGAAAGTGGCTACGCCCCACTCAGAAATCATAATTCAGAAATCCCATTGTCATTCTAATTATAGGTATTGATGGGGCCCGAATAGGTCATCAAAACACTGTCTCCGCCGAGGATGCCTTCAATGTTGAGGGTGCAGCGGTTTTCGGCATTGAAAGTAATCTGGATAATGCCCGACTCAATATCGAAATAGTCGTAGCTGCCGTCAGGTTGGTCGATAAAGAAACCGATGTTGCAAGCCGTGTAAGAATCGCCCGTGACAATGTTGAAAGCGGTATTGTGGGTGAACTCCAAAGGCGAAGTGATTTTCACCGTGGCTTTCTCCCCACCATCGTTCTCACGCTGGTTGTTGACATCGTAGTAATGCGACCCCATGAAAGCACTATGGGTGAGTATGTCCAAGGGATAATCCTTGCCTCTAAACGATAGTGTGCCCGAGCCATAATCGTCGTCATAACTCGACGGCTGAACCAGATAGATGTCCAAAGGCCCTTCATCCCACTCCCGCATCAAACCAGTGAGCACCCCGTCGGGGTCGTTGGCAAAATTGGTGGCCACTTCAATACGCAAGGCTGGGTCGCCATTTGAAGAGGCAAGGGTGAAAGGTACGGTTTCGCCTGTGGCGAGATACAGCACACCTTGAGAGCCGTCGTAGGTGTATTCAAATGCGGTGGTCGTAGTGTCGGAAGTCCAATTCGTGGTTTTTATCAGCATACGCATATTGCCTTTGCTTTGTGTGCTGAATCGGAGTTCGAGTAAGATGCCGTACCAATAATTGTGCTGTAATGTCGCTATGCCCCAACTCTTGAACTGGCTGCCCCACTCGGTATTGTCCAACTCGCCAGTGTTGTAGCCGCTTCCCCAACGGGAGTACACCAACTCCAACGTGCCGCCATAAAGGTTGAAGAGTATGGCCGCAGCCGACGAATCGGCCAACAATGCTGCGGGGGTAAGACTTACTTTCAGATGGTCGGCATCCAAACGTTCAAACGACACCGTGGCACTCTGCTGATTGTCGTCAACAATGGTCAACTTCCCTTGGATGCCGTCATAAGTATAGGACGTATTTGCATAAATATCAGCATTAAGGATATCAAGAACAAAATCCCACGACCCTCTCTCCAAATCATCAAACTTCAAATCAGAACTGACATGTATTTTTGCCGACGGTACGACCATATCCTCATCCATCACCCAGCGGGTGCCCACAAGCGAGGCATCGTTTGCCACAGGCATCTCAGGATTGTCGGGCTCGATGGGGTCTTTCTTGCAGCCAGTCATAAATACCACTGCCAGAGTGCATAGCACCAAAAAAGTCTTTTTCATAGTCATTATTTCTTTTTCAATTCAAGTTGCAGAATAAATTTGTCGCCATCCATGCGTTTGTTCGGATACCCCAAGGTGTCGTATCTGACCTCCGCCCCTTCCATCAAGGCATTGTTTTCACAGATAAAAGACGCAAAGAACACCTCCTGTTTTCCCTGTTTGGTTGTGACGCCCGAACTAAGATTATTCGTGATGGCATTCAACAGCCGATTGTTCTGACACCACCCATCAGCTACCGCCTCCTCATAACTATCATAATAAACCGAAATATGCGGCCAAACAGTATCTCTCAACATACCTCTGCGGTTCTCCACCGTGTCTTCGCCCGAAGTAACAATTCTGCGACCCAAATACTTGTGGATATTGAGTTTGTCGGCTTGACAAATGTCGAGCATCTTACGCATACCCTCCACAGGACAAGGGTCAATGAATTGAAAAGCGAGACTGTCTTTCTCGTAATGGAGCAGCCGAGAATCGAGGTCCAACCACTTTTTGCCTTCGGCGTTGTAGATGCAAAACACTTCGTCTTTCCAAATGTAAGTGCCCTCAAAATTGCGCACCTTGTTGGGTTTGCAAACCACTTTGATGGTGCCATCGGGTTGGAATTTAAAGACATAGTTTTCGATATCAAAGAACTCGCTACACTTCACATCGGGCTCTTCGGGATTGTCCGACCGAAGCGTGATAGCGCTCACCTCGTATGTCCCACTAATGCCTCGCTGATGCTGGCAGTTGGCCGAAAGCAATAGAGCTGCAATAGGCAGCACCCACAAGGGTGTGAACGACCCGAAGCGGGATTGTTTTTGGGACATCATGGCAATACGTTTTTTGGTTATTTGGTAATCAAAGTTGTTCCCTATCGCACTATAGCGGCTGCCACTCACCTGATGATAGAACAAGGCTGCATACTCAGCCCCATCGGGAGCAGCAAGCATCTCTCTGTCAGCTATATATTCGTGCACTCGTTTTAACTCACGAGCATAGAGCCACACAAAGGGATCGAACCACAACACAACTTTGACCACTTCGGCAAAAAGTATGTCAATCGTATGATGCTGACGCACATGCACCTTCTCGTGTCCGACAAGTTGCGCCACCTCTTCGTCCGAAAAGCCGTTCTTCCCCACCACAATATAATTCAAAAACGAGAATGCAGGAGTATCACCCTCAAGGAGGGCAACCCTGTCTTCCTCTGTAAAATGAGCACGCAGAGACCTCAACTTCAAACAAATGTCCACCAAACGAACCAGCAACACAACCAACATCGCCGCCACTCCCAGCAAGTAAACAACTACCAATCCTTTCTCAACCCAATTGGTCAACTGATTGGCTTTCGGCTCTTGGACTTGATACGACACGGCTGGAGCCGCCTGTGGCTGTGTACCCACCACCTCCTCTGATGGAGTAGCCTCCACCGAGGCCGCTTCCACCTGATTTTGTTGCGGCAATGTTTCGACCTCTTCGGCAGAAACCACCTCTCTGCCCACCACCGTTGTCACCGAAATACGAACCAACGGCAACAACATGGCGAGCGCCAAGGTGCCCAACAGATACCAACGCACCATCTGGAAACGGGTTTCCTTGCGCATAAAAAACCAATACACGGCAAAAAACAGCACCGTGCCCGCAGTGGCAAAAAGCAAATAACGCATCACTCCCCCCTTCTTTTTTTATCAATAATATCACCCAATGCGGCAAGATCCTCCTCGGAAATGTCTTTATTGTTGAGGAAAAACGACACCAACGAAGTGTAGCTGGCATCAAAATAATTCTTCATCAGCGTTCCAAGCATCTGTCCCGAATAGTCCTTTTTGCTCACCAACGGATAGTACTGATTGTTGCCGTTAAAGTCCTTGTGGGCGACAAAGCCCTTCTGCTCCAAAATGCGCACAATCGACAATATTGTGCGATATGCAGGCTTAGGTTCCTCCACCGCGGCTGCAACATCACCGGCAAAACCTTTACCCAACTTCCATACTGCCTGCATCACCTGTTCTTCAGCCTTGGTGAGCGTGCCTGTTTCAATTTTCTTTTTTCGTGCCATAGTCGTTCGGATTATTTTTTTAATCACAATAAAAACTCCGAATTTTGGACTTTATTGTGCTCATGAGATTATTTTTTTAATCTTTAACATTTTTTTAATAGTCATGGCACGGGAAACTGAAGGTGCACGAGCTGGCAATAGGAATAATGTTTATGAACAATCAAGTTGTGCAGTAATTGCAACAACTACACTAACTCTATCTTTTTTAAATACTTATATACATTGCACGAATTGCACTAACTATACACTAACTGCACTAACTCTGCAATGCAACTGGTTTTGAACCTTTCATGATTGTAATATCAACTTTTTTGTCAATATATCTGCCTTTGATAATTTCTTCTTTGCCATCGTTGATACCTAACGATCTGACGGAATATCCATTGCCTAAACGTTGAAGAATGTCTTTTGCAATAGCTTTGTGCAAAATCTTCAGTTTCTCGTTGCTCCTCGAACCCGTTTTAAGAAAGGTTTTAAAAGAGCAAGTTATCACTTCTAAAAATGTCTGATTGTCCATATATCTTTGATAATTTATGATTTAAATATTGTTCCAAATCTTTTGAATTGAAGGTGTAATAGCCTCCACTTTTATAGTTTTTCAATAATCTCACATATCTGATGAAGTCTTCAGAAAGAATAAATTGCTGTATAATTGCAAAATCTACTTTTGTAAGGATATACAAGCCGCTATATATTCCTTTTCCTTCCTCCACTTGCTCTAAACGAATGCTTTTTATATCTCGAATGATTGTATTGATTGCATATTTGCATTTGCATACATCTTTTAATGCTTGGGTACGGCCAAATAAATGCCAGTATTGAGAGTTCTCGGCTTTTCTATCTTTTATCAAATATTCTTTGTGCTTCTCCAGATACTCGTATGCTTCTTTGTGTTTGGCGAAATCCGATAATTCAAGAGGTTTTCCATTTTTTTCATAAGGGAAAACGCATTTCGACCACTTCCCTGTTGATGCCTTCAAAATGTCTATGGTTCCTTCTTCAAAAGTAAAGTCACCGATGAAAATTTTATCGGCAAGTGTAGCAAAGCCATTCTTAACCGATGCATACTTATGACTATAAGAGGTTTTTATTTCTCTAAGTTCATTAAGCGATTGTTTCGATGACAAATAGAACCGACCTGCAATGTTTATTGAAGATAGGGGCAAGTTCTCTTGAAATATATGCGTCTTGGTTATTTCATCGAAACGACAATATTCAATCGTGTCAAAGGAACAACCCTTTTGAAATCTTGAAATCAAGGTGTAAGTGGTGGCTTCAAATGGTTGAAAGTGCTCCAAGTCGATGAGCCCAGACAGATTATTGTACGCAATAATATATGTTCGCAAAGCATTTCCAGCATTACTCGATAACCATGAAGAAGGGGTGACGATGCACATGATCCCATTCTTTGAAAGCATTTTGAATCCAATTTCAAAAAAGACGATATACAAATCCGTCATTCCTTGGTTGGCGAATTTGTATTCTTTTACAGCATCGTAACTGTTGTCCAAATTGTGGACCCTCACATAAGGAGGATTTCCAAAAACATAATCGATCGAACCATCAAATTTGTTTACAGTTAGAGTGTCAGCACATAAAATGTCCCATGCAACTGAAGGAATGGCATATTTGTCTGCTACTTTTTGCAAATTATCAGCACATGCGGCACATTCGTCAGCATTAAGTTCAATACCATGAATGTAGGTCTCCAACTGAGACTTGAGCATTTGAAGGTCGTCGCTTGTTTTCAAATACTCTTTACAGTAACGGTCAACAATTTCAACTAAAAAAGCACCATCTCCACAACTATTATCAATAACATGCTTTCGTAAGATCTTCTTAGAATGGTATCCTCCAAAATCCAAGATGGTGCATACTAAAAAATTGGGAGTATATACACGCCCATGCTTTTTTACAGCTTTCGTCATTCTGCGCATTTTTTATGCGAGTGCTTATCATTCTTGGCTTACGGGCAGATCGGGGCATCAAAAAAGCGCGGACTCTTGACTATCCACGCCTTGAGGCCCTGAGAATTGCCCGTGAAACTAGATAAGTCACGTCCGCGCTATGCGCAGGACGTTTGGCTGACTTATTCGTTAGTTCCACTTATTTGAAATTTCTCAGGTTTCAAGGCTGTGCCGAATAAATAGCAAACGCTATGTTCTACAATATTTTATTATTTTATTTTCTTTGTTTTGTGTTGATTATTGATTTTATGTTGATTAATTATTGTAACTATTTCAATTTGTGTGGTTAATTTTCGTAATGTTGTTGAAAGATATGAACTTATCAAAATACTCATTACAATCAACCGCAATGCAAAAATACTCAAAAATATTGAATAATATGAAATAAATTTGGTTGATTTGGAAAAAAAGTAGTACTTTTGCAATTGGAATTATTCCACCAGGGAGCTTAATCCATTGAGAGGGACTATGGTCGCTGTGCTCCAAGTGCCACCACTGAAATGCTGTAGGTGCGAAGCTTAAAAAAGAAGGCATGCAATGCTTTCCCTGTTGGTGCGGGTTTGAAATCTTATTTCGATTTTCATATAGCTGCAAATAAATCTTGTGGTATTAATCTGTTCAAAATATACTCAGGTGTCTTTTGCTCCATGTAGTAAGTTTCCTTTACTTTGAGTTGCGTCATTCACATGCCGTCAGGTATGCGATAGCACCATAACTCTGATAATCTCATACCTGACGGTATGCGGACACTCTATCCATTTGTAAACCAGCCATAGGAATGGCTGGCTACCGTATTTGACCCCTAACGAGGTCTAAACAGCCTAATTAATTCCGCCAACGCGTGTATAAACGACAGCCTACACAATTTAGAGCGTGCTGTTTGCACGCGGGAGAGGCGGTTTATTCTTTGTCCCCACGCTGCAAGTGTAGGGTTTTTAGTACCATCCTCGGTCGGAGGGATGGTGCCTTCGGCACAAATCGGCTGCTTACGTTGCCTTCAAAGTCTGGTTCTGCGGACGCTGAAGATGACTGAGAGGGTGCTGATGCCCATGACCATGAGGAAGGTGAGCAGGAAATCGATACCCCGCATGGCTACGGGGAAGGCGGACACCACGAAGTTGCCGCCCATTTTGATGAGGCCGAAATGCTGTTGCAAAAAGCAGATGACGAAACCTAACAACAGTCCTGCCGCCACACCCATGGCACAGATGAACACTCCCTCGATGCGGAAGGTGCGCCGCAGGTCGGTGGTGCGCATACCGATGCTCTTGAGGGTGGCGATGTCCTTGCGTTTGTCCAAGATGAGCAACGAGAGGGAGGCCACAAGGTTGAGGGTGGAGATGAGCACGATGAGAGCGAGGATGAGGTAGATGCCCAAGCGTTCGCTGCGGAAGACTTTGAAGTAGATGGGCTGCTGTTCAAAACGGTCTTTGATGGTGAACTGATCACCCAATATGTTGCGCAGCGTCTCTTTTACTTTCGATGCTCTGGCGTCGGGGTCGAGGGCTATGGCTATGGCGGTACATTCGTCGTCGGTGTAATCCATGAGTTGCCTCACAAAGTCGATGTCGGCAAGAACGTATTTGTTGTCGATGTCCTGCTGTATGTAGAAATTGCCCCCAGGCATGGCGTAGGCGGTGTTGAAGGCTTCGTCGAGGGTCATGCCGAGAGCTGTACCACGCCTGGGAATGCGCACAGCCATAGGGGTGTTGGAGAACTCGCGGACACCCAAGTTGTAGTACACCTCGGCACCAAGGATGAGGTAGAAAACTGCGCTGTCGAGGGTACGGAGCTGGTAGTAACCTTCGTAGAGGAGGGTGTCGATACCAGTGATTTGGGGATAGGCGCCGTCAACACCTCGGAGGGCTACGATGGCCTCGTTGCGGTTATAGGTTATCCAGGCGTTTTCCTCCACCATTTGGGACACTGCGGCAACTCCTGGGGTTTTGCCGAGTTGGTCGAAGGGGATGCTTTCGGTATGGAAAGTTTTGCCCTGCGAGGGCTGCACAAGGAGTTCGGGGTCGAAGGAGTTAAAGAGGCCTTGGGTGAGTTGGCCGATACCGTTGTAAACGCCGAGTACAACAATTAACGCCGTGGTACTCACGGCGATGCCGATGAGGGAAATCCAAGAAATGATATTGATGACGGTCTTCTGTTTGCGGGAGAAGAAGTAGCGTCGGGCGATGAGGAAGGGCAGATGGTTACTTTTCACTTCACACGCCTCCGATATCATTTTTTCAGCAGCTTCTCGATGTTCTCGATATAGTCGAGGGAGTCGTCGAGGTAGTAGTCGATTTGGGGGATGATGCGGAGTTGTTTGCCTTCGCGGAGGCCGAGGCGGCGACGGATGTCGGAGCTGTGGGTGAGGATGGCGTCGATGATGCCCTGCTTTGTGGCGGGCTGAGCCGCAGCGTGATCGGTAGCGGGAATCTCGCCTATGGGCATGATGCTGACATGGACGCGGGCGATGGAGAGGTCGGGAGAGACGCGCACACCTGTGACGGTGATGAGCGAGTTGCCCAAAACGGGCTTCATCTCTCGGAGAAAGATGTCGCTGAGGTCCTGCTGGATGAGGCGAGAGATTTTATTTTGACGTGTTGTTTCCAATTGATAACCAGTAATTGACAATTGATAATTGTTACCATCTCCAACCGATGCGGAGGGGGATAAAGAGGGTCTGTTGTTCGAGCACGATGCCCAACTCAACAAAGAGGCTGTGGTAGTTGCGGTTCATCTGCTGCAGGGCGTGGTCGTAGAACCAGTTGAGGCCGCCGTAAAACTCGAAGTAGGGGCTCACGGTGTTGCCGTAGTTGTTGGGGTTCATCAGGAAGCTGCCACCGAGACGCACACCCACCATGGGGGCCCAGATGTCGCCCACAGGGCGGAAATCCATGTCGATGAATACCTGTGCCATGTGGCTGCTGCGGTCGAAATGCACGGGACGCAGAGGGGCGCAGAGGGTATAACCCACACCGCCGCCGAGGAAGAAGTCCTGGCTGATGTTCACGCCGTTGATGATATTGAGGCCCATGCCCTCCTCCCAGGCGTTGAGGTTGAAGCCTGTGCCTTGGATGTTGGGGTTGGTGGCCTCGACTGCGGGAGTGCCGAAATTGCCTACATTGTGCAGGTAGCCCGCCTCGATTTTGAGCATATACTCACATTTGGGATTGTCCTGAGTGTACTGTGCCGAAACAGAGGTAGCGGCAACAAGCATAACTATGAGCAGAAGACTTTTTATATTTTTCATTGTATTATAATTTGCGATTGCAAAGATAAGAATTTATTTTGAATTAGCACTATATAACTTCCTGCGGTGAGGTTGGGACGGAGGGTGCAGCCATCATGCAGATTACTCATTTCCAGCACTTTTTTGCCCGAAATATCATAAACGGAGAGGTCAAAATTTTTATCGTAGTCCCCCATATCGATGCGAAATTCTTGCTGTGCGGGGTTGGGGAAAAGTTTCAGTTGAGGGCCCGAAGCGGGGTCTTGCGAGCCGAAATCGCGTATGGTGAGGTGTGCCGCCGAGGTGTCCAACACGGCGAGGGTGTACTGCCCTGGGAACAGGCGGCTGACGAAGTAGCCACTCGAAACCGTGCTGCCCGAGGCCCGCTGGTGCGACACGAGGCTCCACGCCTCGGAGGCATCACGGCGGTAAAGGAGGAAGATCGAGTCGAGGGTCATCCGTTTCTCATAGAAACCGTTGTCGATAAAGGCGGCTCCGGCGGCCCCGTTGCTCCCCTGGTTGTAGAGGAATTGCCCCTCCACTTCCACCTCATTGGGTATGCTGCCCGTCACCTCCCAATATCGGTTGGCCATACGCACCAGCCCCTCGATGGTGTCGTGCTGCCCCACGGGGTCGGTAAAGTGGTGTCCCACATGAATCCAGGCGCCCTGTTGGGTGCAGGCTTGGGGCAGGTTGACTTTGCAAAAACTGTTGCTGAGGTTGTGGAGCCCCTTCTTGGTCAGGGCCAGGGTGTCGTCGGTGCAAGCCAGGGCAAGGTCGTGGTCGAGGTTCACGATGGCGTAGGCGGGATAGAAAGGCAGGTCGATGGGGCCGAATACTTCGGAGGTTTCGCCGTCAAATTGGAGCCAGCGCTTCGCCCGCTGCTGGTGGTCGAGGGTGAAGAAGGTCACGGGCACAAGGTTGCCGTGGGCCAATTGGTCGGTGCCCCGCAAAGCCTGACGCAGCGATATCACCGCCCCGCCGAGGTCGCCCACTCCGAGGCCGAAATAATCAATGGTGTAGTCAACAAAGCCAGGGGTGCCTATATGGAAGTCGAAGAACCCCCTGAGGTCCTTGCCGGTATAGGCGCTGAGGCTGTCGCGGAAGGCCTCGTAGCCGATGTTGCCAAAAGCACAATTGGCAAAGAGGCGCTGCATGGAGGCGTAGAAAAGGCTGTCGCCGAGGATGCCTCGGAGCGAGTGCCACATCAGGGCGCCCTTCTGATAAGTCGTGGTGCCGTAGGTATAGTACTGCGACATGCCCGTGAGGGCACGGTAGCCAGCATCGTCGAGATGGGCGGAGAGGAGCACGGTCTTCAACTTGTTGCGATAGTAGTTGGTAGCAGCCTCACGCCCGAAGGCCGCCTCGGTGGCCACCTCTTCGCAGAAAGTGGCGCCTCCTTCGTTGAACCACATATCCTCCTGGCTGGCACAAGTGACCAAGTTGCCGAACCAGGCATGACCCAGTTCGTGGCATATAGTCATCTGGCAGTCATTATCTTCCGAGGTCATGCAGCCGTTGTAGAGGCAGATATTGTTGGCATGTTCCATGGAGCCCTGAGCCGTGGCGATATACCCCACACGGCCCCAGCGGTAAGGCCCGAAAGCCCGCTCATACATGGGGATAACATCGTCCAAAATGTCGTAGGCGCCCTGCACCCCCAAGGTGTCGTGCGAGGTGAAGCCGAGCAGGGCGGGATAGGTTCCGTAGATCCCCTCATACTCCCGCTCGATGATGCTGAAGGGGGCCGAGGACACGGACACAAGGTAGGTAGGCGTGGGCACATCGAGGCTCCACACGCTGGTATTGGTGCCGTCGGTGTGGGTCTCTTCCGAAAGGCGGATGCCGCTGCAGAGGGTCCTCCAGCCAGGTCGGGAGGTGACGCTGAGGGTATAGGTGGCCTTATCGTAGAAATTGTCGCGGCAGGGGAAGGTGCTGCGACCGAAAGTGTGGGGATACTCCTTGAAAGCCACCCCGAGGTTGTAGTACATGCCAATGTCGAGATGCAAACCGCCCCAGCCGTAACCCTCGACATATCCTTTGGTTAGGTAAGGTACGAGCACCACATGGGTGTCGCCCTCCAAGCCGCCCCCTGCCTGTACGGTAAGGATGCGCTGGTCGGGGTCGTAGCTGAAACCACGGGTCACCACGCCGTCCACCGAAACGGGATAGAGCGAGTCGCAGATGAGGTCGAAAGTCACCTGCCCGCAGTCGCGGGTGAGGGTATAGGTAATCTCCGCCGAGGCTCGCACCCAGCGGTCGGAGGTGCTGCTCATGTCGAAACTGAGGCCGTAGTGTATCACATCGACCGAGTCTTCCTCCGCACTCTGCGCCCTTGCCCATCCTGGCATCAGGGATGTCGCTATCAGCAGTAGTATTTGAAGATGCTTTTTCATAACAGACAGGTTTTAGTCAATCAAGCGGAATATATTTATATACACATATAATTAACAATGAGGACACTACGCAGCAACCCTGCCGCCCAGTGGCTCCACAATTGCACTCGCAAAAATAAGAAAAATTTTTAATACCTAAACATTTGTGGCCGTTTTTTTACAAATTTTTTTCACCTCGTCCCTTCTCCGCCTCAAAATCATGCACCTATCGTCCGCCCTTCTCCTTTCTCGCCCCTTTCCGTCCTCACACCTTATCCTTTCCTTCCCTTTGCTTCCGATATACTTCCGATATGCTTCCGATATGCTTACAATATGCATCCGATATATACAGTCGGAAGCATATCGGAAGCATGTCGGATGCATATTGTAAGCATATCGGAAGCACTTGGGAGCATATAGGAACCATCTTGGGAGCAGGGGCGAGGATCGGGCTTTTCAAAAAATGGGGGTATGGGGGGCAAAATATAGGGGTGTGGGGGGCGAAATATGGGTCATTATTGGGCGAAATTTTGGTTATATCAATTTTTTTTTGTACTTTTGTCGGTTCGAAATGTAGTTTTTTCTGCTTTTCGGCGTCTAACATATAGATTGAACAACAAAACACACTATGGAAGAGATACTGCGTGTGGAGGGGCTGAGCAAGACCTTCACATTATCGAAAAAGCAACAGAAGATTGAGCGCACCTCCGCTTCGCGCAAGGTGGCTGTGGACGGCCTCAGTTTCACGGCCAACCGAGGCGAGATTTTCGGCCTCCTGGGGCCCAACGGTGCCGGAAAGACCACAACGCTGCGTATGTTGGCCACCCTCATACGCCCCGACAAGGGTGACGCCTGGGTGGAGGGCTGCAGCGTGGTGAACCAGGGCGAGGAGGTGAGGGCCAAGATAGGCTTCCTCACCAGCGAGCTGAAGCTGGAGGACTATTTCACCCCCAACTATCTCTACGACTTCTTCAGCGAGCTGCACGGCGTTGATCCTCAGACAGCCGCAAAACGCAAGAATGTGCTTTTCGAGCGTTTCGGCATCAGCAAGTTTGCCGAGGTCAAGGTGGCCAATCTTTCGACGGGCATGAAGCAGAAGGCGAGCATTGTGATTTCGCTGGTTCACGACCCCGAAATCATCATCTTCGACGAGCCCACCAACGGCCTCGACGTCATCACGGCCAGAACCGTGACCGACTTTTTGCAAGAGCTTCGTTCTCAGGGCAAGACCATCATTTTGTCCACCCATATTTTCAGCCTCGCCGAGCGTTTGTGCGACCGTGTGGGGGTCATCATCGATGGCCGCCTCACCCATTGCGACACGCTGGAGGCCCTTTGTGGGGGCTTGAGCCTCGAGGACCGCTTTTTCGAAATCTACAAATCTATGAAAGGAGGCGAAGAATGAAACGCAACAGCAATACTTGGACCATTATCCGCAAGGAGTTTGCCCGCTTTTTCGGCGACCGCGCGTTGTTTTTCACGGCGGTGATTATGCCGGGTCTTTTGATTTACCTCATCTATACGCTAATGGGGTCGTTTATGAACGAGGAGTTTGAACAAGAGGCTGCCGATGAGGCGGTTACCGAACAGGTGTCGCAACTTTCGCCTGCCGAGGAGGCGCTGCTCGATTCGCTGCTCACGGTGCGCTATGCTTCGATGGAGGAGTCGAGCCCCGAGGAGGACAAAGAGGAGCTGGGCAAGGTGCTCGGCAACCTCATCCCGATGCTTATCATCATGCTGCTTTATTCGGGTTGCATGGCTGTGGCCCCCTCTTCCATTGCGGGCGAGAAGGAACGCGGCACTATTGCCACGTTGCTGGTAACACCTATGAAACGTAGCGAGTTGGCAATAGGTAAGATTGTGAGTCTCTCGTGTTTTGCCCTGCTCAGCGGCCTCTCCAGTTTCCTGGGCATCATTCTTTCGCTGCCCAAGATGCTCCAAGCCGACACCACGGGGCTGCCCGACAATTTGTACGGGTGGAACGATTTTCTGCTCATCTTCCTCCTCATTATGAGCACGGTGCTTATCATTATCTCCTGCATATCGATTCTTTCTGCTTGGGCGAAGGACGTGAAGACTGCGGGCACGATGGTGCTTCCGCTGATGTTGTTCATCATGTTTGCGGGCCTTACACCCATGATGGGTGGGGCTCCCGACAATTTGGCGTACTTCCTCATCCCTGTCTACAACAGCGCCCAAGCCATGTCGTCCATCTTTGCTTTCGACATTCACCCGCTGCAGGTGATAGTCACCGTGGTGGCCAATGTGGTGTATACGGGTCTTGCGGTTTTCGCCCTCACCAAGATGTTCAACAGCGAGAAGGTGATGTTCTCGAAATAGAGTTAAAATTATGGAAGATATGGAATTATTCTCAACAGTCATCACATCGGTTGTTACCGTAGTTGTTTGGGTTTGTTTGGACCTATTTCTACAAAAAGCAGGCAAACGCAAGAGCAACAAATTTTTTGCCGCCATTCAGGAATATCGTGAGTCGGAGGAACCGAAAAAGGTGTTTTTGTTCGAATTCGTGGAGTCGTTTCTTCTGCTCATTCTGATTTCTGTTGTGGATTGTCTGATTTGTCATCAATCCATCCCCATTTGGATAGATATTCTTGTTTGTTTGGGATTGGCTCTCGTGTTTGGATTGCTGAGGGTATTCTATTTCAGCCTTAAAAAGACAAAATATAGCAATCGAAAGAATGATTAACGGAAGGTGAAAAAGACAAAACGAAATATAGGTTTGTTGCTTTTGGCGGTGTTGTTGACGGCCTTTGTGGCGGGATGCAGCAGCAAGGGGGTGCGTATGCCCAAGCACAGGAAACGCCGACATTGTGACTGTCCCACTTTTGCCGAGAAGTATGAAGATGGATCCCGCAGCTGTTGCCAAATATAAGCAGACAATGGCATGCTATATGCCGATAGAGGCGGTTGACGAGGTTTTTGACTTCTTCAACCGCTACAGCGTTCATTTCCATATCACCCGTGAGAGGCACTCGAAACTGGGCGATTATCGTTGGCCTCAACGCGACCATAATTTTCACGAAATCAGCGTCAACGGTAATCTCAACAAATATCATTTCCTCCTGGTGCTGCTGCACGAGATGGCACACCTCAATTGTCACCAACGTTTTGGTTGCGAGGTGCTTCCCCACGGCCATGAGTGGCAGGAGGAGTATCGCCAACTGCTGCTGCAATACCGCAGTATTTTCCCTCCCGAGGTGGCTGTTTTGATCGACCAGTACACCCG
>JAZUFY010000113.1:0-12327 GCA_045640925.1 Bacteroidales bacterium
GTACGAGACTAATAGAACCGTGAGGGATTCCTACGCGGAACTCATCAAAAGACATGTCATCTTTGACGAGTCTCTCCATAATTGGAACTACCTTATTTCTCCTCTCAATTTGTCCCATGTTATTTTTTAAATGTTACTTAATTCAAAAAATAGTTGTACACTTTTGAAAAATTGTGTACCATTTTTGTGATGTGGTGTTCAAACTATTTTGACGACATTTCTGACAATAGAATAGAGGGGGGCTAAGTGCAATTTTTTCATAGAATGAGGAAGTGCAATTTTTCACATGAAATGAAGATTTGATGAGGATCCTCTTGTATCAATCAATCCTTATACTCTCCGCCCACGATTTTTTTATCGTTATGGTATCCTTATCGTACCGTTATCGTATCCGGAATACCATAACAATACCATAACGATACCATAAGAATACCATAAGGATACCATAACGTTGGGAGAATAATGGGAGAATAATGGGAGAAGCTTATAGGTATAAACGAGAATGCCCGAGAATGTCCGTGAATGTCCGAGCATATTTTTATAAACGAGAATATCCGAGAATGTCCGTGAATTTTCGAAAAAAATTTTTTATGGTCATTCACGGATATTCTCGGATATTTACGTTGAAAAGATATTTATGGTCATTCACGGATATTCAGGTTTGGGGACTTTGTTGGAAATTTTTTTGAGAAAAAGTTTGGTGTTTCGAAAATTAGTTGTATATTTGCAACTTGCATCTGAATAGCCGAGTTCCTGCCAATTCGGTAGTGTTCAGAATGTTAGTTATGTTTAACCCGGTCGGGCAGGAGGCCACAAATTAAAAAATTAAATCTATAATGGATTATAAGAATGTAAAACCGTTAGCCGATTTCGATTGGAGCGCTATCGACAACAAGAGTGAAAAGACCAACAAGGCCGCTATCGACCAGCAGTCTGAGGCATACGAGAAGACCTTCAACCAGTTCACCGAACAGGACGTTATCGAAGGCGTGATCGTCTCCATCAACGACCGTGAGGCCGTCGTGAACATCGGATTCAAATCTGACGGTGTTATCCCCGCTTCCGAACTTCGTTACAATGCCGAGCTGAAGGCCGGCGATAAGATCGAGGTTTATGTTGAAAGCCAGGAAGATTCCAATGGCCAGCTGCTGCTTTCGCACAAGAAGGCCCGCATCCTCAAGTCTTGGGAGCGCGTCAACCAGGCTTACGAGAGCCAGGAGGTCATCACCGGTTACGTCAAGAGCCGCACCAAGGGCGGTTTGATCGTCACCGTTTTCGACAACATCGAGGCTTTCCTCCCCGGTTCGCAGATCGATGTCAAACCTATCCGCGACTACGATGTGTATGTGGATAAGAACATGGAATTCAAGGTTGTGAAGATCAACCACGAGTATAAGAACGTCGTTGTTTCGCACAAGGCTCTTATCGAGGACGAGATCGAGGCTCAGAAGGCCGAGATTATCAGCCACTTGGAGAAGGGTCAGGTGCTCGAAGGCACTGTCAAGAACATCACTCCTTACGGTGTGTTCATCGATTTGGGCGGTGTTGACGGTTTGGTGCATATCACCGACCTCAGCTGGGGCCGTGTTGCCGATCCTAAGGATTTTGTGGAGCTCGACCAGAAAATCAACGTCGTTATTTTGGACTTCGACGAGGCCAAGCATCGTATCGCCCTCGGTCTGAAGCAGCTCACTCCTCATCCTTGGGACGCCCTGGATGCCAACTTGAAGGAAGGCGACCATGTTACCGGTAAGGTTGTGGTTATTGCCGACTACGGCGCATTTGTCGAGGTGGTTCCCGGTGTCGAAGGCCTCATCCACGTCAGCGAGATGAGCTGGAGCCAGCACCTGCGCAGCGCTCAGGATTTCTTGAAAGTGGGCCAGGAGGTCGAAGCCGTTGTTTTGACCCTCGACCGCGAGCAGCGTAAGATGAGCCTCGGTATCAAGCAGCTCATGCCCGATCCTTGGCAGGCCATCACCGACAAATATCCTGTCGGAAGCAAGCACACCGCCACTGTCCGCAATTTCACCAACTTCGGTATCTTCGTGGAACTCGAAGAGGGTGTGGACGGCCTTATCCACATCAGCGACCTGAGCTGGAGCAAGAAGATCAAGCACCCCGCCGAGTTCACCAAGATTGGCGACAGCATCGAGGTCGTGGTTCTCGAAGTCGATGCCGACAACCGTCGTCTCAGCCTCGGCCACAAGCAGCTCGAGGAGAATCCTTGGGATGTGTACGAGTCGCTGTTCACCGTTGGCAGCGTCCATCAGGGCACTATCAGCAGCATCAACGACAAGGGCGCTACCATCGCTCTGCCTTATGGCGTTGAAGGTTTCGCTCCTATGCGCCACCTCGAGAAGGAGGACAAGAGCAAGGCCCGCCAGGACGAGACTTTGGACTTCAAGGTCATCGAATTCTCCAAGGAGAACAAGAAAATCATCGTCAGCCACACCCGCGTGCATCAGGACAATGTTGAGGGCGAGCGTGCAAAGGCCGAGAACGATGAGGCCAAGAAGGATCGCGCCACCAAGAAGACTGTCAAGAAAATCAACGACAATCTTGAAAAGACCACCCTTGGCGACCTCAGCGTCCTTGCCAACCTGAAGGAAGAACTTGAAAAAGCAGAGAAGGGTGAGTAATCACCATTCCTGACTAAGGATAAAAAAGAGCCGAATTTCAAAAAAGTTCGACTCTTTTTTGCTCCTTTAACTTTTTTTAACATTATTTTTTGCAGCGAAATGGGATAAAGTGTGTCATAGTAGGTGAAGGGAATTATGTAATATCTCAATTGTAGTTTGAAATAACTTAAAAAATAGTATAATATGAAAAGAATCATTTTTATTGCTCTGGCTCTGATGTTGGCCCTTGATGCTTTTTCGCAGGCCAATTCGCCTTGTCCAGGATTGAAGAATCCGATGACGTTCACCTCGGGTTCGACTTCGGGAGCGTATATTGGCTATTATTCGGGTCAGACGGGAACGAAGCCGAGTGTGGCCCCGAATGCTCTTACAGGCGTCACGGGCGTGAATATGACGAGCCCTGTGATTCCCGCAGCACAGCTGGCTGCAACGACGGGTAATGGTGGAACTTCTTATTGTGGTACAAGCTTGGACCCCGGCAATCGTTTCCGCATCATGACCACCACCGATGGCCCTGGAACGGGCGCCCAGGCGGGCAAGGACCCCCTCGTGAACTACCAGCTGCCGTACTGCCCTGTTAGTTACGATCCTTCGATTACCAGATCGATTCGTTTGGGTAACTGCGGAGTTAACGCAGAGGCCGAGGCGCTGTACTATACGATGCAGGTGCAGCCAAAAAATGCAATGCTTTTCATCTATTATGCCATCGTGGTTCAGGCTCCTGGCCATGGTCCGGCGGGCGACCCTTCGTTCGTTATCCGTGTTGCGAAGGAAACCTCATACGGTTCGGGTAATTGGCAGCAGGTTAGCGATACGCTGTGTTATGCTGTTTCCAGCTCGGGCCTCCAAAACAATGTTAACGGCTGGCACAGCTATAACGGTAGTGGCGGAAATGGTTTCTATCGTGATTGGAACAAGGTGGCTATCAATTTGAGCAGATATATTTTTGAGAATGTCCGTATCGAAATCTATATGGGCGACTGCTCTGCTTCGGGTCACTACGGCTATTGCTATGTTGCGGGTGACTGCCAGCCCATGGAAATTTCGACTTCGGGATGCCCCGCTGGTGCCACCACTGTTGTGGATACGCTCAGAGCCCCTACGGGTTTGACCAACTATGTGTGGTATAAGAGCAATGTGGATGGCCGCTACATTTCCAACACTGCCAGTGTGCCGTCTTCGATAGGATTCACCCAGCTGACTCCCAACACAAGTACCAGCAACCAATATCTGTGTCAGGTCAACGACTTCTTGGTCACCCAGGGCGAAGGCGTGGGTGAGATGACCAACAATATGGTCTTCCGCTGCGATATGACCTCGGCCATGGACCCAGCCAAGCCTTTCGTTTCGCCGATTTATGTGCGTGTCAACAACAACAAGCCTTTGATGTCGATCGACACGTTGAAGAATTGCGACGCCCAGGTGAATTTTGAGAATAAGAGCTATGTCCCTGGTAATATGACTGGTTGCGACACTTCCATTACCAAATGGTGGTTCTATTCGGGTTCCAACACCAGTACCCCGCTTGCCGACTCGGCTATTGGCGCCAAGGTGATGCACCAGTACGACAGTTCGGGATACTACACCGTGAAGGTCCGCTCGTTCTATCGTGAAGACCATGAGTGCTTCAGTGACAGCACATATACGATTTTCTCATTGGGACGTCCGACTCCGAAGATTTATGCAGCTGACCACGAATACTGCGTGGGCGAGACCGCCCTGCTGGAGGACCGCACTTACGGATCGGTACGCCGCGACTGGATTTTCAATACTCCCACAGGTGCCGATACTGTCCGTGGTCGTCAAGTGGCCAATGGTCAGCACAATCAGACCTATCAGCACCTCTTCACCGAATTCCAAAACCCCGTGGAACTGGTTGCCTACAACGGCCTCTTCACCCGCGACAGCATCAACACTTATGACACCATTTGGTGCACGGCCAGCGCTTTCGACACTTTCTATGTGTTCACCGACCCCGAATTGAATGTTGATGGCGACACGGTGGTGTGCAACGGCCAGCTGACCGACATCACGGTGAGCGCCGATGTGGATGTGGCCAAGTATAAATGGTACTATGATTCGACTTGCACCGATGCCAACTTTATTTCGGAAGGTGCCACGTTGCGCACGGCTCCGTATGCCGATACATGTGTGTATTATGTGAAGGTGTTCAGCAAGAAGGGTTGCAGCGCTGTGACCAGCGTGAACGCTTACCGCGTGAACCCGACACTGAGCATCTCGCGCCACGATATGTGTGCGGGCGATAGTGTGACCCTCACCTCGGATGCCGCTTTCTGGTACGAGTGGAATGCTTCGCCGATGGATTCACTGCTGCTTGAACTTCAGGATTCTTTGGGCCACAGCCCCTCACAGATCACGGTTCATCCGAACACCACTACCACCTATACCCTGATAGGCCACGGCACCAACGACTGCGCCGCTTCGCCGCTCACGGAAACTATCACGGTGCACCCCATCCCTGTGGCTACCGTTGATTTCGACCCAGGTTTCATCGATTCGGACAATCCTATCGTCACCCTTAGCGATGTGTCGCCCTACTCGGTTTCTTCGACTTGGTATATCGGCGGATCGGAAACGCCCAACTATGGCACCCCGTTTACCCATAATTTCGGCGAAGTGTCCGACGACTCGGTGGATGTGACTCTGGTTGCCGCCAATGATTTGGGCTGCAGCGATACACTGGATTTCAAACTCCCTGTTGTGCTGTTCACCTACTACGCTCCCAATATCTTCACCCCCGAACGCCCCGACAACAATACTTTCAAGATGTATACCACCAATGAGATGGGGCATTTCCATGTCCACATCTACGACCGTGCTGGCCGCTTGGTGTATCAGTCCAATGACCTGCATTTTGAATGGGACGGCACCACGGTGGATGGCAAGAAATGCCCGCAGGGCGCCTACGTCTATGTGGCCACATATCGCCGTCCTGGCACCGAGGATATTGTAGCACAAAAAGGAACAATCACACTTGTACGTTAGTCGTTATCAATAAGAAACCGATTGACATATTAAAAAAGTATTGGGGTTACGACTCCTTTCGCCCCCTGCAAGACGAAATCATCGCATCAGTCTTGCAGGGGTGCGATACTTTAGTGTTGCTGCCTACAGGCGGAGGCAAGTCGCTGTGTTATCAAATTCCTGCCTTGGTCATGGAGGGGCTCTGCCTCGTGGTGTCCCCGCTTATCTCGCTGATGAAGGACCAGGTGCAACATCTCCGCGATAAAGGCATCAAGGCGGCGTGTTTGGTATCGGGGACTACTTCGTATGAGCAGTCTATAGTGCTGAACAATTGCATCCACGGAAATGTCAAGATACTCTATGTTTCGCCCGAGCGTCTTCGCCAACGTGTGTTCATAGAGCATTTTCGGCAGATGAAGGTCTCGATGATTGCAGTGGACGAGGCGCACTGTATCTCGCAGTGGGGGTATGATTTCCGGCCTCCATATTTGGAGATAGCCCGCATCAGACAGTATTGCCCCAATGTGCCGATGATAGCCCTCACGGCTACGGCTACACCTTTGGTGGCACAGGATATACAACGCCAACTGCTGTTTCGGCAGGGAAGCTGCTTTTATCAGGCCAGTTTCGCCCGACCCAATTTGGCTTATATGGTTTTTCGTGAAACCGATAAGATGGGCCGTTTGTTGCGGATTGCACACAAGGTGGGAGGCTCGGGCATTGTGTATGTGCGAAATCGTCGCCGCACCAAAGAGGTGGCCGATTTCCTCACTTCGCAAGGCATCCCTTCGGCGTTTTACCACGCAGGATTGGGAGCCAAAGAAAGGGATCTGTCGCAGAAACAATGGATGAATGGGGCTTTGCAGGTAATGGTGGCCACAAATGCTTTCGGTATGGGCATTGATAAGCCTGATGTCCGTTTTGTGGTGCATCTGGATATACCCACTTCGGTAGAAGCCTATTTCCAGGAAGCGGGCCGTGCGGGTCGTGACGGCAATAAGGCTTTTGCTGTGATGCTGTATGACGATTCTGATTTGGGATTGCTGCAACATGCTTTCGACACCTCTTTCCCTTCACGACAACAAATTGGTAATGTTTATCGAGCCATCTGTAATTATTACCAACTGCCCATAGGTTCGGGGTGCGACTGCCAGTTTGATTTCGATTTGGAGGCACTTTGCAATACCTATCACTTTAATGTTACCGAGTTTTATAGCGCCACTCGGTTTTTGGAAAGGGAAGGCCTTCTGTCTATCCCCGAAAAACAAGAGTCCCAGTCGCAGATATTTGTGCCCGTCAGCAAGGAAGATTTGTATCGTTTCCAAGTGGAACAACGTAGGTATGGCGAGTTGCTGAGTCTTATGTTGCGCATGTATGGGGGCATCTTCTCCGAGTTTGAACCTATCTCGGAGCGTGCTATTGCCCGCCGTATTTATATGGAGGAGGATATGGTGACGAAGATGCTGCTCCACATGGATGCGTTGAAGGTTATTGTTTACAAGCCAAAGACTACCAAACCGCAGATAGTTTTTACTTCCCCTCGTATTGATGTGAAAAACATCTATTTGAGTGATGAAAATTATAAGAACTTGAAACAGAGTGCGGCAGAGCGAATGGAGGCTATACGGAAATATGTTTTAATGGATGAAGGGTGCAGGGGGCAATTTCTCTTGGACTATTTTGGAGAAAAGCAAGCAAAACTATGTGGCAGTTGCGATTTGTGCCTAAGTGTGCATTCGAAAGAAAAGCCCGTTGATTCGAAAGAAAAAATACTTGAATTGTTGAAAATGAGACCTATGCGGGCCGATGAATTGCTTGCTCGGATAGGGGATATTGATGAGGCTTCGGTGCGAAATATATTGCGCGAAATGGTTGATGAGGGCAAGGTGTCAATCAACCAATTGTTGCAGTTCTTTGTATAAACGGGCCACAGGGAGCCCCATCACATTATAGTAGCATCCTTCGATGCGTTCAATCCCAATCATTCCAATCCATTCCTGTATGCCGTAAGCCCCTGCTTTGTCGTAGGGTTTGTAATTGTCTATATAATAGTTGATTTCGGATAAACTTAGCTGTTTGAACACCACATCGGTACACTCGGTGAAGCATATCTGTCGGTTACAACTTTTGAGGCATACGCCTGTGTAGACTTGGTGTGTGGCACCTGAGAGGTTTTGCAGCATAAAGGTGGCTTGGTCGTGGTCGTGAGGTTTTCCTAAAACCATGTCGTTGTGAACAACCACCGTGTCGGCTGTTACTAATACTTGGTCAGAAGCCAGCATCGAAGTGTAGCCTTCGGCTTTGCGACGAGCCAATGTTTCAGCAACGTATGGTGCCGCTACAGGGGTGTCCAAAGTTTCGTCCACATTGATGTCCACGAACCTTACGGGCCATCCTAACTGACTGAGCAGCTCGCGGCGGCGAGGCGATTTGGAAGCCAAAAGAAGTTCCACGGTGATGCTATTTCTTGCTCTTCTTGGAGGTGTTGTCGGTCATGGAAGTCATCTGTCCGTCTTTGAATTGGGCCACAATGCCTTCCTGACCAAATTCGTCGTACCAAATCCATTTGCCGTCCTTCTTGCCATCGACGAAATTGCCTATCTCCTCGGGTTTTCCAGCGCTGTTGTAGCGTTCGTACTTACCATGACGCTCGCCATTCTTATAGTTCTCAGCCAGTTCCACCTTGCCGTTGGCATGGTAGCGCACCGTCTTGCCGTGCTGGAGGTCTTCGTGGTAATACATCTCGTAGCGGGTGCGGCCATCGTCGAAAACGCCTTTCCAAAGGCCCTCTTTCATGCCGTTGTGGAAATTGCCGTAGTAGTCCACCTTGCCGTCCTCATACCAGGCCGTCCACTGCCCTTCTTCTTTATCGTTGACATATTGGCCCTCGTGCAGTTTTTGGCCGCTCTCGTACCAGGTGGTCCAAAGGCCCTGGCGATAGCCGTTGCTGTATTCGCCCGAACGCCACTTTTCGCCCGTCTCGTAGTAGTAGGTCCAAGTGCCTGTTTCGTTGCCGTTGGTATAGTGTCCGCGGATGCCTATGTTGCCGTTGGTGCGCCAATAGAAAATCCACTCGCCGTCCTGCTCGCCCTCCACGAGGGTGCCTTCCATATCCTTCTTCCCGTCTATTGTCCACCAAGTGGCGGGGCCGTTCAGTTCGTCCTCGTCATAAACGCCTTCGAACTTCAGTTTGCCGTTCTCGTGCCATTCGTAGGTCTTGCCCTCGCGGATGCCCTCGACGTAGGGCACCTGGTCCTTCTTCTGTCCGTTGGGGTACCACGAGATGAAATCGCCCGTCTTCTTGCCGTCTTCCACAGCCACCTCGCTCTGCTTTTTGCCGTTCTCGTAAAAAGTGCGACTGGTGCCGCTGCCGCTCATCACCATCTCCTCACGCAGTTGCCCGTGGTTGTAAAAAGTCTTCCAAACGCCAATCTTGCGGCCTTGGTTGTCATAACTTCCCTGACGGAAAACCTGTCCGTTGGGGTGCCACCATGTCCATTTGCCGATACGGACACTGTCGTCGTTGTAAGTGCCCTCGACGTAGGTCTGGTCGGGATTGGTGGGGTAGGTCTGCTCGTAGTGAATTTGGGCGAAAGCCGTGGTGCCCATAAGTGAAAGGCAGAAGATTGTGGCAAGGATTCTTTTCATTGGGTTATAATAGTTATTGAGTTATTCTGAATAAATAAATTCGATTCTGATAGGGTCGGCTGCCATGCTGCCGTTCAACACGGTGCGGAAAGCCGAAGAACGGCGGGCGTCGATGATGATTTCGGTGCCGTAGTCCTTTCCTTCGCGCAGCAGTTCCTGCAAATGCTGGGTCACACGCATACGGTACTGGTGCTTGTCGGGGTGATAATAGCCGTCGAAACCCGCGTAGGTGTAGTTGTTGGTGAGCACATCGGCATCGGTGACATATACCGACGAACCGTCGGCCTTGCGTTTCAGCGCCAGGAGGCGCAAGGGGTAGTTCTCCGAAGTGGGGTCGTACACAGGCAGCAGCAGTTCGGCGTAATGTATCACCGCCGAGGGGTGCTTGGCGCGGAATGCGTCGAGGAACGGCTGCATGTTGAGCCTCAGTTTGGTGCCGCCCAAAGGTTCGAGGTAGAGCATCGCGCTGCCGTCCACCGACTCCTGCGCGTGGCTTGCTATGGGCGCGATGGCCGTGCCCGTGTAGTCGTGGCGATAGTACATCGTGCGCGCGGCGTTGCTGTTGAGGGGGAACACGAAGGTGAGCCCCTCCGACGTGGCGGTGTGGTAATAAAGCGTGATGCGGGTATTCGTGGCGGAAAAGTTCACCGCGAGCATCGTCATCGAAGTATCGGACATCTTGAGGCTGAAACCCTTGGTGCGTTCCAGGAAATCGGCGCTCGAGCAATTCTGTTTCAGCACCGTGAAGATGTTCTCGTGCAGCTTCAGCACAAGGCTGTCCCCTTCGAAAACCACATCGTCGTCGAAGAAACAGGTCTGGCTCTCGGGCAGCTGCTGGAACGAAAAGTAGCCGCTGTCGGCCTTCAAAGGCTCCGCCAACTGGTTGACAATCACCCGCAGCGTTCTCTGTCCGTCCTCGGGCATAATGGGGCAGGCGGTATCGATGACGAGGGTCATCTTCACCGAGTCGATCACCACCTCGTCGGAGAGGTTTATGCCCGTCGAAGTGCTGGCGAGGGCAATCTGCGAATAAATCGTGGCCTGGCACTTGCCGAACACCGCATCGTTGTAGTTGCCGAACACGGCGGCGGTATATCCCGCCGTCGAAAGCGAATCGTCGAACACCGTGCACGCCTCCACGCTCACCGTGTCGCGCGTGCCGCTATACCGCGTGTAGGGGTCCTGCAGGTTCACACCGAGGTCTGATTCCTTTTCTGTGCACGCCACAGGCAGCAGCATCAGCAAAAGCCCCAGGGAGAGAAAGAATTTTTTAGACATAGTCATCATTTAGTTGTTTAAAGCGCTGCCGCAAAGCGAGTCGTAAAGTTTGTTGATGCGGGTGTAGAAAGCCGTGCGGTCCTCCATATAGTCCACAAAGTTGCGTTTGTTCTCCTTGGCAAACTGCACCAGTTCGGGGTTGGCCGTGGGCGAAGCCACCACGATGCCGTTGGCGTAAGTGATGGCCGCCTTCATGAGGGTCATATAATCGAGGTTCTGATACAGGCGTAAGTCCTTGGCCGTGGCCCCGTCGGCGCGCATCTTGCGCTCGATGTCGGCAGAGAAACTGCCCGTGAAGGCATCGTCCTGCAGCGAGAGCACCGTGCGTGTGCCCGTGAAAAAGGCATTCTCCTTGTTGATGCGGCGCAGATAGAAAGGCACCATGCCGCAGAACCAGCCCGAAAAATGGATCAGGTGCGGCTGCCAGGCCAGTTTGCGCACCGCCTCCAGCGCGCCGCGACCGAAAAAGAGTATCCGCTCGTCGTTGTTGGGCTTCAGCACGCCGTTTTCGTCGAACGTGTCCCCGAAACGGGTGAAATATTCCTCATTGTCAATAAAATAAATCTGCATACGGGCCGAAGGAATCGAGCCCACCTTGATAATCAGCTGATGGTCGCAATTGCTGATGATGAGGTTCATGCCCGAGAGGCGTATGACCTCGTGCAGCTGGTGCTTTCGCTCGTTCACGGCCTCGAAACGGGGCATGAAAACCCTCGTCTCGCGCCCCAATTCCTGCGAAAATTGCGGCAAATGACGCCCCATGAACGCAGCCTCGCCATCTTCCGAAAACGGCGCAACATCTTGACTAATATACAGTATTCTACCTTTCGCCATATAAAAATGCCTATAAATTTGGTAATGCAAAGATACGAAAATTTTTTGGATAATACATATATAATCTATCTATTAACATTTGATAACATCCCGCCGCCCCACATCGGCCCCCTTTACCGCCTCGTTCCCCCGCCTCCCTCACCTCCTTCAAGCCTTGTTGTGCTTGCGACATGCTTCCGATATGCTTGCGACATATTTGCGACATAAATGCGATATAATATATCGGAAGCATATCGGAAACATATCGGAAGCATGTCGCAATCATATCGCAAGCACAGCGAGGTCTCAATGTTGTCCCAATGTTGTCCCAATGTTGTCCCAATGTTGTCCCAATGTTGTCCCAATGTTGTCCCAATGTTGTCCCAATGTTGTTCCAATGTTGTCCCAATGTTGTCCCAATATTGTCCCAATATTGTCTCAATGTTGTCCCAATATTGTTTCATTGGAGGCACACTCGTCTGAGGTCAGACATAAGTCGTCCACCGAGCCCGAAGAGGGGGGGAGGGGGAACAAAAAAAACAAAAATATTTGCGTCTATTCGGAAAAAAAGTGTACTTTTGCAATTTGATAAGAGCCGAGCGGCGTAGGTGTCGAGCGGCTGCCGACCGAGCGATCTTTGACATATTGCCCCCCACACAACAGAAACGAAAAAATGCCCTCCCCGTAGGCCCCCAAGGCATCAAAAACCCCATTTTTGAAATCAAAACACTCAATAAAGCGTTGAAAAAACGAAAAATACGAATATCGACCTCGCCCCCCTTTCCAAAATAACAAGGATTACAACCTCGTTGTTGACACCCATCAACCCAGATACCCTCGCCCCCCTTTCCAAAATAACAAGGATTACAACCGATAGTCCTTTCGAATACGACGGCTTCCACCTCGCCCCCCTTTCCAAAATAACAAGGATTACAACATGCAACCAATACTATTTAAGCTGGTT
>JAZUFY010000114.1:0-10649 GCA_045640925.1 Bacteroidales bacterium
AAAAATAACATGATACAATCCTATTGTACAAATGAGGCAGTTTTGTTTTCATCAAAAACGACAACATCGTTACAACTTATTTTTAATCGTTACTTAATTGAAAATTGAAAATTATTAGGGCGGCAGCCACTCTCATCTGTCATCTGTCATCTTTCATCCGTCATCTCTCATCTGTCATCTCTCATCTTGCCTCACCTCTCAAACTCCCAAGTGTCGGTGTGGCCGTCGGGGTAAGTGTAGCTCCAAACGAACTGCTTCTGAGTGAGTTTGGCGATGTTGAACTTGGTCTCGCGACCGATGCTGCTGCCCACATTCTTCATGACGCGGTGGGCCTGTTTGTCGGCCCAAATCTTGTCCACGCCCCCTTCGGTGCGGGTTTCCAAAAGCGTCATGCGGAAAGATTGTTCGATGCCGGCAAAGTAGAAATCGCTCCCCTCGGCACGCCAACGACTGGGGCTGACATAGTTGAACACCCACGTCACACGCCCTCCGTCGGGGCAAGTCATAACATACACCTGTCGGGCCGAATCAAGAGCCGAACCATCTGGATAATAATCCATTGTGCCTGTCTCGTTCACCTCGATATGGCCCTCCTTCGTGTCGTAGCTCCAGCCGTGCTGGTAGGTGTAGTGGCCTGGTATGTGGCTCAGGTTGGGTTTCATGCTGGCACATCCCGCCGCAAGGCTAAGGACGGCTGTGAGGATAAGGATATGTCTTTTCATAGTTTTCATCTATCATCTGTCAACTGTCATCTCTCATCTCTTTTAATCCGGATAGGCATCGGGGTCGGGATTGGGGTCGTTGAGGCTGTTGAAAAGGCGGGAGGCGATTTTATGAGTTGCCTTTTTGCCCGAATCCAGCTGTTTTTTGAAACTATCGGTGAGGCCTTCTTTCGACGGGCTTACCGCCATCTCGGCCCCCATCATCGACAAAGAGGCTCGGAGGGCGCTCTCGTTGTCGCTGATAACCATCAGTTTGTCGCCAAGCAACAGCTGCGTCTTGCCTGTGGGGACGAAATAGCTGTCCTGGCGTTTCACCATGATGACCAGCGTGCTCTCGGGAATGGCGTAATCCATCAGCCTGTTGCCATGTTGAAGCACCTGCTCGGTGATGGTCACCTCACAGGTGGCCGACTTGATTTCTTCCTGAAACTCTATGTCGAAATTGCTGATAAGTTGTTCGGGTTCAGGGTCGTCAGCCACTTTGAGCCACTTGCCCACAAGCGACAATGTGCTGCCCTGGAGGATGAGCGAAATGAGGGTGCAGACAAACACCACGTTGAAGATTTCGTCGGCATGGGGCACATTTTCGGCTCGGCATAGGATGGCGAAAATGATAGGCACCGCGCCCCGAAGTCCGCACCACGAAACGAACAATTTGTCACGAAAATCGTACTTGCGGAAAGGTATCAGCGACACAAACACACTCAGCGGTCGGGTGATGAAAATCATGAGCCCGCTGATGATGAGGCTCGGCAGCACCACACCGCGCCATGTCAGCTGGCTGGGATTGACCAGCAGCCCCAGGGTGAGGAACATGGTGAGCTGGCTGAGCCACGACACGCCCTCGAAGAAATTGCGCGTGGAACGCTTGTGGACAAACTTGTTGTTGCCAAAGACCAATCCCCCGATGTATACCGCCAAATAGCTGTTGCCCTGAGCGTAATAGCTCACCGAAAAGATAAAGATACAACTTGTGAGCACCAGGATGGGGTAGAGCGAAGGGTTGTCGATTTTAAGCCTGTTGATAAGCCACACCAGCCCTTTGCCGAGTACGAAACCGATGAGCGTACCCACGATTATCTGCACAAAAACCATGCCTATCGCACCCCAGTAGTTGGGGCTCCCCTGCGAGGTGGAAAGCGAGATGAGGGTGATGGTGAGGATATAAGCCATAGGGTCGTTGCTGCCGCTCTCCAACTCCAGCGTAGGCTTGAGCCGATGCTTGAGGTTGAGCCCTTTGGAGCGGAGGATGGAGAACACCGAGGCCGAGTCGGTGGACGACATGGTGCTTGCCAAAAGCAGCGACGAGAGGAACCCTATGGTGCCCCCCAGCGGAGTCTTGTCCATCACCAGCCAGATGCCCAGCCCTGTGGCGAAAGCCGTGAGCAGCACCCCCGCCGTGGCCAAGGTGAGGCCTGGGCCCAAAACAGGACGTATATCGTTGATTTTCGTATCCATGCCGCCCGAAAACAGGATGATGCAGAGCGCCACGGTGCCCACAACCTGAGCCACACGGATGTCGTCGAAACGGATACCGAAACCGTCGACCCCGAACACCATTCCCACCCCCAAAAACAGCAGCAGCACCGGCACCCCGAGGCGGCTGCTGGCCTTGCTAACAAGAATGCTGGCGAAGAAAAGGACGGATACGATAAGGAGCAGGAGTTCGATCTGAATATTCATGCTTGATTTTTTTGCAAAGTTACGCATTTTTTTTTATTTGTGCAACTTCTTGTCGCTGAAATGTCGAAAATGGGCTCCCACACCCTCGTTGCAGCCTTTATGATACGTCCTTGTGCTTCCGATATGAATGCAATATGCTTGCGACGTGCTTGCAATATGCTTGCGACTGAATATATCGGAAGCATATCGGAAGGATATGGGAAGCATATCGGAAGCATGTCGCAAGCACTTGGGAGAATATAGGAACTATCTTCAACCCATCTCCAACCTTGCTCCGAAACCTCGCCGAAACCTCGCCGGACGAAGTTTGAAAATATTTTTAGCAAAAAATTGCGCTGGTATGAAAATTTTTCGTAACTTTGCAGCGTCAAAACCGAAAGGTTCGGGTGCGACGTGGAAAAATACATTTGTGCTTTATTCCATTATCGAACAGGGAGTTCGGGCTTCAGGTTCGGAAATAAAGTCACGATGGATGGCTCCATATTTGTACGAATCATAAACCAACAGATTATCAATGAGACAGAAATTTTTGTTCAGCATTTGTTTGGCTGCGATGGCCGTAAGTATTTTTGCAGGGTGCACGGAGAAGGACAAAGCGGTCCTCACCGAGGGTTGCTTCACCACCAACGCTTTCATCCCCACCAAGGTGAAGTTTGCCCCGGGCAACCTGCGCAATGTGAACGGGGAGTGGTCGTTTGCCGCCAACCCGTACAACTACTCTTTCAACGAGGGGAACACCGAACCCAAAAACGGCGTTTGGGAGCATTTCGGCTGGAGCACCACCGATAAGGGTTGCAACTACGGCATGTACAGCTATTTGAACGAGCTTTCTGGCACTTTCAAAGATTGGGGCGAAATGGCGAGTAGTATCGACGGAGGAGGCTGGCGAACCCTGCGTGCAGGCGAGTGGGACACGGTTTTCAACCATCGTCGCACCTCGGTCAACTTCACCGTTCCCGACACTTCGGTGCAACCTGTGGCTAATCCGCGCTTTGTTCGCGCCAGAGTTAATGGAATTGTGGGCATCATCCTCTTCCCCGACCAAGCCACCATCAACACGTCTCAACCCAAGGGGGTGAACGTCAGCGATGCGACCGCCACTTTCGGCGACAACAACTATGAGGCATTCGATTGGCGGAATACATTCGAACCTGCGGGATGCGTTTTCCTCCCCGCAGTAGGTTATCGTGAGGGCTCTACGGTGAGCAACGTCAACAACTACGGCTGTTATTGGGCAGAAACGGACGGCGGTTTTTTCAATGCCTACGCCTTGTCCTTCGGCTGGGAAACAATCAATACGCAGGACTTTTGCAACCGCTACTATGGCCTCTCGGTGCGTTTGGTGAAGGACCAGAGGTAGGCTTAGGGCCGGCTGTATTCGATTATTTGAGGGTTCGAGATTTCGGAGGGGCCGATATTTGGAGGGAGCAAGGTTTTCTCCCTTTTCACTCTTTTTAAGAAACTTTTTTTCGCGGATTGGAAAATAATGCCTATCTTTGCACTTTGATTTTATATATATGAATATATTAAAGACATTGTTTTCGCGCTGTAAGACAGGTGCTAACGCCGAGCAAGGGCGAGAGGACGCTGTGCCTGCGGGCGAGAATGTATGCCAAAAAGAAGACGATAAAGAGATGAAATACCTTATAGTCGGGCTGGGAAATGTGGGTTCGGAATACGAGGGCACACGCCATAATGCGGGCTTCATGGTTGTGGACGCCATGGCCAAGGAGGCCGAGGCAAAGTGGACGTTGGAACGCCGCGCATATCGCACCGAAATCCGCCTCAAGGGGCGCACGCTGGTGCTCATCAAGCCCACCACATATATGAACCTCAGCGGCGAGGCGGTACGCTACTGGCTGGCTCAGGAGCGGGTGCCGCAGGAGAACCTGCTTGTGGTTGTGGACGATATAGCCCTGCCTTTGGGCACCCTGCGCATGAAGAAGCAGGGCAGCGGAGGAGGCCACAACGGGCTTGGCAACATCGAGGCCCTGCTGGGCAACAATAACTACTGCCGCCTGCGCATAGGGGTGGGCAACAACTTCAGCCGTGGCAGGCAGATAGACTATGTGCTCGGAGCCTTCACCGCCGAGGAGCACGCCACCCTCGACCCACAAATCGACAAGGCCTGCGAGGCGGTGAAATGTTTCGCCACCCAGGGCCCTGACCGTGCTATGAACCTGTTTAATTAATGGTTATTGGTTATGGGTTATCGGTTATCGATTTTTAAAGGTTATGGGTTATCGGGGGAAAAGGATGCGTCGGGGAGAAACCCGCTAAATGGTAGCTTTCGTTTCACAATTCATATATCACATATCACAACTCACATGAATCTGACGATTGACATAGGAAACACCCGCACCAAATGGGCACTCTTTGAGGGAGGCTCGGTGGTTGTGTCGGGCTTCGGGCAGCCCCAAGAGCAGCCGAGCCTACAGGTGGATCGTGTGATCGTTTGTGCCACAGGCCGCATCGACGAGGCCTCCCTGGGCGACCTCATGGCCCGTTTCGACATCCGCAATCCGCAATACCTCACCCTTTCGGCCAGCACACCGCTGCCCATAAGTCTTGACTACGCTACCCCCGCGACCCTCGGCCCCGACCGCATTGCTGCGGCTTGCGGCGCGTGGAGCCTCAACCCCCGCAGCGCCAGCCTCATCATCGACGCCGGCACCTGCATCACTATCGACTATCTCGACGCCTCGGGCGTATACCGTGGCGGAGCAATACTCCCTGGCATAGAAATGAAATTTCGCGCCCTGCATACTTTTACCGCCAAACTGCCGTTAATAGATAGTGTGGAGGCCCCCGCAGAATGCGCCCCCCTCGGACGCTCAACCGCCGAGTCGATGGCCGCCGGAGTGCTCGCCGCAACACGCTATGAGGTGGAAGGCTTCGTAGGCCACTATCGCCGTATGTCGCCCCGCCTCAACGTGATTCTCACAGGCGGTGCCGCCCCCCAGCTCGCCGCCCTCTGCCACGCTGCCGACAACGGCTGGAAGACTGAACCAAACTTAGTAATGATAGGACTAAACGAAATAGAAGAATGTAAAATGAAGAATGAAAAGTAGGCTGCCGCACTCTTTATTCTTCATTCTTAATAGATTAATTAAAAAATGATGATGCACAATAAAACACGCCAGATCGCCCTTTGGGCACTCATCCTCCTGAGCCTCGCAGGCACGGCACAGGCACAGAACGGCTTCAACATACCTTATTCGCAGTTCGGCTTGGGCGAAAGCTGCATGTCGTCGAGTATGCCATACGTCTTCGGCATGGGCGGCGTGGTCTACAGCCGCTCCTCCCGCAATGTTGTCAACCCTTTCAATCCAGCCTCCTATGCCGCTGTCGAACCTGAAAGCTTCGTCTTCGACCTCGGCATGACCGTGCAGACCTGCACCCTGCGCCAAGGCGACAACACGCTGCGCGACGCTGATGGCAACATCTCGCACGTGGCCATCGCCTTCCCCATCACCCGTTGGTGGAAAACAGCCGCAGGCATCATGCCTTACAGCGATGTGAGCTACGAATCGGTCTACACCTCCGCCGACCCCCTCACCCTCAGCGATGTCAAAACCATCTACGCGGGCAACGGGGGCGCCACCCAGATATTCTGGGGCAACGCTTTCAATATCGGCAGCCGCCTCTCGGTAGGTTTCAACCTCGACTACCTCTACGGCACCATCACCCGCGCCATTACCTACGATTTTCAGGGCAGCGACACCACCTACGCCGTCGATTCGCGCAGACAGAAGAATACGTATATCAACAACCTCGTCTTCGACTTCGGCCTCCAATACCGCCAGCCTCTCGGCGAGCGTCACACGCTCAACATAGGCCTCACCTGCCGCACACCCCGCACCATGCAGGTTGAAGAGCAGGCCCTCGTCTATACCTTCTTTGGCAACAACACCTCTGAATATCTCCTCGACACTATCTTCCCCGCCCAGGGGCAGAGCGACACATACCAGAGCACCCTCGAGCAGCCCCTCACCCTCGGCCTCGGCCTCGCACTCGAACGCAACAACCGCTGGCAGATAGCCCTCGACGGCTATTATTCGCCCTTCAGCGGCATCAAATACACCGAGAACCCCTCTATCAACATCTTCGGCCAAAGTGCCCTGCGCTATGCCGACAACTACCGTCTTGCCCTCGGCGGCGAATGGATGGGCAACCCCGACGCCTCCAGCTACTGGGGCCGCATCGGTGTGCGTGCAGGCATATTCTGCAACCGCGGACGCCTCGCCCTCGGCCTCGGCAACGACGAATACAGCCTCAACGAAATCGGCGGAGGTCTCGGCCTCGCCCTCCCTATGCGCAAAGGACGCTCTGTGCTCAACATCAGCCTCGGCTATTCCTCCTTCGGACGTGCCGACCTGCTACGCCGCGACTGCCTCACCATAGGTGTCTCCATAGGCTCATGCGAACGCTGGTTCTCAAAAAGAAAGTATGAGTAGTAGACGTTTCACATTTTTTAAAAACCTGCAATTATTTGAAAACAAAAAATACTAAACAATAAAACAATCAACAATTATTAGCCATGAAAAAACTGAAAATTGTATTGTTCGCGGTCGCAGCCCTCTCTACTGCCTTCACCGCCAACGCACAAAGCAAATGGGGCGACACCCCCGACGACAGCGTGGCCTGCATCAGCAACGTCTCGCTCTATCAGGAATTCTACAAACAGAAGAACTACACCGACTGCTACGAGCCCTGGAAGCAAATCATGCTCCACTGCCCCAAATACAGCAAGACCGTCTACCAGCGTGCTTCCACCATCCTCAAATCTATGATGAACATCGCCCAGACTCAGGAAGAACGCGAAGGCTACATCGACGAACTCATGCGCTCCTACGACCAGCGTATCGAACACTTCGGCGAAGAAGCCAAAGTGAAGGCTATGAAAGCTCAGGAACTCAGCACCCTGCGTCCCAACGACTTCAAGAACATCTATGAAATCTATGCCGACGCCATCAATGTTGAAGCCGACGCCCTCGACGAAAACTATGTCACCCTCTACTTCAAAGCCACTGTTGACTATGTCCAGGCTGGATTCGCCGAGCCCACACTCGTCATCGACAACTACGACATTGCCAGCGAACTGCTTGAGAAACGACTCCAGGACGCCGTCGACGATAGCGTCAAAGCCGCCAAAATCCGCAGCTACATCGCCAACATCGAATCAGTCTTCTCGCCTTACGCCGACTGCTCGCAGCTCAAGGAAATCTATCAGAAAAAGTTTGAAGCCGACCCCAAGAACGTCGACCTCCTCAAAAAAATCACCAACATCATGATGAAGAAAGGCTGCACCAAGGACAATCAGCTCTTCTTCGACGCCACCAAGAACCTCTACGAACTCGAGCCCTCACCCAGCACCGCCATGCGCATGGGCACCATGTGCTACTCGCAGGACAAGTTCGGTGAGGCCGTCAACTACCTCAAAGATGCCATCGATGGTCTGACCGACAACAAAGACCTCTACAAGGCCTACCTCACCCTCGGCTGCTCCTATATGGAACAGGGTAGCTACAGTGCCGCCCGCTCCGCCCTCCTCAAAGCCGCCGAAGTAGACCGCACCAAGGGCGAACCCTACATCCAGATAGCCATGGCTTACGCCAAGAGCTACCGCAGCATTGACGACGGCATGGGTGGCCGTTCCGCCTACTGGGCCGCCATCGACGAATTGCGCCACGCCAAACAAGTCGACCCCTCCGACGAAATCGTTAACCTCGCCGATAAACTCATCTCCAGCTACGCCTCCTACTATCCCAAGAAAAACGACGCCTTCATGCTCGACCTCAAAGACGGACAGAGCTACGTTGTCCCTGGTTGGATTGGCAAATCTACCATAGTGAGAACGAAATAATTAGAGTGACTAGTGATTAGTGACTGGTGATTAGTGAATAGGAAGCTGCCGCCCTAATAATTCTCAATTTTCAATTTTCAATTCTCAATTAATAAAGGTGGCTGCCGCCCTCCAAGTCACTAATCACAAGTCACAAGTCACAAAAAAAATGAAACGACAGTCCACACTTCGAACGCAGACAGCCAAGGTAAGAAGCAGCCTCCACATGCTGCTTCTTGCCTGTTGTATCGGCTGTCTCATTGGTTGCGGCAACGACATCGAAAAAATCAAGATGTTCGAGCCACAGACCCTGCCGGACAACACTATTCGCAACGCCCATATCCAGCGTAGCGAATATGGCCGTCTACAGCTGCTCATGGAAGCCCCCATCATTGAACAATACAGTCGGCCCGAAGCCAAAACCATCTATCCCCAAGGGGTCAATATGCGCTTCTTCGACGGATACAACAACCCCACAGCCATCCTCACAGCACGCTACGGCCTCTCCAACGACAGCCGCAACACTATGATGGTGCGCGACAGCGTGGTCATCGTCGACCTTCGTTCGGGCGACACAACCTATCTGCAAGATCTCACCTGGGACTCTGAGCAACATCTCATTTTCTCCGACAAACCCCTGCGTTCGAAAAACGGCCAACGTGTCACATACGGCGACGGTTTCGAATCGGACGACAACTTGCAATCACCTTTAATATTACATCAACGAGGCACCATCGAATGGAAGGAGGAATGACACGCCGACGCGGCTATCTATGGTTCACCGCAGCCCTCCTCGCAGTGCTGCTGGCTATCGTGTTCCTCCCCAGTGACAGGGAACAAGAGTCTTCCGATGCCATCTTGGCAGTGGTTGACACCATTTCGCTGCCCGCCACAAAAGTCGGTAGTCGGCACCGCTATCCTCCTTATCAACGCCACAACACCAATGCCCGCCTCGCCTCGTCTGCCGACAGACAGGCCGACTCCTATCCCACAATGGTGCGGACATCCCGCAGGACTATTGTCGAGCTCAACTCCGCCGACACCCTCGACCTCCAACAGCTCTACAACATAGGTCCGACATTTTCCCGCCGCATCGTGCGCTACCGCACCCTGCTGGGAGGATTTGTGAACAAAGGCCAGCTGCTCGAAGTATATGGCATGGACACGGCCCGCTATTCCGACATACTGCCATATATCACCATCGACACCGCTGCTGTCAGCAAACTCGACATCAACACTGCCACCATCGACCAGCTCAAACGCCACCCCTACCTCGACTACTACCAGGCCAAAGCCATCGTTCGCCTGCGCGAAAGTCAAGGACTGTATCAAAATATCGGCGACCTTCTGAATGTCGCCCTCATCGACCAACAAACATTTTCCAAAATAGCCCCTTACATCACATGCAATTTACAGCCAAACAAATAGCCCAACAGTTGAAAGGCACCATCGAAGGCGACGAGAATGTGCTGATATGGAAACCCTGCCGTATTGAGGAGGCCGACCTCGGCGGCATAACTTTTTTGGCCAATCCCAAATACACCCACTACATTTACGAGCGGCGTGCTTCGGCCATCCTCATTGCCCGCGACTTTGTTTTGGAACACCCCGTCGATGCCACTCTCATCCGTGTCGACAACCCCTACCTCTGTGTGGCCAAAGTGCTCCACATGTTCAACACTGCCGACAAGGCTCCCAAAGGCCGCAGCCTCCGCAGCCATGTGGCCCTCAGTGCCTCTGTGGGCAAAGGGTCGTACATAGGGCCCTTCACCACCGTGGGTCGCAAGGTCAAGATAGGCCGCAATGTACAGATACACCCCCAGGTGTGCATCGGCGATTATTGCGAGATTGGTGACAACACCATACTCTACCCTGGGGTAAAAGTCTATCGCGAGTGCAAGATAGGCCGCAACTGCATCCTCCACGCAGGAGTGGTCGTCGGGGCCGACGGTTTCGGCTTTGCCCCCAACGGCAAAGGCGGCTACGACAAGATAGACCAAATAGGCAATGTGGTCATCGAGGACGATGTAGAAATAGGTGCCAACACTTGTATCGACCGAGCCACGATGGGCTCCACCATCATCCATCAAGGAGCAAAAATCGACAACCTCTGCCAGGTGGCCCACAACGTGGCCTTCGGCAGCAACACGGTCATGGCCTCACAGTCGGGTTGTGCAGGCAGTTCCAAGATAGGCGACAACTGCGTCATCGCAGGCCAAGTGGGCGTTGTAGGTCACATCACCGTGGGCAACCATGTAACCATCGCTGCCCAATCTGGCGTCACCCGCAATGTCCCAGACAATGCCACCGTCCTTGGATCCCCCGCCATGTCCGCCGACAAACAGAAGAAAATCTACGTCCTCCAACGCAAGCTGGAAGAGATGTATCACGATATTCAA
>JAZUFY010000115.1:0-6861 GCA_045640925.1 Bacteroidales bacterium
CACCACTACCGAGTCGGTAGCAATCTCTTTGGTAGCCAGATATTCGGCATCGGTGCTCATCCTACAGTCGCTGTGTCCCTCGTTATTAATGAAGGGATAATTCAAATCATCCTCAACGCTGCACGACCACACCGACAAGCCAACCAAAACAATAATCACAAAAAACAGTTTTTTCATAATCATAAAATAATACACCTATATAACGTACAACCTTTCAAAAAATCACATCGGAAACGAAAAAAATGTGCTATAGTGACGATAAACCCTTGTCGAATGGCTGAAGAATTGAAAATTGAGATTTGGGCGGGAGCCACGCACAACATGGAAAGGCGAACGAGAATGCTCGCAAATTGTTGATAAAACACTTCCCTGGGTATCAAAAAACACTTAGTTTTCATGCCGAGCGTTTTAACAAATATGTTAAACCGTGTTAAACCAAGGCGTAGATATGGCAACCGCTTCTCCCAATATTCTCCCAATATTGTCCCAATATCCTCCCAATATTGTCCCAATATCCTCCCATTATTCTCCCAATATTATCCCACCAATAGATGAGATATAATGAAAGAGCAAAGCCTGCAATAATGGAACAAAATGTTAAAATAGGTAACAATAAAAAAAACGTTACATACAATACGCGTTGGCGGAATTAATTCGTAAGTTGAGACCAGTTCGATCTGGCTGGAAGCCAGCACTCTGAGTAACCCCGTACGAAGTGCGGGGTGTGTAGAAATTATATAAAAATTGTGGCTGGAAGCCACTACCTCGAACAGGCGTATAAAGTACTGCCTTCCAGTCAGCGACCCATGTTTTTGATATACCGGACACTGCGTGCCCTGTTACTCAAAGTACAGCCTTCCAGGCTGGTCAAATTAATTCCGCCAACGCGTATACAATTTATAATTCTAACACTTGATTATCTTATGCGACCAGTACACGTTGAAACAGATGAAGCTATTATTATTCTGACATGGTGGAACGAAAGGCCAAACATTTCTATTGTCAGAACTGATGAAGAAAAGAAACGCCTAACAGTAAACGACAAATTCGGGGATGTTATTCCTGTATCCGCGCTTAGAAGGTTTCAGGAAGCACTGAAAGAAATATCTTTGAATCAGACTCTGATGAGGGTGATTTTCATAACATTGAAATATTATGGGGGGGGCTGCCACACGAGATGATGATACAACTAGAATTATTTGTGCGATACGATAAGTAAAGTAATGTTTAAAATAAAAGTATGAGCTACTCCCAAGCTTCTCCCAACGTTATGGTATCGTTATCGTATCCAGTATACCATAATGCTTTATCTTGACGATTCACTTGACAACTGGAATGAAATGCTTGATAAGGAGATGACGAAAGATATGCACCTGGTATTTCCTTTTCATGATCTGTTTACCAACATGGACTTTTCTATCTATGACTTGCTATGGGTAAGAGATTTCCACATAGCGATCACTACGGAAAGCGATTACAACTCGTATCCAGATGATGAAGACAAATACGACGACATAGACTTTAATATGTGTATATCATAGTATAGTTTACACGGAATCAAGTGCTTGTAATCAATAATACAAACTCACCGTAAAGTAGCGGCAGAATGGTAAGTGGCATTGTTTGTTATTCCTTAAACAAAGCAAAAGAGATGGCTTTTTGCCATCTCTTCAGTACCCCAGGAGGGACTTGAACCCTCACGCCATTGCTGACAGCAGATTTTGAGTCTACCGCGTCTACCATTCCGCCACCAGGGCAAATTTCTCTCTCGAAATCGGGTGCAAAATTACACACTTTTTCCGACATGGCAAAATTTTTTTTCAAAATTGTTTCTATTCAAGAAAAAAATTGTATCTTTGCAGTCTCAAAATCAATACAAAATGGGCGATATAAAATCTGATAAAGTATTCATTTTTGCGGGTCGTGCAACCGAAAACTTGGCTCGCAGAGTGGCCGAAATTTACGGTATTCCTCTGGGAAATTCAACTGTTTTCCAGTATGCCGACGGCGAATTCCAACCCTCTTTCGAGGAAACCATCCGTGGGGGCATTGTCTTCATTATCCAATCCACCATTCCCCCTTGCGACAATCTTTTTGAGCTTCTCATGATGATTGATGCCGCCAAGCGCGCCTCAGCTCAGAAGATCATTGCCGTTATTCCTTATTATGGTTTCGCCCGTCAGGACCGTAAGGACAAACCCCATGTGCCTATCGCATCGCGCCTCATTGCCGATATGATTACCACTGCCGGTGTCGACCGTGTCATCTGCATGGACCTCCACGCCGACCAGATCCAGGGTTTCTTCACCATTCCTGTGGACCACCTGTACGGTTCGTCGCTGTTCATGCCCTACATCCGCGAGCAATTCGAATCGGAAGATGTGATGTTTGCCAGCCCCGACATGGGCGGCAGCAAACGTGCCGGCATGTATGCCAAGACCCTCAACAACAGTTTCGTTATCTGCTACAAGCACCGCAACAAGCCCAACGAGATTGGCGAGATGCGCCTTATTGGCGATGTGAAAGACAAGCACGTCATCCTGCTTGACGACATTATCGACACTGGTTCCACTATCTGCAAGGCTGCCCAAATCATTAAGGACAGCGGTGCCAAGAGTGTGCGTGCCATGATTACCCATCCCGTGCTCAGCGGCAATGCTATCGAGAAGGTGGAGAACTCCTGCCTCGAAGAACTCGTCACCACTGACACCATCCCGCTGAAACGCGAGAGCAGCAAGATCCATGTCCTTTCGTGCGACTGGCTCCTCGCCGAGGCTATCCGCCGCGTAGTCAACTACGAATCACTCGACAACCTCTACGAGACCACCATCCACCACAAGGGCGTTATCCACAAAATGTAAATTATTAACCAGGCCGAAAGGCCATAAAAACACAAAAAAATGAGAATAGTATCATTGAGCGGTTCTCTCCGCGAGAACGTAGGGAAAAAAGATGCTAAGGCTCTGCGTCGCGACGCTAAAGTGCCTTGCGTAATGTATGGTAAAGGCGAACAGGTTCTGTTTTCAGTTCCTCAGACCGAATTCCAGCGCATCCTCTTCAATCCCGAACCCTGTTTCGTCGAAATCAACATCAATGGCGAGAAACGTCGCGCCATGTTGAAGGACATTGATTTCCACCCTGTGACCGAAATCGTCTACCATTGCGATTTCTACGAGCTGAGCGACGATAAAGACATCGTCATGTCCATCCCCGTGCACACCACTGGTACTTCCTGCGGCGTGATGAAGGGCGGCAAACTGGTTTACAAGCAGAAGAGACTCAACGTCAAGGCTCTCCCCGGCAACATGCCCAGCGAGATTCTCATCGACATCACCAACCTCGACATCGCCCAGCGTTGCAAGGTGCAGGATATCGCCTCTGAGAATTTCACCATCCTCAACCCCAAGAGCAGCGAGGTCGTTGTTATCAACAGCACCCGTGCTGCTGCTACTGCTGAAGAGGGCGAAGCTGCTGCCGAGTAATTCTTCACGACAATTCCAAAAGAGCCGCAATCTCAACATGCGGCTCTTTTTTAGTAATTTCTCAATAACCGACACTCAATTATGCACAAATCTGGTTTCGTCAACATTATAGGCAACCCCAACGTGGGCAAATCGACCCTTATGAATGCCCTCGTGGGCGAGAGGCTCAGCATCATCACCAGCAAAGCACAAACCACCCGACACAGAATCATGGGCATCGTTAACGGCGACGATTTCCAAATTGTCTACACCGACACCCCTGGCATCGTCAACCCGCACTACAAGCTCCACGAGCAGATGATGGGCTTTGTGAATAGTGCCCTGCAAGATGCCGACCTTTTCCTCCTTGTGACCGAAATAGGTGAGACGTTCAAAAACCAGGAGGTGCTGACAAAAATCATACATTCCGACACCCCTATTATCCTTGTCATCAACAAAATCGACCTCTCCAACCAGCAGGTCATCAACGACAAAATTGCCTATTGGCACAATCAAATACCTCGTGCCATCATCGTGCCCTGCTCGGCTACCGAGAAGTTCAATGTGGACACCATTTTCGACTACATACTCCAACTGTTGCCCGAAAATCCCCCTTATTTCCCCAAAGACGAACTGACCGACCGTTCCATGCGGTTCTTCGTCAGCGAAATCATCCGTGAAAAACTGCTTCTCTTTTATCAAAAAGAGATACCCTACAGTTGCGAAGTGGCGGTAGAGAGCTATGAAGAGAAGGACGGTATCGACAACATTCGTGCCATTATTTTCGTGGAACGTGAATCGCAAAAAGCTATCCTGATTGGCCATCAGGGCCAATCCATCAAAAAAGTAGGTGTGGAAGCCCGCAAAGACATCGAGGAATTTACCGGCAAACGCTGTTTCCTAAACCTCTACATCAAGGTGCTGAAAGACTGGCGCAACAGCGACAAAGCTTTGAAGCAATTCGGCTATGAAACCAGTGATTAGACCTGTGACTAGTGACTAGTGACTAGTGACTAGTGACTGGGAGGGCGGCAGCCACCTAATCACCAGTCACATCTCTCTCATAAAAAAAGAGTGGCTTGTGTTTAGGCCACTCTTTTTTTTATCTCACAATCAATATTAGAAATAGCGGATGTCGCGTTCAACGATATTTGTAAGAATCTTCTTATTGTCATCGAGCAGATATTCACTGCGGGTAATCCAGTTGCCCTCTTCGTCATAATTGTACTCATAGAGCGTAATTGTCAGTTCAGGCTCGTTTGGGTCTTCGTAATAGTCGTACAGCGTAGAACTTATCGGCTGGTCGTATGCATCGTATTCGTAACGAATCTCCTGCACCTTCATACCCTTGCTGTTGAACACCACGGTCTTGTAAACATTGTTGTTATCGCCATAAATATAGAGTTCGCGGCGGAATACATTGTTGGCATTGTCGTTGTAGCTCAACTGGCTGATACGTCCTTGGGCGTCGTACTTGTACAGCACACGGCTCTCCACCTGGCGTTCCTCATCCTCCACATACACCTCGGTAAGAATCAGGTCGGCATCATACAGATAATATGTACGGCCAATCACATTCTCTTCGGGGTCGACAATGTGTTCCAAAGTCACCAAGCCAAAACCATCGTGTTTGTAGCGGGTTTTGAAAATCATATCATCCTCCTCGTTGGAGAGGTAGGCCTGACTGCGACGCTGCCCTTTCTGATTGTATTTTGTTTCCAAACGTTCCAAAACACTGCCTCGGTTGTTTCCCATTTCGGCCTCATACATCACCGACATCACATCCTGCACTTCGCCACGTAAACCGTCGCGCTGACAGTCCGACATGACATCGGGCATACGCTGGTCAGTTTTCTGCGGAGCATTGGGACGATGCTGCACTGCTTGATTGGGACGATCTGTGATACGCCCGCGTAGATTATCATTGTTTTGAGCTGCCAAACACCCCGTCAAACACAAGAATGTGCTAACAATCAAAATCTGCTTTATTTTCATAATTCGTTATATACTAATATATTGTACTTACTTTTTATAATAATTAGACACTTTTTCTCGGGTTCAAAGTTACAAAAAAAAACGGATATGAGAAAATTTTAGTATTTTTGCACCCGAAAAAATATAAAAAAACTTCGATGGAATCCATCATATTGGTTTGTTTTTTAGCCTACACATTGATACTTTTCGGGGTCATGTGGCTCACTTCGCGCCGTAGTGCGGGCAACGATGCCTTCTTTCGCGGCCAGCGCAAATCGCCTTGGCCCGTGGTGGCCTACGGCATGATTGGGGCCTCCCTTTCGGGCGTAACCTTCATGTCGGTGCCTGGCGGGGTGTATTCAAGCCAGTTCACCTATCTCCCCCTCGTCTTTGGCTATGTGCTCGGCTATGCCGTCATAGCCTTTCTTCTGCTGCCCCTTTACTACCGCCTCAACCTCACCTCCATCTACAGCTACCTGCAGCAACGATTCGGCATCGCCTCCGAAAAAACAGGCGCCCTCTTCTTCATCCTCTCACGTCTCTTGGGATCCGCTCTGAGGATGTACCTCGTGGTCTTTGTGCTGTATGAATTCGTATTCCGATCTTGGGGCATCCCCTTCTGGGTCCCCGCTGTGATATTCATTGCCATCATACTCCTCTACACCTTCCGTGGAGGCCTCAAAACCGTGGTATGGACCGACACCCTCCAAACCACCTTCCTGCTCCTTGCCGCCATCATCACCGTGGTGGCCATCCTTCGCCAACTCGACCTCTCCCTCCCACAACTGCTCCAAACTTCTTCCAACAAAGGCTACACCCGCGTCTTCGAAACCGACCCTTCGGCGGGCAAATATTATTGGAAGCAAATCCTCAGCGGCATGTTCATAACCATCACCATGACAGGCCTCGACCAGGACATGATGCAGAAAAACCTCACCTGCAAATCGCTCCGTGCCGCTCAAAAGAACGTAATCACCAGCAGCCTCCTCTTCGTTGCCGTGAACATACTCTTCCTCTGTCTTGGGGCCGCCCTCATCACCTACGCCGACGTTACAGGCTTCGCGCTCCCCGTAAACGAAGCAGGTGCCGTGGTAGGCGACAAAATATTCCCCGCCATAGCCTTCCACCTGAGCGACTTCACCGCCATAGTGTTCGTGCTCGGCATGGTAGCAGCGGGCTATTCCAGTGCCGACGGGACCCTCACCGCCCTCACCACAACCTTCTGCTACGACTTCCTATCTTTTGACAAAAACACCGACAAAGAAGGCTCCCAACGCCAAGTGCGCACACGTCGCATAGTGCATGTGGGCTTTGCCCTGCTCTACCTCCTGGTCATCATCGCCTTCCGCCCCTTCCACACACAATCGCTCATCGACACCCTCTTCGACATCGCAGGCTTCACCTACGGCCCCCTGCTGGGCCTCTA
>JAZUFY010000116.1:0-35434 GCA_045640925.1 Bacteroidales bacterium
GGTTGCTGTGCAGAACGAGGGAGCGTAGCGGGCTACGTGACCGAGTGATAAACAGCAAGATGCCGAAAAGCGCCCGAAATCGCAGAAAAGTATTTTATCTTTCATTATCCTCATACGTTGAATTTATAGAACCCACCTATAATCTGTTATCTTACGATAAGGCGTTTCACCACGTTGAAGTCGTCGCCAGTGATGCGGACGAAGTAGGCACCTTGCTGCAAGTCGGAGGTGGCAAGGGTGGCCTTGTCGGTGCCGGCGGGGAGGGTGGTGCGCATCTGGCTACGGCCAGCCACATCGATTATTTCGACAAGCACGGCGCCCTTGGTGGCGGGCAGGGTGAGTTCGACATCGCTGCTGGTGGGGTTAGGATAGAGACTCACACGGGCATCGTCGACTACGCTGCGGATGTCGCTGTAGAGGGTGGTGATGGTGACACAGTTGGACCAATGTTCGCTGAGGAAGTTGTCGCCACAAATAGCACGGACGTAGATGTCATAAGGTGTTTCGCCCACGAGGCCTGTGAGGGTGTAGGGATGATGGTCGACAACGACAGAGAATCCGTCGCCCTGGCTGAATCCGCGATAGCCCCACTGGATTTCCCAGGTGTCGGCACGGCCTCCCTCGGTCCAGTCGAGCACCACGCTGTTGCCCTGTATGTCGGAGGCCACAAGGTTGGTGACGTCGGGGCAGAAATCGGTGGTGAAAGAGATGGTGTCGCTCCACTCGCCTGGTTCGTCGAAGCCTGTGCAGCGGGCACGGACTGAGGCGTAGTAGGTGGTGGCGGCCTCAAGCCCTGTGATGCTGCTCGAGGCGAGAGCCGAGGAACGGATGGTGTCGTAGTAGGAATTGAAGACATGGAGCTGGTAGGAGTTGTTGTTCTCCTCGGGTGTCCACTTGAAAGAGGCTTTGTTGTTTGTCACCGACTTGAGTTCCAAATTCATCGGGGGCAGACAGGGGACGTCGGCGGTGTTGAAGGTGCCCTCAACCCAGTTGGATATGCCCGTGGAGTCGCAGAACTGACGGACATGATAGACATAGTCGGTGTTGGGCAGGAGGTTGTGCATGGTGTAGAAGGTGTCGCTGACCGAGACGAAATCGGAAGTCCAGCTGTTAGATGCGGCACGGCGATAGCCTATCTGGTAGCCCGCGCCGGTGTTGCGCCAGCGGATAGTGACGCTATTGGTACGCACCAAAGGATTGCGGAGCATGGGGGTGGGACAACTGTTGGCAGGACAGAGCTCGAGCAACATGTTGGGACGCATGGCGTAGACCGTCTTGGAGCCGCTGTAGGCGGCGAGGGACTCGTTGCTGTTGGCGTTGGGGTTCTGCGAGTCGCCATAGAACACCGAGGTGGAAAAATCTGCGGTCTGGTCAACATAGAACGTCTGGGAGGTGGATCCGTAGCGTCCGCTGTTGTCGTCGATGGCGATGACGAGGTTGCTGACACCATCGTAGGGGAAGGGGGTGCTGAGGACGATGCGGTTCCAACCGTTGGAGAAGTTGAAGGCACCCGCATAGACAGGCTGCATAGCGTCGACAGGGACGAAGTCGCCGTTGGAGGAGAAGCTGCTCACTGTGGTGTGGGCCATATAGATGGTGCAGGAGGTCTTGGCAGTCATGTTGGAGGTGCCGGCATAGTTGAAGTTGATGGCAGAGATGTCGCCCGAGGCGCCGATTTCATCGGCCTGGACGAGGGTCTGGCTGTAGGTGTAGTTGTAGTAGTTGTTGACAGGGAACTCGTAGGAGGTGGTGGCGGCGGTGCCTATGGTGTCGAAGGTGCCGTCGTTGCATATCAAAGTGGTGAAAGTGTAGGTCTCGGAAATCTGCGAAGTCTCGGTCTCGCTGCACTGACGACGAATGATTACAGAGTAGCGTGTGCTCGAGTTGAGGCCGGTGAGGTGGATATGGTTGGTATAGACGGTGTCGCTGATGACGGAACTGCCATTAGCCGAGCGGCACATAACATAATAGGTGGCGTTTTCTTCGCCATACCAAGAAAGGTCGGCAGAGGCCATGGTGACATGAGTGGCACGGATGTCGGAGGGACGAGGACAGCCTATGTACTGGACACTGACATCGTCGATCATGGCAGGAAGACCCATAAAGTCGTCGGTACCGGTGGCCTGGTTGAACCAGAAGAAGGCCAGGCGATGGACTCCCGAGATGGAGTCGATGATGGAAGAATAGGTGTTCCAGTTGCCCAAAGCATGGACAAAAGCCAAGTTAGACAAGTCGTTCACATTGCCCCACGGAGTGGTGAGGTTGGCATCGGTAGGCTCGACAAGGATGTCGGGGTCGACCAAAAAAGCCATCAGACCATCGTAGGCACTGCCGCCGATGGTGGTGCCGCCGGCACCGGCGCGGAAGGAGATGATGAAGCTGCTGTCGCGGGTGCCAAAGTCGATGTCGCGGTAGCAGGAGGCGTTGACGACGGTGGCGAGGTCGGTGCTGATGGTGCGGCCTGTGTCGGCAGAGATATAGATGGCCTGGGTGCCGGTGGAGGTGCCGATAGAGCCGTTGCCGGCAGCACTGCCACGATACCAGTTGACGTGGGTGTTGGTGCAGGTCTGCCAGTTGTCCCACTCGTCGGGATTCTCAAAATCATACAGATAGGGCACCGGCGCGGGATTCTGGCGAGTCATGAAACGGCCACAGGAGCGAGACCACTCAGAGGTGTCGTTGGGGCCGCAGATGTTGCGGACATAGAACTCGTAGCTCGACGAGGGGTTGAGCCCTGTGGCGGAATAGGGCATGGTGCTGGAGATGACGCGGGTACCGCTGCCAAGCGCGAAACCGGCAGGGCCGTATTCAATCTGCCAAGAAGCGGCTGTGAGAGAACGGCTGTTCCAAGAGAGGTCGGCAGAAGTGGGGCCGAAATTGGAGGACGTCAGATTGCTCGGACGCTGACAATTGGGGATGAGCTCAACGGACACACTGTCCAAGAAGGCATAATTGTAATACACGGCGGAACCGGTGAGGGCTGATACAAAAGTGATGTATTGTCCGGCACCTGGCACACTGTCGAAGGCGATGTCGAAGACCGTGGGGACGGTGGTCAAATCAACGGTGTCGACAGCGGTGAAGGTGGCGAGGTCGCCAGGAACGGAGCATACGCCCACGATGAGCGAATGAGAATAGGAGGCCGTGGTGTTGTTAGTCCAAGCCTCGAAAACCACCTGAGTGACTTCGATGGGATAAACCACACTATCGAGGGCGGGCAGGGAGGCGTAGACATTGTTGGTGGAGTAAGAATACATGTTGAGGATCTGCCCTGTGAGGTTGCCTAAAGCATCGGTGACGTTCTGGATATAGGGATAGCTGCTGTAGCCGCCGCAGGCCCAACAGGCGGGACGGGCGGTGGTGCCAGCGCCCCAGCCGGAGAAGTTCTGGGTGTAGGGCAACGAGTCGATGACGCCGCACTCGGTAAGGAAATAGAAGGGGTAAGACCACTCGGAAGTGTCGTCGGTGGAGCAGATGGAGCGGACGTAGCACTCATAGCGTGTGGAATGGCGGAGGCCGTAGAGGGTGGCGCTGTCGTCGATGCTGGTGAGCTGTGTGCCTGTGCCACGGGTGAAGCCTGCGGGGCCGTATTCGATTTCAAAATAGTTGTCGGAGGGGTGCTGCCAATGCAGCGTGGCCTGAGTGGTAGTGACGTTGGTGGCACTGAAGTGGTTGGGACGAGGGCAGGACGGTATGGCGGACACCTCGAGGTCGTCGACATACATATAATGTGGAGCTCCCGAAGCGGCCAGGGCGATGTATTGTCCCGCGCCGGTGTAGTCGGCCAGGGGTATTTCGAACATCTCCCATTCGTTGATGTTTTGAGGAGAGACAGTCTCAACGGGGACGAAGGTGGAGAAATCGTCGGGGTCGGTCATCACACCCACCATGATTTCGTAGGCGGCGCTTGTTTTCTGGGCTGCAAAAGCTATCTGGAGCGTATTGACAGACCAGGCGAAGGCGGGCAGGGCAAGGTAGGTGTAATAGGATGCGCTGGGGCAGTAGAAGTACATGCTCTTGGTGCCGCTGCGGGCGTAGGAGGTGGTGATATAGGGATAGCTGTTGTAGGTATAGTTGGTGCCGCGCGTCCAACAGTCAGTGATGGGCGATCCTGCGGCGGAGTTGGCGGTGAAATATTCAAAGTCTTCGGTAAAAGGCAGGTCGACGACATCCACGCAGGGGGTGCGGAAATCGAGCGAGGCAAAGACGCTGTCGGCGCCACAGTCGGGGACGACGCGGAGGAAGTAATGCGTCATGGGCTGCAGGCTGGCGAAGTCGTAGTGGGGCGTGGTGACGCTGGCGGCCTCAGTCCAGCCGGTGTCGCCCTCGGCCTGGTAGCGGACCGTCCAAGAGGTTTCCTGATTGCCGGGAATCCAGTCTAAGGAAACGGTGTCGACATCGAGACGGGAGAGGACGACCGAAGGGGCGGCGCAGTCGCCCGTGGTTTGGCAGAGCACGCTGTAGAGCTTCATATTGTTGCGATAGGTTGTAGTGGTGCCGCCGCTCACGGTGGCGATATTGTAGGGCGTGCCGTCGTTCTGAAGGTAGCGGTTAGCATGGGATACGATATGTGTGGCGAAGACGTATGAGGGGCCATTGTAGTGGCCCGAGTTGTCCAGCACGGCGATAAGGAGGTTGCTGTTGCCGTCGTATGGGAAGGGAGTGGCGAACTCGAAGTGATTCCAGCCGTTGGTGCAGTTCATCGGCCCCATATATACAGGGACGAAGGCGCTGCTGACGGGCACAAAGGCGGAAGCGAGGGTGGAGGCGGTGGTGTTGGCCATATAGATGGTGCAGTTGGTTTTCTGCGTCGAGGCGGTGGCGTAGGCATACTCGAAGTCGATGCCCGTGAGGCTGGCAGCACCATGCATCTCGGACGCCAAAACAAGTTGCTGGGTGTAGCTGTAATTATAGTAATTGTTCACGGGGAGGTAGTAGCTGGTGTAGCTGCCCGACCCGAGGCCGATTTCCACAGTGTCGGAAAGTGCGAGGTCGTACTGTACACAGGGGAGGCTGCTGGTGCGGAAGGTGACGCTGGCGGCCTCGCCGAGGCTGTCGTTGGTGCAAAGGACACGGACGCTGACGCTGTATTCGGCATCGGGGTCGAGACCTGTGACGATGTACCGCAGGTCGGTGCTGACATATTGTGCCACGGGGGCGGTGCCGCCGACGGTGTCAACAGTTATCTGATAGCCTGCGGGAGTGCCGGCAAAGCCCGTCTGCGGCGACCAGACGACGAGGGCGCCGGTGGTGCCCGTCTGCGCCACTTCGAGCGAGGCGATGCCCGGACAAGCGGGGGCATGGCGGAGGGTGACATCGTCGATGGCGGCGTACCATGAGCCCGAAGAAGCTTTAGCGCGGAGGGCGACAAAGCGGGCCGTGTCGGGAGCCTGGTCGAGCAGGGTGAACACCTCCTGCCACTCGCTGGCCACAGTGTGGGTCTGCAGCGTTACAAAAGTGGAGGTGTCCGACACATCGGACATCACTCCCACCTCAATCACGGGACGGTAGCTGCTGCTGGTGGCCGTAGCCCAAAAGCCCAACTGCAGGTCTTGCAGGGCGACGGAGTCGGGGTCGAACTCGGGCAGAACGACGTACTCCTGCGTACCATAGCCCGTCGAGGGGGTGTTGTGCCAATAGAGGCTTTGGACACCCGTGTGGGGGTACGCGGCGGCCACGTATGGGTAGCCGAAATAGGTGGCGCCGTCGTTGAAACGCGTCCAACAGTTGACAAAAGCGTCCGAAGTAGATGCCCCCACGGGGGCCGTCTCGAAACCTTCGGTGAAAGGCAGGGAGGCAAAGGGGAGGCAAAGCGTGGTGACCGACAAGAAAGCTTGACGGCTGGTGTCGGCCGACCCGCACAAGGCAGCAACGTACACAATGTACGTAGTGTTCGGAGTCAGGCCGCTGATGGTGGTGAAAGTGTCGTTGACCACCGTGACGATGCCCGTGCCCGTAGTCTGTCCCACCGTGTCGACCTCGACAATCCAGCCTGCGGCATTGCCGTCGCTGACATCGCGCCACGACAGGTCGAACGAGTAAGCCTCGAGGTTCGCCACCGCGAGGGCGGCGGGAGTGGGACACGTAATCTGCTCCACAACAATATTGTCGACGACGGCAGGAGGCTGGCTGCCCCCGCTGCCGTCGTTGCACCACACGAACACCAGCTGCACAGTGTCGTCCGCCAACACCTCCACCTCCTGCTCAACAGTGTGCCAGGCGGCGCTGGTGTTGAGCTTGTGGCCAAAATCCAGCGGAGTCCAGCCTGCGGGCACAGTGTTGACGAAGGCCGAAGTGGACGTGGTGCCGTCGGGCAGGATGCCCGCCACAGGGCTGAAGCTGCGGGGGGCAAGGAACACGCGGAGATAGTCGTAATTCGACTCGCCATTGCCCAACCACTCGTACGACACCACATAGCTGCCCGCAGCCAGTGCCAGCGACCTGCAGGCATACGACACACACGGCGTGCCAGTATTGTAACTGCACGTCGACGAATCCGAATTGTAAATATGCATACAGTGGGCGCCACCGACATTGGCACCCGGGCCTATACACCATCGGTTGGCCCCATTGACAAAGACCCACCCCGAAGTGTCGGAACCATACTCAAAGTCACAGGAATAAACAACGTCCTGCGCCTGCGAGACCATCGGCAGCACCATGGCCGCCAACAAAATGAGCAAATAAAAATGTCTTTTCATAATATTTGTATTTTTGATAATCATCTTACAACAATCGCGGTGCAAAGGTACGACTTTTTTTTATTATTTCATATTTTTTTATTAATTTTGCATCCCGTTATGAACTTTCAACAACCGCTTATATCGCTGACACTGATGACGATGATGTTTTTTTCGACCTTGCCCGCCATGGGTCAGGCCTCGGTGACCAAGTCGGGCACTGTGGTCACTCCCGTCGAGAGTCACAGCATTATCACACCCGCCGCGACCAAATCATCCTCGTCCCAAGCTTGTCCCACTATGGGCACCTATATCGTGGTGACCACGCCGGACCTGCTGCCGTCGCTACAGCCGCTGCTGCGGTGGAGACGCCAGCAGGGGTTCGGGGTAGAGACCCTCTGCGTGGGCACTAACAAACGCGACACCATCCGCCACCTGCTGCGGCAACGCTTCGAGGCCTCCACGCCGCTGCATCCGGCTCAGCAATATGTGCTCCTGGTGGGCGATGCCGACCGCATCCAGGCTTTCATAGGGCAGCACACCCCCAACGGCCTCGGCAGCACCGTGACCGACCTCTACTACGGCGAGTACACCGGCGACTATATTCCCGAAGCCATGGTGGGACGTCTCTCGGTAACCGACAGCACGGAACTTGCGCGAGTGGTTGAAAAGATCATCGACTATGAGCAAGGGCGCTGGGCGGAAGATTATGCCGACATTCTTCTGGCCGCAGGCAAAGAACGCCGTTCCCCCGCACCCACTACCACCAACGGCCAGGTGAACTACCTCGCGCACCTCTTTTCGAACTATCGTCCCGAACTGGACACCCTCTGTTTCCGCAACAACGCCGAGGAAAACTCGGTGGACAGCATTGTGCAGGCCCTGCGGCAACCCAACGCCCTGGTCAACTACACCTCGCACTGCACCCGCGCGGGATGGGATTTCCCCCGCATAGGGTTCCAAACTATCGACACCCTCGCGGGCACGCTGCCGAGCGTGTATGTGAACAACTGCTGCCTCTCCAACGCCTTCGACGGCACCTGCTTCGGCGAGGAGCTGCTGCGCAAGGCCGACGGCGGCGCCGTGGCGGTGATAGGGGCCACCAACGAGTCGCTGTGGAACGAGGACTACTATTGGGCCGTGGGGGCCAAGCAACCCGTATCGGATCATCCCGCTTTCGACTGGAGCCATGCCGGAGCCTTCGACGACGTGGCTATAGGATTTGCGGAGGGTGAGGCAGACCGATGGCCGAATATGCCGAATTTGGGAGCCATGATGCACAGGGGGTGCCAGGCCGTGAGCCAGTCGGGGTCGGTGTACGACGCCTACTACTGGGAGCTCTACACCCTGCTCGGCGACCCTACGACGACCCTCTTCCTGGGCCGCAACGACACGCTGCCGATGTTCGATATGACCGAGTGTGGCGAGGGGGTGGCGTCGCTGCAGCTTCGCTCCGCACCCTACACCCGCATAGCCGTCACTCAGGACACCCTGCTGATAGGCACCTCGGTGGCCGATGCCGACGGGGTGGCCAAAATAGACTTCGCCCACTCGCTGGTAGGCGACAGCGTGACCCTCACCGCCACACGTCCCGAAGCCACCTATCGGCAGCAGACGCTGCCCCTCACCGCCCCTGCACAGGGATGGGTGGCAGTGAGGGACTACAGACTGTGCGACACCGAGTTGCTGTTCCACCTCCGCAATGTGGCAGGCAGCGAGGCGCGCAACCACAAACTTGTGCTGACGCAAGACAGCAGCGACCTCGTGGGTGCCACGCTGCCTATGTCGGAGCCTTCCATCATCGTCTCGCTGCCACCTCACCACGACACCCTCGTGGCCCTCAACCTCGGCACCCTGTCCCTCGGCATGGAGCCCCTGCTGGCCGCCCACCTGACGATGACCGACAGCAATGACAGCGTTTATCTACAAATGCCCGTCCGATTGGAGATGGCCGATGTGCGGCCCCAATTGGTTTCGATACGCATCGTTGACGACAGCCTCGCCCCCACCCTTCTGCACCACGGCCACACCTATGGGTTGGAACTGACCTTATCGCACGAAGCCGACTCAGTGGTGATGGGGCAGACCCGCCTCGAAGGCCAAAACGGGGTGTGGCACGGCACTTTCACGCCTTGCGACAGCGCCTATCACCGACTCGACTTCACCGTGCACCGTGGCAATTACGCCAAAGAATACCGCTATTGGCTGCCCCTGTTCCGCGCTGCGGAACGATTTGAGACAGGCAGTTTCGACAATTTCCCCTGGGCAGCCACGAACTGGCACATCGACAGCACGCACGCCCACGAAGGCTTGTTCTCTGCCCGTTCCGCCAAGATCGACCACAGCCAAAAAACGGTGCTGGCCATCGACATCGAGGTGCTGGCAGATGACAGCATAGCGTTCTGCTACAGCGTTTCGAGCGAAGCCGACGACAGGCTGTACTTCTACATCGACGGTGTTCGCCGAGGCTACTGGACTGGCAATGGCGAGTGGGGCCGAAAGAGCTGTCCCATCACCGCCGGAACGCACCATTTGGAATGGGTATACCAAAAAGATGCCTCCGTGACCGAACGGAGCGACTGCGCCCACATCGACGACATCATCTTCCCCATCTGCCTGTGGGACCGTCCCTGCGGAAAGGTCGAAGAGGCCGAACTGCTGTCCATCCCCCGCGAAGCCGACAGTCCACGTTTTTCGGTTTACCCCAACCCCGCCTGCGGCTCCATCACCATCACCTGCCCACCCAGTGCCCACGACCGCCAAATAGAGGTGTACGACGCCTTGGGGCGACTCGCCGATAAAATTATTTTGCCCGCAAATTCAATTTCCACACAATATTCCACCGCCCATCTGCGTTTTGGCATCTACACACTCTTGTTGCACGGAGAGAAACAAGGTGCCATACAAAAAATGATAGTCACACGATAGATAATGACCCAAATTGACACACTACCTCCTTATTCGGCCCTGCCGGACACCAGCCTCGGACTCCAATCCCTGCCAGGCATGATGTTCACCGACACCGCAGCATGGCCCAGCGGCCAAGCCGTGGCACAGACGCACACCCGCACCAGCCTCTTTACCCATCACGCACTGCCCGTCACCCACAACCACGAGACAGCCATCCAGCGCCAAGGGGCTCCTGGATGGTTCCTCGCCTTCATCGCCCTCTCCTTCCTGCTGTCGTGCATCTACCTTCGAGCCAAACAAATAAACGTAATCGACGTATTTCAATCGGCCATCGACCGCCGTGCCATGGACCGCAACCTGCGCGAATCGAACATGACCCACACCGGCGACAAAGCCCCCATAGCGGTGCTGATGCTCATCCCCGTGGTGCTGCTGACCTACTACTATCTGCAACCCGCCGAACAAAACATCTGGCTGGAGATAGGGCAATACCTCGTGCTGCTCCTATGCTGCACAGGGGCCTACTTCCTGCGCAACGGGCTCATCCGCTTCGTCGGCAACGCCTTTGAGAACAGCGAATCGGTCAGCCTGTACATCACGAGCAACTACGTTTACCACATGCTCTACGGCATCGTGGCCACCGTGATGAGCTTCTTCGTATGCTACACCGGCAACATGGGAACCATCTTTTTCAAAATAACATTTGGAATATTGGCTTTTTTGTTCATTTCCAGGCTTATAAGGGGTATGCAACTAATTTTAACAAATTCAAATGCCCCAAAATTGTATTTATTTTATTATCTTTGCATCTTCGAAATTGTACCGATTATAATAGTAACAAAGCTTTTAACATCTTATTAGTCAGAGAGTAGCGAATAAAGAACAAGTTTGCATGAAAATCAAAAAAATCCTCATTTCACAGCCTGCGCCTCCAGATTTGGAGAAATCGCCCTACAAAAACCTGGTGACCAACTACGGCATCGATTTCACATTCTATAAATTTTTCGAAGTCGTCGGCATCTCCGCCTCGGAATTTCGCAAAACCCGTATTCACCTCTCCGAATACACCGCCGTGATATTCAACAGCAAGAACTCCGTCGACCATTTCTTCCGCATGGCGAAAGAACTGCGCGAAATCATCCCCGACACCATGAAATACTTCTGCACCTCCGAGGCCATCGCCCTCTATCTGCAGAACTACATCCAGTATCGCAAACGCAAGATTTTCTTCGGCAACCAGTTCTTCTCCGACCTCGTCGAGATATTGCAGAAACACCGCGAAGAGAAATTCCTCTTCCCCTGCTCCGACGAAAAACAAACCGACTACACCAAGCAGCTCGACAAAGCCAAATTCAAATACACCAAGGCCCAAATGTACACTTCCGTGCCCCGCGACCTGACCCAGTTCGACCTCAGCGAGTTCGACATGATATGCCTCTTCTCGCCCATCGGCGTGCGCTCCCTGGTGAAGAACTTCCCCGACTTCAAAGGCGACAACGTCTTGGTGGCCGCCTTCGGCGCCTCGACCCACTCCGCCCTCAAAGCCGCTGGCATCAAACTCACCATCGGCGCCCCCACCAAAGCCGCCCCCTCCATGGCCATGGCCATAGAGCATTATCTCGAAGGCAAAGAATCAGGCAGCACAGCATCGTCACGTTCCTCCTCAAGCCGCAAAAAAGACGGCGACATTATCATCGGACACTCCGCATCGTCGGCCAAAAAGACCAAATCGGTCTTTGCCAACAAAGCCAAATACAAACAACTGCAAGAAGAGCGTAAAGCACAGGCCGCCGCACGCCGTGCCGAACGCAAAGCAGCCAAAGAACCCGCTACCACCGACGGTAAAGACGACTAACCGATGGCCACTTTCAGCAAACAAGAACGTCTGTGCAGCAAGAAACTGATTGACGCTCTGTTTCAATCGGGGCATCAGCTGATGGTGTTCCCTTACAGTGTGCGTTGGATGCCGTGCGATGCACAATCGTTGCCCCCTGGCGTAGCCTCACAAGTGCTAATTGCCACCTCCAAACGCAAATTCCGCCACGCCGTTGACCGCAACCGCGTCAAGCGTCTCACACGCGAATGCTACCGCCAATACTGCAAACCCCAGCTCAACGTCCTTCTCGAAGAGCAGAACCTCCACATCGTGCTCACCGTCAACTACGTCCACAACGAGATACTCGACTACACCGTCCTGTGCCACAAATTCGACAAAATCACCCGCAAACTCACCGCAGCCATCACCACCCCTGACAAACCACAAAACTGACCACCCATAGAGCACTGTTTTCTGGAGGAGAAAAAACAGTCGAACAACAAAACCGCCACTATGACCATCATCAGCAAAATAATATCCAAAATCATGCTGGGGCTCATCTGGTTCTATCGCAACTGCATCTCCCCCTTCACCCCGCCGGCCTGTCGCTACACCCCCACCTGCTCACAATACGCCGTCGAAGCCATCAAAAAGTACGGCCCCTTCAAAGGCGGTTGGCTGGCCCTGAAACGCATCCTCCGCTGCAATCCCTGGGGCGGATCCGGCTACGACCCAGTACCTTGAAGAATTATGATTTATGCGTGGCTGCCGCTTTTGAATTAAGAATTAAGTGAGAGTTGGTTCTACGCTATCGAATGAACGGATATTCCGGATATTCCAGAAGCTCCGGACTGGAGAAAATGACAAAAAGGCGGTCTATTTTGGGGCGACCCTTTGTTGTGTTATGCAAGATTTTTATTTGCGAAATTTGGACGGTGAAAATTTTTTTTGCATATTTGCAATTTATATAGTATCTTTACAAAATGTTTTGTGCCATACATTTTGGTGCAAGGTTTTTTTAGTCAATGAAATAAAAAGCACTATACAATGAAAAAATCTGAAAATTCTCTTGTCGAAGGCCTGGAACGGATAGGTTTGATGGCCTCAAGTATCCGTAAGAATGATGGTTTGACCCCTATCGAGATAGACATCTTGTTGCAGGAGCTGCGCGAACTTTATGTTACCACACTCCAAGTGGGCAAAGATGATTCAGCCGAAGACGAGGTTGCCGCACGCAAGGCTGCCGAGGAGAAAAAAACTGCAGATGAGGCTGCCGCACGCAAAGCCGTTGAAGAAAAGAGGACCGCTGAAGAGGCTGCCGCACGCAAAGCCGCTGAGGAAAAGAAGGCCGCTGAGATAGCCGCACGCAAGGCCGCTGATGAGAAGAAAGCCGCTGAAGAGGCTGCCGCACGCAAAGCCGCTGAGGAAAAGAGGGCCGCTGAGATAGCCGCACGCAAGGCTGCCGAGGAGAAGAAGGCCGCTGAAGAGGCTGCCGCACGCAAAGTCGCTGAAGAGAAGAAAGCCGCCGAGGCTGCCGCACGCAAGGCCGCTGAAGAGAAGAAAGCCGCTGAAGAATCCGCACGTAATGCTGCCGAGGAGGTTTTTAATCCTGTGTTTGCTCCCGAGGAGCCGGAGAAAGAGGCCGAACCGATTATGCCACCCATGTTGGACAACCTCGAGGGCAATCCTAACGACAGTCTATTCTCCGACACATTGAATTTTGACGAAGAAACGCCCAAGGCCAAACCAAAAGAGTCGCTGTTGGATTATCTAAAAAAAGAGAAGGCCGAGGAACTCCCCACCGTTCGCACACTGGCCGATACACTCAACCACCCCAGCCACAATATCGAAGACCAGTTAGAGACCAAGGTGAGGAGCAAGAAAGTGGACAATTTGCACTCCATCATCAACATCAACGACAAGTTCAGTTTCATGAGCGAGCTGTTCCACAACAACATGAAGGCCTACAACGACTTCATCGTGCGTCTAAACAGCATTGCCGAGCGCGAAGAGGCTTTGGCCTGTGTGGCTGAGATTGCCGAACAATATAATTGGGATGCGGACTCGCTTGTTGTGAAGAATTTTTACAAGGTATTTGATAGAAAATTTTAGAGAGATATTCCGATGTTCGAGGATTTCGAATAAAAGAGTTGTCAAAAATAATAATATAGTCTAACAATAATGAATAATAGAAAAGCGATATTGTTTTCAGCCCCTTCGGGATGCGGAAAGACCACCATTATTCGTGAGATACTGAAACGGTTTGACTGTTTCGAGTTTTCTATCTCGGCCACCAGCCGACAAGCACGGCAGGGCGAAAAGGACGGCACAGATTACTACTTCCTCACTCCCGAAGTTTTCGAACAGCGAGTACAGGCTGACGACTTTTTGGAATGGGAAGAGGTGTATGCGGGAACGCGCTACGGAACGCTCAAATCGGAAATCGACCGCATCTGGAACAACGGGCATGTGATAATTTTCGATGTGGACGTGAATGGTGGCATGAATATCAAGAAATATTTCGGAGTGGATGCGTTGTCCATATTCGTCATGCCACCGAGTGTCGAAGTGCTCGAACAGCGTTTGCGCAATCGCGGCACCGAGAGCGAGGAGTCGATAACGAAACGTCTCGCCCGTAGTGCCGCAGAATTGGGGATGGCCAAACATTTCGACCTTACGATAGTGAACGATGTGTTGGAACAGGCGGTGGATGAGACCCAACAGGCAATTATTAATTACTTGAACAACTGACGAATGGATTCATTACTGGCTTTTCTAAAAAAATTCGACTACGTTTTTGTCTTCCTCCTGTTGGAGATTCTGGCCATTATTTTTATGACGCAGAATAGTTATTACCAAGGGTCGAAACTGGTGCATGTGGGAAATTCGGTTGCGGGGCGGTGCTACGGAATCGTGGCTTCGGTGGGCGATTATTTTGGTTTGCGCCGCGAGAACGAGCTTCTCGCCGCCGAAAACGCCAAACTGCGTGCCCAGATGGAAGAATCGTACATCAAGTACAATAATCGCCATTTCGAACGCAACGATACCGTGTATAATCAACGCTATAGTTACACCGAAGCCCAGGTTGTGAAAAATTCGTGGAACCAGCAGGACAACTATATCATGATTAACAAAGGCCGCAACCAAGGCATACAGGTAGACCAGGCCGTCATCTCGCCCCAGGGCATCGTGGGAGTGGTGGTGCATACCACAGCCAATTTTGCCACGGTGATGCCAGTATTGCACTCCAACAGTCGCAACAGCGTGCGGCTTACCCGCACCAACACCAACGGATCCCTAATATGGGAGGGGGGCGATTTTCGTTTTGCCACGGTGGTGGACATACCCACAACCTACAAACTCTACAAGAACGACACCATCGTCACCAGCGGTATGGCCAACGATTTCCCCGAAGGGGTGATGGTGGGTTTTGTCGAGGGTCTCTCGACCGCCCGAGGCAGCGGGTTCTACAATGTAAAAGTGCGTTTGGCTACTGAGTTCCAAAAACTCGACCATGTGTATATTATCGACAATCGTTTCAAAGCCGAGCAGGATTCGCTGATGGCTCAAACGAAAGCAAACCTCCTCAATACAAAAGCAAACTAACAATATGACAAAACTTGTATTTTCAAATATATTCCGCTTCCTCATTCTGCTGCTGCTGCAGATATTGATTTTGAACTATGTTTATCTGGGTGGCTACATGGTGCCGTTTATCTACATTTTGGCCATACTGATGCTTCCGACGCGCATGGGGCGGGTGCTGATGTTGTTGGTGGCGTTTGTTGTGGGGATGGTGGTGGATATTTTTTGCAACATTCCTGGGTTGCATACATTCTGCTGCACGCTTGTGGCTTTTGCCCGCATTACTTTCGGCAACCGTATGCTCACGCGGGATGACCCCATCGATATCGATGTCCCGGGGGCCCACACGGTGCCGTTCCAGGCGTTCTCGATGTATCTGCTCATTATGTCGCTCATCTATTGTTTGGCTTACTTCCTGCTGGAGGCGTTCAGTTTTGCCAATTTCTGGTGGATGCTGCTTTCGGTGGCCTTGAGTACGGTTGTCACCTGGGTGATGATGCTGTTGTGCCAGTTGCTCCTGCCGAGAAAAAATAAATAAAGTGAAATGTGAAAGGTGAGATGTGAGATGTGATATGTGAAATGTGAATTGTGAATTGTGAAATGAAATATGATATGAAGAAGCTGGCTTTGATACTGATGATGGTCTGCACAAGCATGGTTCTTTGTGCCCAAACGGCTGTGGGGGAGTGGGCCGACCATAACTCCTACGTCTCTGTCCGCCATGTCTGTGCCGCCCCGCAGCGTGTTTATGCCGCCACACGGATGTCGATGTTTTATTACGACAAGGCCGACAAGTCCGCTACCCCTCTGACTAAGGTGGGCGGTTTGTCGGATGTGGGCATCAGCACGTTTGCTTATGATGAGGGGAGCGGCTGTATGGTGATAGCCTACACCAATTCGGCGGTGGATTTGCTGGCGGATGATGAGGTGTATCACATTTCCGACATCAAGAACAGCAGCATCAGCGGCGATAAGAAAATATATCATGTGCGTTTTCAGGACAACAAGGCTTATCTTGCCACAGGTTTCGGGTTGGTGGTGCTTGATTTGAGGCTGCACGAGATTCGCGAGACTTTTTATCTCGGCCCCGACGGTGGTCAGGGGGCGGTGTATGACGTTGCCTTTGCGGATACGGCGATGGTTGCCGCCACCGATGACGGGTTGCTCTATGCCCCTCGCCAGAGCGAGCATCTCAATATTTTCGACAGTTGGAGACGCGACACTCTCTCGCCGCTCAAACACAAGTCGGTGCGTGTGTTGGAGGTGAACGGGCAGTCGCTGGTGGCTGCCGTCAACGTTGTTGCCACCGACTCTATAGACAGCGTGAAGGTGTATTATCAAAGGATGGGCGGCTGGGACAGCCTGCCTACGGCTATGGTGACCTCGATCCGTTGCCATCATGGACGCACGTTGGTGTGCGGTTTCCGCAAGGTGGACATCTATGATGCCGATTTTCGGTTGTTGGACAGCGTGACCGACCTGCCTTATTACGGTGTGACGGTGCGCGATGTGGATATGGACGAGGATGGCACCTTGTGGATGGGCCATTCGTGGGCGGGGCTGCTCGATATGCCGCAGGGCTCCGCCGAGGCTTGCAGCCATGCGCCGAAGGGGCCTTTCAACGACGACAATGTCTTCAGCCTTCATGCCACCTACGACGCACTGTACCTCTGCCCGGGCGGCAAGATGCCTACCTACCAAGGGGCATTTCTGGAGGGCAATCTGCACACCCTGACCCAGGGCGAGTGGGAGCAGCTGGATTTTGGCGATGTGGGGAAGGTGTTCCAAGACGTGGTGAGCATGTCGGTAGACCCCACCGACAGGCAGCATATCAGCGCTGCGGCTTGGGGCTACGGCATTGTCGATATTCGCAACAATACCGTCCAAGCCCTTTATAACAAGGACAACACCGAGGGGGTGCTGGTGCCCTTCGACAACGGTGCTTACAACACTTATCGTGTGGGGGCTGTGGCTTTCGACAATGAAGGCAACTTGTGGATGACCAATTCGATGGTCGACCACGGCTTGGTGGTCAGATATAAAGACGGGTCGTGGAAATCGTTCAACACCAGTGCGGCGGTGCGTGGTCGCGAGCTGGATATGATTCTTTGGGACAGCATCAACGGTTACAAATGGTTTGCCGGACATTCCAATAGTTCCAACAGCAGCAACATTATTTATGTCCACGACGGCAAAGACAGGTTTGCCTACGTGAACCCGAACAATGGCAGCAAACTCGAGACCCATACCGTCAACTGCTTGGCGCAGGACCATCATGGCGACATCTGGTTTGGCACCGATAAGGGCATCAAAGTTATTTACGACGGCTACCGTGCTTTCAACAATGGCGGCAATGGTGGTCAGGCCCCTGTCAGTTGCAGCAATATCCTGATCAATCAGGACGGTTTTTATGAGTATTTGATGGCCTACGAGAATGTCGCCTGTATTGCTGTGGATGGTGCCAATCGCAAATGGGTGGGCACTTCCAACAACGGCCTTTATCTGATATCGGACAATGGTTTGGAGGAGATTCATCATTTCACCATGGCCAACAGTCCCTTGGCTTCCAACAAGATTGTCACCCTGGCGGTCCATCCCGAGAGCGGCATAGTGTATGTGGGCACCGACAAGGGGCTCCAGTCCTACCGTTCCACCGCCACCGAGGCTTTTGCAGAGCCCCTGCCCGATATTCACGCTTTCCCCAACCCTGTACGTCCCGATTACGACGGCCCCATAGCCATCAAAGGGTTTACCCGCGACGCTTTGGTGCACATCACCGATGCTCGCGGACATACTGTCTATTCCACCACAGCCAACGGAGGCCAGGCCATCTGGGACGGCCGCAATCAGAGTGGCGAACGTGTGGCCAGCGGTCCCTATTTTGTGTTTGCCTCCGATGCCAATGGGGCTATGCGTTCTGTAACCAAAATATTAATTGTAAGATAGTTTTGACACCTGCGTTTTCGACATCGGCCTTAGTTCTGCACACCACGCCTTATTCAGAGACATCGGTGGTGGCCAAATTCTTCACGCGCGAATTGGGAGTGCGATCCTACATACTCAAGGGTGTCCGCAAAGGGAGCGGCCGCACCAAGCAGAATCTGCTTCAGCCGCTGAGCTATTTGGACACGGTGGTGTATGCCAACCCCAAGACGTCGCTCAACTATGTCAAGGAGATTGCCCCGCATATTGATGAAAAATTAAAATGGATAGGGAGCTGTTTGCCTAATGCTGACGACGAGGCTGTACGCAATGCGGTGGTGTTCTTTATGACCGAGTTGCTGTATAAGACGCTCCGCGAGGAGGAACCCGACGAGGAGTTGTTCGACTATGTGGTTGATGCTTTGCAAAAACTCCGCGAGCCTGTGTCGTCGCAGCACAGCCAGCTGCCTGTGCTGTTCATGTTGCGGCTCACCCGCTATCTCGGCATCGAGCCTTTGGACAACTATAGTCAGCGCGAGCCCCGTTTCAACCTCACCAATGGCAGGTTCCAGTTTGCAGGCGAGACAATGCTCGATGCCGACACCTCCCAGCTGCTTCACTATTATCTGCAGGCCATACACAACGACACCCCTTGTCCCCTCGCCACTCTAAAACAACGCATCACACTTATCAATAGTTTGTTGGATTATTTCCAATTGCATCTGGCCGAGTTCCGCAATTTCACTTCACACGAAATATTACATTCTGTATTACAATGAAAAATATTAAATATCTCATCTTGTTTGCCTTTGTGGCAATGTTTGCCTCGCCGATTTTCGGTCAGTCGTGCTATTGGGTCTTCCTTGCCGACAAAGCGGGTACCACTTTCGACCCCTACGCCTATTTTGATGCCAAGGCCATAGAGCGTTACAATCAGTGTGGTGCCGATCTCTACGATTTTTCCAACTATCCCTTGAGCGAGAACTATGTGGGGCAAGTCAACAATCTTGCTGCCGAAGAGGTGGGACAGAGCCGCTGGCTCAACGCTATGGCGGTGATGGCCACCCCTGCACAAATCGACGCCATCGCTCAACTGCCTTGTGTGCGCGAGGTGGTGCTTATTGCCACCGATATGCAGATAGCTGCCGCAAAACAGGCTCGTCAATCTCAGCCCCTTGCTCAGGCTATGGACACGAATGGTTTGACATCGCAACTCATCCGCATGCAGGGCCAGTTGTTCGTTGAAAAAGGTTACGACGGTACAGGTATCCGCATCGCTGTGCTCGACGGCGGTTTTCCTCGCGTCAACACCCATAAGGCCTTTGCCCATCTGCGCGATAATCACCGTATTCTCGACACCTGGAATTTCCCCAACAAGAAAGCCGACGTCTATGGCTGGAGCAGCCATGGCCTCTCCACTCTTTCCTGCATCACCGGTGTGGTTGGCAAGTTGCAGTTGGGCCTCGCCACAGGGTCCGAGTTCCTCCTGTATCGCACCGAGGTCGATCTGGAGCCTTTCAAAGAAGAGGTTTGGTGGATGATGGGCATGGAACGTGCCGACCAACATGGCGCCAATATCATCAGCAGTTCGCTCGGCTATGGCAAGGAGCGCTACTACACCAAGGACATGGACGGTACCTCGTATGTGGCCAAAGCGGGCAACCTTGCTGCCAAGAAGGGCATCCTGGTGTGTTGCTCGGCGGGCAACGAGGCCGATGTAAAGGAGTGGAAGACCATTGTCACCCCCTCCGATGCCGACAGTGTGCTTTGCGTGGGCGGTATAGATTGGGAACAGGACACCTATCGCCACATCTCTTTCAGCTCCTATGGCCCCTCTGCCGATGGCCGCATCAAACCCAATGTCGCTGCTTTTGGTCATGTTTTTGCTGCAGCCAACAAGGATGATTCGAAAGTCGACGATGTCTATGGCACCTCTTTCTCGTGCCCTCTCACCGCAGGCTTTGCTGCCTGTGCATGGCAGTCCATGCCTGGCAAAACAGCTATGGAGATGATGCGTGAGATTGAACGTTCTGCCGACCGTTATCCCTATTTCGACTATGCTCTCGGCTATGGTGTGCCCCAGGCCTCCTATTTCACCGACAAGCAGCCTCGCCACATAGAGCCTACCTTTGTAATTCGCGAAACCAAAGACTATATTGAAGTGCATCTGTTGTCCTCCTTCAAGCATTATCCTGTTTTCTACAACAAGCAGCGCCCCGATGGCACCTTGGAGAAGTTCGGCTCAATCGAATGTTCTTACGATACAATCTCTGACCCTTATCTGAGACTCTCCAAAGCTTCCCTCGACAGCTGCACCCTCAATGTCAGCTATCTGGGTTATACCGACCATTTCAAACTCTCCGATACCGACCGTCGTCGCCTGGTGCTCATGCGCGCACCTTTCAGAATGGGATTTCATTCACCCGGCTCACACAAAACGTATCACGACTATAACATGTCTCCCAACGATCTCAAACCATCCAATTGGGGCAATAGTGCCAAATGGCGCAAAGATATTTATTTCATGTATGGCGACAATTTCGGTGCCACGGTCACCGATGTCAACCTCTCCCCATGGTCGCCTTCGGGCCATCTGGGTTTCCGCATCATGCGTGCTTTTGGCAAACCCTACAGCCTCGGCATGGGGTTGGAGTGGAACTGGTCGCACTACAATTACGACGAATCGTCAGCCAACACCGCCGATGATCAGTTGGGCCTCGCCAATGCTGCCGGCATCACACAAAAGAGACTCAACATGCATCAGTTCGACCTCGAGCTGTTCCAACGTGTCCGCTTTGTGCCTGGCGGCCTCACCAGCAGGGGCTGGCATTGGGATTTGGGCATCTTTGTAGGTTGGAATTGTGCCAACAGATACCGTGTTGAGCAGGACATCAACAATGGTGTCGTGTTCAATCAAACCACCAAGTACGCCCTCGATGCCCCCTTGTCCGATTATCAGTTTGTCTTCGGCGCCATCACCCGCCTCTCCTTCGACTTTTTTGGCATCTATCTCCGTTACCAATCCGCCATGGTCCATTCCAAATGTGGCTGCACCATGCCGCTCCCCGACCTTCAGGCGGGTATACAGCTCTGTTTTTAACCAAGCCTTTTGTCAATTTTGAAATATATATATAATTAAAACAATAAATACTATGACACTCGAAGAATTCCAAAACGAATTGCGCCAGGGTATTCCCAATCCGTTGCCCGCTCCGCAACCTTATGACACCACCGTCAACCACGCCCCCAAGCGTAAGGACATCCTCACCAAGGCCGAGAAGGAACTTGCCATCCGCAACGCCTTGCGTTATTTCGACCCCAAGGACCACGCCATGCTGGCTCCCGAGTTTGCCGAGGAGTTGCGCCTCTACGGTCGCATCTATATGTACCGTCTCCGTCCCACCTATCCCATGTATGCCCGTCCCATCGACGCCTATCCCGCCAAATGTCGTCAGGCTGCCGCCATCATGCTCATGATTCAGAACAACCTCGACCCCGCCGTGGCTCAGCATCCCCACGAGCTTATCACCTACGGTGGCAACGGTGCCGTCTTCCAAAACTGGGCCCAGTACCGCCTCGTTATGAAATACCTCAGCGAGATGACCGAGGAGCAGACCCTCGCCATGTATAGCGGCCACCCCATGGGACTCTTCCCCTCGCACAAGGATGCTCCCCGCGTGGTTGTCACCAACGGCATGATGATCCCCAACTATTCCAAACCCGACGACTGGGAGCGCTTCAACGCTATGGGTGTCACCCAATATGGTCAGATGACGGCAGGATCTTACATGTATATCGGCCCTCAGGGCATCGTCCACGGCACCACCATCACCGTCCTCAATGCGGCCCGCAAACTGGGTGGCGGCACTGCCGGCAAACTCTTCATCACCGCAGGTCTTGGCGGCATGAGCGGTGCTCAGCCCAAGGCTGGCAACATCGCCGGTGTGGTCTCCATCACCGCCGAAATCAACCCCTCCGCCACACAGAAACGTTTCGACCAGGGCTGGGTCGACGAGGTGCATGAAAACCTCGACGAACTCTTTGCCAAAGTCAACGACGCTCGCGCCAAAAAGATTGCCCGCAGCTTCGCCTATCAGGGCAATGTGGTCGACCTTTGGGAATATTGCGCCGAGAAAGGCATCCAGGTCGACCTCGGCTCCGACCAAACCTCGCTCCACAACCCCTGGGCCGGTGGCTACTATCCCGTCGGAGTAAGCTTCGAGGACGCCAAAGTCATGATGGCCGACCAACCCGAACTCTTCCACGACAAAGTGCAGGAGTCTCTCCGTCGCCATGTGGCAGCCATCAACAAGCTCACTGCCCGTGGTATGTACTTCTTCGACTATGGCAACGCCTTCCTCTTAGAGAGCAGCCGTGCCGGTGCCGACATCTGGAACGCCGACCACTCCGCCTTCCGCTACCCCTCCTACGTCCAAGACATCATGGGGCCCATGTGCTTCGACTACGGCTTCGGCCCCTTCCGTTGGGTCTGCACCAGCGGCAAGCCCGAAGACCTCGACAAGTCCGACCATATCGCCATGGAGGTGTTGGGCGAGATAGCCGCCACCGCCCCTGTCGAAATACAGCAGCAGATGCGCGACAATATCCAGTGGATCAAGGGCGCCAATGAGAACCACCTTGTTGTCGGCTCCCAGGCCCGTATCCTCTATGCCGACTGTGAAGGCCGCACCAAGATTGCCGAGCGTTTCAACCAGGCCATCGCCAAAGGCGAAATCTCCGCACCCATCGTCCTCGGTCGCGACCACCACGATGTCTCCGGCACCGACTCCCCCTTCCGCGAGACCAGCAACATCTACGACGGTTCCAACCGCTGTGCAGACATGGCTGTGCAGAACGTCATCGGCGACTCCTTCCGTGGTGCCACCTGGGTCTCCATCCACAACGGTGGCGGCGTAGGCTGGGGCGAAGTCATGAACGGTGGCTTCGGCATGGTCCTCGACGGCTCTGCCGACTGCGACCGTCGCCTCAAGCTTATGCTCTACTGGGACGTCAACAACGGCATCAGTCGTCGCAGCTGGGCCCGCAACGAAGGTGCCATGTTCGCCATCCAGCGTGCCATGGACAGCAACCCCGACCTCAAAGTCACCATGCCCAACCTCGTTGACGACAAAGTCCTTGAAGGTCTCTTTTAATGGCATTTGAATACTGCATCCTCGGGCCGTTCCAATTGGAGGAAGTTCTCGACCTCGAAGCCGAGATCCTTGCCTCCTTGGAACGGCCCGATTTGCTTCGCCGCAACAGTCGTGAGATGTGGCTTGCCTGTCTCAACGCACCACATACTGCACTCGGAGTGAGAGTCGAAGGTAAACTTGTGGCCCTTGCGGTGCTGTATATCCCCGAGCCTGGCAGCGAAGAAGACCTTTCCGTACTATTGCAGCAACCAGCCTGTGCATCGCTCAAGAATGCCAACTACAAGATATGCCTCGTAGCCCCGTGCCATCGAGGCCACGGCCTGCAGCAACAGTTGGGGCTGCGTTTGGAGGAATATGCCCATCGCCAAGGAGTCGCGCTCATCTGTTCCACAGCCTCGCCCCACAACCCCGCCAGCATCCGCAGCCTTGAAAACCTCGGCTACCGCCTCAGCACCACCCTGACCAAATACGGCTTCACCCGCAACCTTTACTACAAACTTTTGTTGCAGTCCTAAAGATCAGTACCTCCAAATCATCAATATTGCAAAGGGGTTAAACAAATGCTTGCACATGTCAATCATTTGCTTCAAAACGTTTAAGGAGGTCGTCTGCCGCTTCGCCACCTAGCACCATTATTGTCTCATAACTTCGATGACTCCTTTGTGTTCGACTGCACCATAATTTCCCTGACCGTTGAAGCGGAAGAAATAGGTTCCATCAGGTGAATTTGTGGCATTGGGATCCCAGAAATCATCGATAGTGGTAATGTTGATTTTATCGTACACTTTAGCGCCCCAACGATTGTAAACCGTGAGACGATTGTAGGGATAATTGCCCTTCTCGACAAGGTTGACGATAACAAATATATCATTGGTACCATCACCATTGGGGGTAACCACATTGGGGAAACGGAGCACTTTGGTGGTGATAATTACCTTCTGTTCCATAGTATCGGCACAGAAAATAGTGTCGCCACGCAGTCCTATGTTGGCATAATTGTCCACCAAACGCACCAAATAGCCCGAATCGGAAGGCATTTCTGGAACATTGAGCCAGGTGTAGGAGGGTGATTTGAGGGAAGAGGAGTCCATGGTGGAAGTGTCGCCTTCATTGATTTGGAAATACCACATGAAGAACTGGTTGGTGTCGTCAGGGAAGGACTTGTTAATGAAATTGGTGGTAGGATCGGACACTTCGGGATGTTCGGGATCCCAATAGAAATCAGCCGTAGGATGACCAAAGACATTGATGGCATTGTCCAAAGAGAGTGTGTCGACACATTCTTCGCCGCTACGCACCACAAGTTGCACCGAGTAGAGTCCACGAGGATAAATGTGCTTTGTGCTGTCCACCTCAAGGGAGTCACCATCGCCGAAAAACCAAGTGGCAGTGCTGTCGCCTTCAGAAGCGTTGCGCATAAACAGGGTGAAGGGTTCGCAACCTTCAAAGACGGTGTCACCGTTCATCCAAGTCTCACCATCGTAGCTGAACTGCCAATCAGGCACCGAGGTGACGAGGTGGGCATGATAAATACTGTCGCAACCATAAACGGAGTAGTAGTGGCGTTCGTAATCACCTGGGAGGGAGTCGTAGAAGCCATACTCAGTGTAGGGCAAGCCATTACAGATATTGGCATAAACATCGGTGTCGAATACAGGTTTCACATCGAGATGAATGAAGGTCTGCCAAATGCTGTCGGGGCGGTATTCGATGCGGAGAATATAGTCGCCTGCTTCGGTGAAGACAGAATCGCGCACACGCAGTGTGTCACCACTACAGATATAGGTGTCGACTGTGTCGTAAGAAATGCAGGGCGAAGGAACGAGGATACGCTGAGTGGTGTCGTGACCGCAATGGCCACCACCGATATAGGCGGTGAGATTGACATCAACATAGCCCGGCTCGAAGACATGTGTAGGATGTTTTTCGTACGACGTGGTACCGTCGCTAAAAGTCCATAGGAAACTCTCACACTCTTGGGGAGTGAAATTGGTATGAGCCGAGTCGGTAGTCACGGCACTATGGTTGTAGAACTGCACCACCACACGGCAATCCACAGTGTCCAATATCTCGTAGGAGAAATCGGCATAGGGGTATATGCTGCCTATGATACCAAATTTTTCGAAGTAGCAATCGCTGCCCGAGGCGGCACCAACAAAGTAAGCGCGGCAGCCGTAGATGCCCAATTCGGTGCCCTCATAACTGCGATTGGTGGAAAGAATGACATCGCTGCTATCGACGTTGTACCACTCGTAGCGGAAGCCTTCTGGCATAGTGAAATCATTTGCCACTACCTCACCACAGGTACTTGCAATCATATTTTTCTGCTGACATTCCAAAGTAAAATAAGCGTAAGCAAAATGGCCCATCTCGTTGCAGTCGTAGGTAGTAATTTTGAGGAAAAAACGCTGGCCTTGCAGGGGTTTCATATCAATGCCTACCGCTGTCCAATCTTTCCACAACACCTTGCAGGTGTCGTACATATACTGGTTCCATCCAAGGGCCTCGCTGGCCACAAAGTCAGCGGAATAGCACTCGGGATAAATCTCGTTGCCGTCTTCATCGACCAAAGAGATATGAATCTTGGGCTGATGTTCAGGGATATGGCCTGGCTCTTCCATCACCGCAGCATAACGCAGCAAGAGAATGTCGGCGTTGGTAGTGTCGGCTATATACTCATACAGTATGCTCTCCGCCTGTCCACCAATGTCCCAGTTGCCCAAACGCACCGAAGCCGCATAACCACTGGGGACGCACTTGAGCATACCACCCGTGCGGGGATCGGTGGCGGTAGTGTCGGAAACAATAGTGTGGCGCGAGTACATATTGTCGGGGCCATAGTCCACTATTCCCACATACTCGTCGGGATTGTCATAACGTCCCGTATGGCAAATAGTGTGGCAGGAATAGAGATTGGCATAGTCTATGCAGTTGTCGCCTCCGGCACAGAACTGGAACCAAGTGGTGTCAATGCACTCCACGGCATTATTGGTGATGTAGACATAATAGGTAGTGCCTTCCACAAGATTGTGCAGATGCACATTGCGGGAAGGGCAAGGAATGGAGTCCCAATGCTCGCGGTCAGAGCTATACCAAAACACCCATTCGGAGCCACTGCTGTGGTCGTCCCACGTGACACGGCAGGTTGTGTCGGTCATCAACGACGTCTGAATATTGGCAATAGCATTGAAACTAACTGTGAATTCGAAACCTCCATTGACGATGGTGTCGCCCGAAGACATGAGTTCGAAGGTGAGTTCATCACCGTCGGACTGAATCACGATATCGTCCTCATAGCCGAAGGTGTACCACACATTGTTGCCATAGACATAAAGGTAGTCGTTCTCGCCCATGTGGCACCAGCCTCGCAGCACAAAGTTGTCGCCAATGTTGCTCTTGAGGTGGAAATAAGAATAGTCGTTGTAGAAATAGTTGTTGTCGGCACCAGGGTCTTTGATGGTGTAGCAGTCGTTGATATTGATGACTCGGGTCACATCGCTCTTATAGGGCATAATGACAATATGGGTGTCGCAAGTGGTGATGAAGGCATATTTTACCGGTTCCTGACAGGTGCTTCCATAGTTGTTGGAAATATAGCAGACATATTGGTGGTCGGGGTCAAGACCTGTGAACGAATAACTGCGTGTGGTACTGGTCACGGTGTCGAGGTCTGTCTCAGAGGTGCCATAGGCTATGGACCAACCTGTGGCGTTGCTGGTGTCGCTCCAGGTGAGCTGGGCCGAGGTGCAAGTGATGTTGGAAGCGTTGATGTTATAAATGGGGTAGTTGACATGGGCTTCCAGCTCAACACCCTGACCGAGGTGCGTCTCGCGCTCAGAGGAGTAAAGGCTCACATTTATATCGCCCGTATTGCTATAAACATTCACGTAGTTGCTGCCAGAATAACCCGAATAGTTGGGCGAATTTATGTTCATACTTCCACCTTCACCCAAATCGTAATAGCCCTTGAGGGTGATGCCAGCACCATTATGGGTACGGATGCTTGATCCTCCTTCACTATGATAGAACATCCGATTATTGCCGCCATGGTCCTTGATGGTGAAACACAAAGCGGTGTCCAACCAATATTCATCGGCATTATAAAGGAGGGGTATACCCATCTGATTGGTGTTGTGATTATGATACTGTAACAGTTTGACCTCCTCGTCGCAAGGCATGATGACGGAGTAGACCACAGGATAAACACAACCGCTGGGGAAAGCGTTGCTCTCAATGCTGTAGTAATACTGCTGGTTGCGGCGCAATCCAGTGAGATTGGCACTCTTTGTGCTCACCGTGAGGGTCTGCAGACTGTCCATATCGGGACCGTAGGTGACTGTCCATTGCGTGGCCGTGCTGGAGTCCTGCCAAAGTATGGTGACCGAGGTGTCGGTCATATTGAGGGTGTCAAGGTTGTAGATGGTAGGATAGAACTTCACTTTGATGGCAAAACCTGCATCCTGCAACGCCTCATTGGTCATGATGCCAAACTCGGCCTCACCATTGGCGCACCAATGTTCCTCCCACCACCAGCGGTTACCGTAATAGTCGCCGGCAAACATCATCACATCGGAGTAGTCCTGATTGCCCACACTGGCCTGACCTATGCACGAGAACCCTTGACCGTTGTACGACTTGATGACCAGTGTGGCGGTGTCGTTGGGCAGATAGTCTCCCTTTCCACCGGGGTCGTAGATGGTGTAACAACCCGGATAAATAATGAGTGTGTCGTGCTGGTGCGACCGCATCACAATGCTGTTTGCAGGCAGGGTGTAGAACGAGTAGTCGCGCAGGGCGCACTGGGTTGCACTGCCCGAGGCAATACGGACATTATACATGGTGCCACCGATAAGGTTGCTCAGCCGGAGCCGTTTCTGTGTGGTGGTCCTGCTCTGCATGGTGCCGCCTTCGGGGCCGTACCATACAGTCCAACTGGTAGCACCGGTATTGTCGTCCCACGTCACCGTGGCACATGTGTCGTAGATATTCGTGAAGGCCACATTGCCAATAGCGCCGTTGTCTTGGTCTATGGTCATGCGGAAACCCATGCGGTGGCGATAGTCATTGCTGGTGAAGCGAATCCGGAGGAAACCATATTCGCTGGTCATCTGGAACGAGCGATTGTCGCCCACATGATACCACCCGTCAACACAGCTGTAATAATCATTGGGGTCGGACTGGTTATGGCCGAAACAAAGACGGTCTTCGCCATCGTAGCTATTGGTCTGATTTTCGTACTCATCCTCGCCTATCACAAAAAAGCCCTGGATATTGAAATCGGTGTTATCGGTCGACACCAACACCAGCTCGGAGGTATCGTAGTCAAAGAAATCGTGGTCGGGGCCACCGGCATCCCATATCGTGTAACAGGTGCCGGGAGTGACATACAGCGTATCCACACCGCGATATTTCATATAGTGGTAGCCTTCGGGAACCCCTGGGGTGATGAAGGCTTTGCGCTCGTGCGAATAGCACTGGCTGTGTTGCGCGAGGTTGTTCTCAACCCAGTATATATACTGCGTGCCCCCAGTGAGGCCGCTGAGTGTTACCGAGGTGCTTACAGCGGGTAATGAATGGATAGAGTCTTCGCTGAGGCCGTAATACACAGTCCAACCCGTAGCCGCACTTTGGTCGTTCCATGTTATCGTTGCCGAGTTGGCTGTGATGCCCGAAGCGGCAAGGTCGTAGATGGCGGTGTCGGTCTGTTCTATATGCAGGGATATGCCCGAATTGATGCCCTCCACATCGGAGAAGAAATAGATGCGGCCTTCGCCCGTGGGGCAGTTGAAGTTGATATTGTTGTTATAGCCGCTATATTCCTTCATCTCTCTACCGTCCCACAACCACATTCGGTCTTCGCCCATAAGGCTGATGGATCCTTTGATATAAAACCCTTGACCATTACTGGCATGGAGCGCCAAGACGGAGTTGTCGGTATGGAAATAATTGTTCTCGCCACCCGCATCAAGAATAGTGTAGCAACTGTTGGGATATATCACCACCGAGTCACTGCCCCTATAAGGCATCAAGAGGGTGTCGCTTCCTCCCTGAGTTTTGAAGGCATGGCGGGCCGGAACATAGCATTGCAACGTGTTGTCGTTACCCTCAATGGTGTAGAGGTATTGGTGTCCCGGCTGCAGCCCCGTGAGGGTGATGCTGGGGGTAGAGACCTGACGACTCTGCCAAGTGCTCTCATTGTCGGTATAGCGCACCGTCCAAGCGGTGGCGTGACTGCTGTCCTGCCACTGGATAGCGGCACTCGTGGCAGTAACTGTGCCCATCGTGGGACGCACATAGTTGCTATTCTCCTGGGTGATGGAAAAATCATACTGGTGGAAACCATCGTTGTCAAGGCGCAAGTAACCTTCAGGGAAATACAGGTTCACCTTGCCCGAGCCCCAGTAGTTATAGCTTCTCTCCCCCATACGGGTACGATAGGCAAAACTATACCATTTGTCATTCGACAAAAACTTGCCTTGCAGATAGAATCCGTTGCGGTCACGGCTCTGCAAAAACGTCAATGTATATTCTTCAGGCAGTCGATGATACTGCGGACCTGAAGCCCCATACAGGAAATTACAAACATTCGCCTCCATCGTGTCGTAAGTGTCGCCCTTGGGCGACACCAAATTCACACCCGCATCGCAGAAGGCTCGGAAGTAATGCCACTGATTGTCCTGGCACACCGATGTGTTGTTCTCAATGTTGTAGACATAGTAGGTGTTGTGCTTCAAGTTCGGAAGGGTGACACTGGGTGTTGTGGTCGTAATGGTCTGCACCGAATCCTCATCACAATAGTAGGTCACCGTCCAAGCGGTGGCAGCAGTGTTGTTGTCGCTCCATGTCAGCACGCCCGTATAGTCGTTCACCTGCGTGAACTGGTGGTCTTGTACCGTGTTGTCGTACATCACCTTGATTTCATAGCCATCGTAAGCGGCATAGTTGTTGGAGTGGAACCGTATCAGGAAATCGTTACCCCCGAAATCAATTCTCCCCTCCCCTTCGCCGCAGTAATTATAGTACCAGTCGTTGGAATCCAAACTGGGATATATCCTCAACCAGTCCAAACCATCATCGTAAGGACCCGTCTGATAGTTAATCTGCAGATGCACCGAACGCGAAGAGGCGACCACATACAGCCACGAATCCTCGTTGTGCCCATACTTCTGCGTTCCGCCAGGGTCCTGGATGGTAAAACAGGTGTCCCCAGTAATGTAAAGCGTATCGGCAGCCTGGTGGGGCATGACTACTGTACGGGCCTGCGAAAAAGCATTACTTGACAACGTTAATGCAAATAATATCAGGCATATTGACCCCAAATATCGGACATTTTCATGCCGATACAGGTCTCTTTTTTCTTGTCTTGGTTTCCTCATAGGGTATTCAAGATATTGATACTGTACACTATATAAAATTTCTACAAGGAGTGCAGGCTACTGCAATACACTCCTTTTAAACTTGCAAAGATACAAAAAAAATATAATTATTTATAAAAATATTGATATTTCGATACAAAAGTCCTCACTTCTTGATATACGAGAGGAAGTCCAAATCGATGCTCATGGCAATGAACGGCTTGAGGAGCCACGCTTTGGCGGTAACGTCGTCTATCGTTTGGGCGGTCTTGAGCAAATCGCCGTCATGATAGCCCGACACCAGTACATCGTATTCAGCTATGTTCACCCCCACCGAAAGATAGAAGAAATCGACAAAACGGAACGAGGGCCCCACATAAAAGTTCTTGAAAAGATTGCTGCCTCCGAAACCTACATATATGCCCAAATCGTAGGCAAAATCCTGGTCGAACTTGCGCAGCTCGGGTATCTTTATCTTGCTGTCGCCAATATTCTTAGATTCATGCTCTTTGTTAAAGAACTTGGTCAGATCCCACAGCATCACCGAGGCACCCGTAACAAAGTCGAACTCTATGTTGCCCGCATTGCGGTTACGCAGCACCTTGTCGTAGGTGCCGTCCACTCCGGCGGGCTGGAGCCTCACTTCCCATTGCGGGGTGCGATAAAAACGCATCGCTATGCCCTGAATGGCCCTCACCTTCTTCTTGCGATTGGTGGCTTCCGCCACACGTCCTTCGGCATCGCGGGCTCTCTGCTCCAGATATTTGTTGGCCTCCTCTTTGCGCACATTCTCCAACTCGGCGGTACGCACCTGCGCCCGCAGCGAGTCCACCAGATGGCGGTAGTGGTCACGGTCAGCCTCAATCTTCGACTGGTCAACTCCCGATTTGTTGAATATCTCTTTGTAAAAACGCTCCTTCTCGGCCATCAAAGCCTCGCGTTCCTGCAAATTGCGCAACATGCTGCTGTCCACCACGCGGAGCACCACCGTGTCGTGCACCACCTCAATGTCGCGCACCCGCACCGTGTCCACCACCCGCACCGTGTCCTGACCCCAGGCGGCAGCACCCGTGATCAACAAAATCAGCAGTGTTATATTTCGGAGGTTCCTCATCATTTGCCCAACAGCGACAACAATTCCGCGATGGTCATCGTCTTTTGTTCGCCCGTGGCCATATTCTTCACCGTCAGGTTCTTTGAGGCAATCTCGTTCTCGCCCACAAACACCACGAAAGGCACCTGGCATTTGTTGGCAAACTCCATCTGCTTCTTCATCTTGGCACTGTCGGGATACACCAAAGTGCTCACACCCGCAGCACGCAACTGGGCGGCACAACTGATGCAGTAAGGCAGGCTCTCGGCACCGAAATTGATGAAGAGCACCTGAGCCGACTGACCCAGATTGGCGGGGAATTTGTCCAACTCGGTCAGCACATCGTATATGCGGTCGGCACCAAACGAGATGCCCACACCCGACACATCAGGCATACCGAAGATGCCCGTAAGATTATCGTAACGTCCTCCGCCGCAAACACTTCCAATGGTCACATTGTGCGCCTTCACCTCGAAGATGGCTCCCGTATAGTAATTCAACCCGCGTGCCAACGTGAGGTCGAGCTCCACATGGCATTTCGGCTGCACCTGGGCGATATATCCAAAGAGTTCGTTCAACTCCTCAACACCCTTGGTGCCCACCTCATTGTTGGCAAACAAAGTCTTCAACTGCTGCAGTTTGGCCTCCGCATCGCCTGTGAGGGCAAACACGGGATCCAGGGCGGCAATCTGCTCCTCGCTGAGGCCGCGTTCACGCAGCTCGCCACGCACATTGTCCAACCCAATCTTGTCCAATTTGTCTATAGCCACCGTGATGTCCACCAGTTTGTCGGGAGCGCCAATCAGTTCGGCAATGCCCGCCAAAACCTTGCGGTTGTTGATCTTCAGCGTCACCTCCACATCCAGTTTCTGAAACACCGCGTCGATCATCTGCACCAGCTCCAACTCGTTGAGCAGCGAGGTGCTGCCAATCATATCGGCATCACACTGGTAAAACTCGCGGTAGCGGCCCTTCTGCGGACGGTCAGCACGCCACACCGGCTGCAGCTGATAGCGGCGGAAGGGGAACGTCAGCTGGTCGCGGTGCTGCACCACAAAGCGGGCAAAAGGCACCGTCAAATCATACCTCAGGCCTCGCTCGCAAATCTTCGGAGCCACCTTGTGGTAATCCTGCGAAAAATCCACCCCGTCCATAAAATCGCCCGAGTTCAACACCTTGAAAAGCAACTTGTCGCCTTCCTCGCCATACTTGCCCATCAGCGTCGAGAGGTTCTCTAACGACGGAGTCTCAATAGGCTCAAAAGCGAAAGCCTTGAACACTTCGCGAATCGTATCAAAAATATAGTTGCGACGAGCCATTTCGCCTGGCAGAAAGTCGCGGGTCCCTTTAGGTATACTGCACTTCATTCTCTTTATGATATTGATAACTGACAACCGGCAGCCGAAAAACTGCCAACCATCAACCTTTTGAATAAATAACCCCAAAATTCAAGTTTTATTATGTGGCAATATATTTTTTTTCACAACGTATGTTATGTTGTATTTGTTTCGCGATGCCGTCAGGTATCGGACATCGGTTTCGTCACATCGCATCGATTCGTGGGTTATCCCATACCTACGGCATGGGGTTTTCTGTCTTGTTCGTCATTCCCCAGCTATATGAATGGCTGGCTACCAAATCGCTTCATCTTGTAATTGTAGAACACCAAGTCGATATAATAGTCCTCGGTATCAGTCTTAATGTGTTTCTGTCTATCCACAAAGGCAAAGCCACGACCGAGCTCCATGATAAACTGCTGAAGGTTATCCAACAATGCCTGCTCCAACTCTGATTCGTCAAATTGTGTATCCTTACGGAACCCCAAGAATTCTGCAACTACGGGATTCTTGATATACTCCTTGGGGTCTTCTCCTTCTTCTACCATTGGCGACGGTAATTCCAGTTGTTGGCGTTGAGAAGCCATCATGCGACCATAGTATTGGGTGGAAACATTACGTTCCAGAGTACGTGTGCTCCACATTTGTTCTGATGCTTCCTTTAGATACCACAATCTTCCCTCTGGCGTTGCTTCACGCATTATGATACGGAAATGCGTCCATGTCAGATTACGAACGCATGCGTTCGCAATTTCTATATCTCTGAAACTTAAGTAGAAACGGCGATATTGCTCTAAACTACGCTTGCCATATCCCGAACCGAATTCCAACGTAAGTTGCTGGGCAAGATTAGCAATAAGTTTTGCACCATACTCGGCTCGTTTCTGACCCTGCTGTTCTTCCTCCACAATTCGCTTGCCGATATTCCAATAGGTTACTATGGCAACCTGACCAGCCGCAGCATACGCCTGTCGCCTTCCTTCTTCTACGATCTTACGAATATCGTTCAGGACATTTCTGTTTATTGTCAATTCTTCCATACACTTACTTCATTTTTAGTGACTGGTGATTCGTTATTAGGTGGCTGCGCCTAATTTTCAATTCTCAATTCAAAAAGGCTGCCTCCCAACTCTTAACTAAAAGCCGATAACCAATAAACTTTCTCATTTTTTCAATCTGCAAAGATACACAAAATTTTTGAATTGGGAGTATCGAATTGTTTACCAAAAAATATATTTGATTCTTATATGCCGTTTGTAAGGTCACTGGTCACTGGTCACTTTGCAATCAAAAGTGTTGTTTTTAGGCGTTTTTTACACTCAAAAACAGCCTCCCATTTTTTGATCCGAGATGAAATTGGGAGGCCATTTTTGACCTGTTTTTGCATCAAAATAGTGCTAAAACATCACATTTTTGGTATAAAAGTGCTCGATTTTTGCCCTTTTCTGTGTCAAGAAAACACCTGTTTTTAGTGGTGGGCGTGTTTTAACATTTGTCTCAATCAATGTTAAATTTTTGCTTATTTTTAGGTCAAGGGAAAGTCAAGGGTAGGTTAATGGTAGGTTAATGGTAGGTTAACCCCCGCGCCTTAATTTTTGGTTATTGTATATGGCACTTATATTAGCTCTAAATATACGCTAAATGTTAATTTGAAAAATGATTATCCGCAACCCCGTTAGGGGTCAAACCAATATCAAATCCCTTGGGATTTATTCCGCCAATGGGTGGAACAATTATCCAGATATTCGTTACATGTCGGGGTCAGAGATTGTTTAGAGCGATTTTGTACCATTTGACGAAAGCGAACAACGAGGCACAAGCAGATATAAAATTGACTTCGACGATGAAGAGATACCAATAATACACATAGAGAAAACAAAATGAGCGAGTTGAGAAAAAGGTCAATGGTCAATGGTCATTTTGCAATGTGTCGATAAGAATTGAAAAATTAGTGAATAGTGAATGGTGAATAGTGAATGGTGAATGGGGGCGGGCCTTCTTGAATTGAGAATTGAGGAATGATAATAAAAGCAGAGCCTCCATTTCGGGGGGGCTCTGCTTTTTATTAGCGTAAAGGTAGGGGCGCAAGGTTTTGCACCCCTACAGGGAGGTCTATCTCACAACGAGTTTCTTCACCATGTTGACGCTTTCGCCGGTGATGCGCACGAAGTAGGCACCCTGGGCGAGGTTCTCAACATCCAAAGTCTTCTCGCAGTCGGCGGCGCACTCCATGGTCTCGGAGGCGACGGTGCGACCGTTCATGTCGACGATGGCAATCTTGACCTTTCCGTTGACACCGCTCACGCTGATGGTGGTGGCGCTGCTGGTCGGGTTAGGATAGATGGTGCAGCTCATGTTGTCGACGTCGTCGATGCCCTGCTCGTTGAGGGTCATGAAGCTGGTGACGACAAAGTCGCTGTATACGCCGTTGTCGCAGATGGTGCGGACCTTCACGTCGTAGTTGGTGTTGGCCAACAAGCCGGTGAGGGCGTACTCCTGTTCGCTGACTTCGACATCGACGCCGGCTTCAGGAACGACAACATTCCAAGTGGAACCGCTTTCGGCGAACCAGGTCACCTTGGC